>NZ_CP104467.1:4259935-4567151 GCF_025369935.1 Paenibacillus andongensis | reverse complement strand
GGCATTGGACCGGAACATTCCTACCTCAAAGATATTGAGCGTGCAGCGTATTATCCGATCACGGATCAGGAAGCACTAGACGCACTTCAGCTGCTTAGCCGTACAGAAGGAATCATTCCAGCTTTAGAGAGTGCACATGCTATTGCACAAACGGTTAAAATAGCCCCAACCATGTCCAAGGATGAAATTATTATCGTCAATCTTTCTGGACGTGGCGATAAAGATGTTGAATCCATTATGAGCTATCTCGGCATGGGGAGGGAATAAGCGATGAACCGTATTGATAGCCGATTTGCTGAGCTCAAAGAGCGCGGGGAAACAGCGATGATTCCTTTCTTGACCATTGGAGATCCTTCCCTTGAAGCATCCCTTGAGCTTATTCTGGAAATGGAACGCGCAGGTGCCGATTTGATAGAGCTAGGTGTTCCTTATTCCGATCCTTTAGCTGACGGTCCTGTTATTCAACGTTCCTCTGAACGTGCTTTACAGCGTAAAATTTCTATCTTTGATGTGATGGATGTTGCTCGTCAGGCGAGAAGCAGAGGCTCTAAGCTTCCTTTCATTCTTTTTACGTATTATAATCCGGTGTTACAAATTGGACTGGAGCGCATATTCAAAGCTATGCAGGAGAATGAAATCAGCGGCATTATTATTCCTGATCTTCCGCTCGAAGAAGACAGTGAGACAAGAGCGATTGCCGAAGCTAATGGGATTCATCTTATCCCGTTGGTTGCGCCAACCTCCAATGAACGCGTTAAGCGAATTGCAGCTGGAGCACGCGGATTCGTCTATTGTGTATCCTCGTTAGGTGTAACAGGTGAGCGCGCTGAATTCTTCGGAGGCATTGAGGACTTCCTTGCAACGGTACGGGAAGCTGCTAGTGTTCCGATTGTCGTTGGCTTCGGTATTTCGAATCGCGAGCAAGTTAAGCGCTTTGAGAAGCTTTGTGATGGAGTCGTTGTAGGAAGTGCCATCGTACGAACGATTGAGAACGTACTGCCTCATCTTGAGGCAGATAGCGCACACCCGGAAGGACTCTTGCAAATTCGTAACTTTGTGGGACAATTAAAACGTTCGGACAACTAATTGACGAGGTGACTTGACTATCATGAAACCGAAACAAACGATTGTGCATTTGCCTGTCTATCAACCAGGTAAACCTATTGAAGAAGTGAAACGCGAGCTAGGTTTGACAGAAGTAATTAAGCTGGCATCTAACGAAAACCCTTTCGGCTCCTCACCAAAAGTAAAAGCTGCAATTGAAGCGGAATTATCCAACATCAGCTTGTATCCGGATGGGGGAGCTGTGCAATTGACTGAAGCAGTTGCTGAATCCCTTGGCGTGGCAACGAATCAGCTTATTTTTGGCGCAGGCTCTGATGAAGTTATTCTGATGCTGGCGCGGGCTTTCCTTGTTCAAGGTGATGAATCCGTTATGGCTTCACACACGTTCCCACAATACAAGCATAACTGTGAAATCGAAGGCGCTGTGTCCATTGAAGTTCCATTGAAAGAAGGAACACACGATCTGGATGGTATGCTTGCGGCCATTACGGAACGTACGAAAATCGTGTGGATTTGTAACCCGAACAATCCGACAGGAACGATGAATACAGATGGGGAGATTAAGGCGTTTTTGGCCAAAGTTCCAGATCATGTTATCGTCGTTCTTGATGAAGCTTACTGCGAGTACAACACGACGGGGGAATTCCCGGATAGCATAGAACTAATTGGTCAATACCGCAATGTCATAGCGTTGCGTACTTTCTCAAAAATTTATGGGTTGGCTTCTCTGCGAATTGGTTACGGGATCGGACATCCAGATGTTATTCGATCAATTAACCAAGTGCGTGAACCTTTTAACACAACCAGATTTGCTCAAGCCGCTGCGCTTGCTGCAATTAAGGATCAAGATTTTATCCAAAGCTGCCGAGAAGCGAACACGGCTGGCTTACAATACTTAACTGAAGAGTTTGGCAAGATGGGTCTGCAGGCATTCCCGGCACATGGTAACTTCATCATGGTGAATGTTGGCCGTCCAGCAGCAGATGTATTTAATGGTTTGCTGCGTCGAGGTATTATCATCCGTGGAGGTCATATGTTGGGCTTCCCAACGTCGCTTCGCGTTACAATCGGTTCGCGCGAGCAGAATGAGAAATTCATTGCGGCTTTAACGCAAGTGCTTGCTGAGGTTGCAGTTCAGGCCTAATTTAAATCATAAAGGTTGATTTCATTGACGAAAATTGCGATATTCGGTGTAGGGCTGATCGGTGGATCACTCGCCCTATGCTATAAAGGAAAACCAGGGTTTACGGTCGTCGGTCACTCGCCGAATCCGAAATCAGTTGAAAAGCTTCTAAAGCGGAATGTTGTTGATACGGCAACAACGAGTATGGCGGAAGCGGTAAAAGGCGCGGACTTCATTTTTCTATGCGTGCCAGTTGGTATGTTAGAGGAATATGTTCAGCAGCTCGTGCAGCTCCCACTAAAAGATGGTTGTATCATTACCGATGTCGGCAGTACCAAAGCTTCAATCACGGAGAGTGCAGCCTCCTTTGTCAAGGAAAACGTCTATTTTATCGGCGGTCATCCAATGGCAGGCTCTGAACGTCATGGGGTGGAAGCGGCTTCCTCGCATCTTTTCGAAAATGCGTTCTATGTCCTGACACCAGCAGAGGGTACACCTCAAGCTGAGGTTGATCGTCTGACAGAGCTGCTTAGGAAGACGAAGGCTCAAATTGTCCAAGTAGGTGCCCGTGAACACGATGATATCGTAGGAGCAATCAGCCATTTGCCGCATATTATTGCGGTTGCATTGGTTAATCAAGTAAGAGGTTATAACGAAACGAATCCTTTGTATCAAAATCTGGCCGCTGGCGGCTTCAGGGATATCACACGTATTGCTTCAAGTGAACCGATGATTTGGCGCGATATTCTTGTTAACAATAAAGACGTGCTGCTTAAACTGCTCACGGATTGGAATCTAGAAATGTCGCGTTTTATTAAGTTGCTGGAACAAAGTGACGGAGAAGGGATCGCTGAACAGTTCCGTGTTGCAGGTGAGTTCCGCAGTCAATTGCCTGAACGCAGAAAAGGAATGATTACATCCTTATTCGATATTTATGTGGATATTCCCGATCATCCTGGTATCATAGGCCAAATTACAACCTTACTTGGCAACGCTAGAATCAATTTAAGCAACATTCAAATTATTGAAAGCCGTGAAGATGTTCCCGGTGTACTGCGTCTTTCATTTCGAAATCAAGAAGACGCTGATAGGGCATCTGGGCTGCTCAGTGGGCCATACGCAGTGCATGTATAACACTCAGAGTTGGTTGATAAATAAGCTGTTTTCTTTCCTTTTTGAACCATTCACAAAGAGGGAAGGGATCAGCTTATTTTATTTTTGTTAACAGATATTCAAAGAAAAAGCTTCGTGATATAATGACATCTGTTCATATATATATTACATATTTTATTGTGGGGCGAACGTGATGAAGATCCAATGGATAGGGAAAAGTATGCTTATTTTGTTAATCGCTTTCATGAATTTTTTACCATCCTTAGTACGAGCCAATGATGTTGTTTATTCAAATGAAGTTGTTGTATTGGTATATCACCATATCGATGATCAAATACAGGGCTCAGTGACAATATCGACAAAACTGTTCGAAAAGCAGTTAGAAGCTATGCAGCGGAAAGGCTATCATTTCATTAGCATGGATGAGTTTAAAAGCTTTAAGTCAGAGGGGACGGCAATTCCCGACAATGCGGTACTAGTAACGTTTGATGATGGCTACAAAAGCTTCTACACCAATGCTTTTCCGATACTCAAAAAAATGCGAATACCTGCTGTGAATTTCGTCATTACCAAAGATTTGGACAACCCAGGAGAAACACCTTTACCATCCTTGTCTAGAGAAGAGATTAAGAAAATGAGAAAAGAGTTTGCCGGTATTGATTTTCAATGTCATTCGGATGCGCTGCATGCGATGAACAATGGCAAGCCACTGTTGACGAACAAAATAACACAAAACGGTATAACAGAAACAGACGATGAATTCAAACAAAGAATTCTGAACGATACCCGTACAGGCCTTTCTAAACTAATTGAAGTGAATGGCTCAAAGTCCGTCGATTCCTATGCGTATCCTTTTGGAAGCTATGATAATCAAACGATTACGTATCTCCAGGAAGCCGGAGTTAAGTTCGCCTTTACAACTAAGCAAGGTATAACTACGAAGGAAACGGATTCTATGCAAATCCCACGGATCAATGCAGGCAGTCCATTCATTCGACCACATTCCATAAATAATTTAATTAAACAAGCCAAGCGGCATCAAATACAACCTATTCAATCTTAAAAAAAATGAGTTGGTAAACGTTTTCAAAATAAGTATTGACAGAATGAAACCGTATACATATAATAAAAGTACAGTATGGTTTCTCTCCACTCCTATCCGATAATCGCACCATAAGTGCAACCGCCGATTCGGCGGTTTTTTTTTGTGCTTAAGTACCATATTTTTCTGATTTTATTATATAATGGGAAGGACAGTCCTGTTGTGTGCATCAGACACGCTGCAAATTGAACTTTATTGAACATTTTGTCGAATCTAGCAGGAATTTCGTAATGAATCAAGAAGGTTTTATAGGCTCGTATTTTATTCGTACATAAATTCATAATTCTTTTACAAATAACCGCAACTTTTCACTCCTGCCGCAGTACAACATGTATGAGCAGTTGGAGTGGTACCCGGAATCGTTAGGAGGGCCGCCACGTAATGACCGATTCCCAATTGATCAGAGAAATCAAGGATGGAAATGTTCAGATTTACAATGAACTTATGCGTCGTTACGAGCGTAAAATCCTTGCATTTATATTTCATATGTTAAAGAATACGCAGATGGAAGCCATTGCTGAAGATCTGTGTAACGAAACTTTTTATAAAGCGTATCGCAGTTTGCATTCTTTCCGTGAAATCGAGGCATCCTTTTCAACCTGGTTGTACACCATTGCCCGTAACACAGTTCTGAGTGAGCTGCGCAAAAATAAAAGTGTTCAAATCTCGCTGGAACAAAGTGGACTGACGCCACATGCATCCTTTGATGCTATGCCAGAGCAAGCTATGCTGCGTAATGAGAAAGTGTCTATGGTTCGCGAAGCTATTAATAGTTTACCAGAGAAACAACGATCGGCTTTGATACTTAGAGAGTACGATCAGATGGATTATCAAGAAATCGCGAACATTTTAGGCCAAACGGTAAGCTCGGTGAAGTCACTCTTGTTTAGAGCAAGGGCATCCGTTAAATTACAACTGGATCCTTATTTCAGTGAACCGATATTCGAAGAATCGAAGGGATGAAAGAGCATGAAGTGTAGTGAGATCCAGGAATTATTTGGGGTATATTGGGATTTGCCGAATGATGACCTGCGTCGTTCCGCAGTAGATGAGCATATAACAACTTGTGCCGAATGTGCGGAAGAATTTCAAATATGGGAAGAAAGTACGATACTGATTCGTACTGCAGCGATCGAGAGTGAGCTGCCTGATTATGAGCCAATGGTTTCGGGCAAGGTTATGAATCGGATTTACGAAAATGAGTCATGGCGAATTCCAGTTTCTGAACGTATGTATGCCATCTCTTACACACTTAGACGTAATCTTACCGCTGTTATTGCTTTTTGTTTAGCTTTATTCGTATTTAGCTTCTTATTTGCCATCGTGTACGATGGTACGCCTCAATCTTCAATAGCAACTGCAGATAATTCCTTGTTTGATCTGCAAGCGCCGCAAGCCTTGAAGTCCAGCGGTACTGAATCGATGAATGGTCATAAAATGGGAGACGCTGTGGCGAGTCTGAATCCTAGTTTTATGGAACCTTTACGCTTCCACGTAGGACCTATTCACTCCTATCCGCATTACTTACTGGTCGTTTCGATACTAGGTCTAATTGCAACAATCATTATTATGAATTGGTTGTCACGAACAAAAGCATAATGCTCCTGTAGGAGCATTTTTTATTTTATAGAGATATTGGAGGGACAAGCAATGACAACAATCGGATTCATACGTCATGGGAGCACAGAATGGAATCGTCTTGGTAAGCTTCAGGGGCAGCTAGATACGGATTTAACTGAAGAAGGAAGAGAACAAGCGCGATTACTTGGACTAAGATTAGCAAAAGAAACTTGGGATGGCATTATAAGCAGTGATCTGAAGAGAGCTAGAGAAACTGCACAAATTGTTTCGGATCTATCGGGGATACCTTTTATAAGCACTGACAAGAGGCTTAGGGAGCGTAAATATGGGCAGGTAGAAGGAACTACCGTTGCAGAAAGAGAAGAGCGCTGGGGGCCCGATTGGAAGCTTCAGGATTTAGGTCAAGAGTCGGATGCTGATTTATGGAATCGATGGACAGAGCTAGAAGCAGAATTAATTCAGGCTTATCCGAATGGGAAAATATTATTAATTTCTCATGGTGGATTTATCGTGCAGATTCTTAGGGTTCTTCGCATGGATAGTGAAGATTATCTACAGAATACTTCGCTTACAATTCTACTGCGTCAAGAAGAAGGCTGGGAGCTTCAATTATACAACTGTTTAACTCACTTACAATCTATAACTGAATAATAGCTATTAAGTAAAACATGACTTTTTTGAAAGAGTCATGTTTTTTTATTTGGATTGGAATATTTTTGGTGAAAAATCCCATAATGGTTACTAGAAACCTCGGAGCTGAAAGCTTCGTTAATTGGGGGATGTAGGATGGAAATGAACCTAGCGGATATGCTCAGTTACGCCGATATCCATGAATTAGGCCGAATTGCTCATACCTACGAGTGTGAGTGTAATGGTCATTCGAAGAATGAATTGATTCAATCGATTTTGAGCACGGCGCTGCGCAGAGAGATTTTCGAGAAGCATATTCAAGGCTTGGCTTTAGAGGATATTCGGTTCTTGAATTCGCTGCTTTTCGATCCTCGCAATGCATTCAGTATTGAAGAACTTATCGCTAGAGTTGGGCAATCACGATTTCAGAAGGAGGATTCGGAGGAATGGAATCCCCGGGATATGATCATTAAATTCAAGAAGCTGGGATGGTTGTTCAACGGTTATTCACAGCAAACGAAGTTTTTATTTCATGTCCCGCAAGATCTGAAACGTAGATTTAGTGATGTTCTAACTAGTCAATTCAAACAAAGCCTGAAGACAACAAATGAACCCAATGTTTACCGTGATGAGCAGTTACTTATCGTCGAAGACATTTTTCATTTCTTGACGTTCATCTCTCAAGAACAGGAAATACCACTCACAGCGGAAGGTTCTATGTACAAAAGGCAGCTTCAACAGATTCTCAATCGTTTATCAGTTCAAGAAGAAATGGTAACAAAGGGGACATGGCGATTCGGCTATGGCCGCATGTTTAAAGAGTATCCGAACCGGTTTTCTTTCATCTATGATTATTGCTTTTACAGGCAGCTGATTAGTGAACATTCACAAATACTTCGATTAACAGAAGAGGGAAAAGCAAGGTTGGTAGAAGGCAAGAAAGAAAACCCAGCTGAAGTGTACAAGTTCTGGCTGCGGCTTTATAAAAATCCAATTCCGAATGTGCAAAGCGTTGTGGCCTGGATTGACCGCTTAGGTGGACAATGGGTAACCACGGCATCACTTGGAGAGGTGCTTTGTAAGCTTGTTAAACCTTTCTATTATGATAGTTCTGAATCGATCGTGGAACAACGTATTCTACAAATGATGATGCATTTGGGCCTAATTAGGATCGGGGAAGATCAGGAGAATGGTGCTGTGATCCAAGTCACCAAGCTCGGAACGAAAGTGATTCAAGGAACCTTTGTAGCTGAAGAAGATAAGGTCGTCCTCTTTCTGGATAAGGAAAGTATACGTTTCAGAGAAGAAGTTAAGTAGATAGGTAAAGACACATTCCTATTGAATCGGGCGATTGAAGGAAGCGCTAATGTAACGAGTGAATATGATGCAGTAGGGGCAAACACAAGGGATTGGCATACACCAAGAAACAGACTTACATGTTTTTGCGAAAAAGAAGCTCCTGACAAACCGCGGACAACATTTGGAGGTAGGTCTCATGGGAAAAATGAATGTATCTAACGATGCGCTGCTGGCACTTTTCGCGGAAATGGTTTGGGATAATGCCATACGCAAATATAAAGAAGAAAATCTCTATAAGGAGATTGACCGCGCTTTAGCCAAGGGAGATCAAACTACGTTCTTAGCTCTTACATCTGAGCTTAAAACGTTACAATCATTGGGTTGATTACTTATTTGGTGGCGGCTATAAACACACAAAAAAAGGCGCGTGAATCTTATTCACGTGTCTTTTTTGCTGGATATCGCGTGAAAAAAGAACTAATTTGACGACCCGCGCGTCTCTTTAAAAGAACATAATATCAAAACCTAAAAGGAGAAAAGAATGAAAAAAATGATAAAAAATTCTCGTATTCGCAAAGTAATGTTACCCGTTCTTTTGATCACAGGGCTAATTGTAGGAGCTGCGTCTGTATATGCAGCTTTTCTATATAACAAATTGAATCAAACGTTGGATCATATTGCTGCGCCTGAAGCCACCACAGCATCAAATTTATCTGCTGAAAGCTTTGTTCCTGCTACGCAAGCAAGCAATCCCATTGAGAAGCCGCTAACTTTCCTTCTAACGGCAATAGATGAACGAGAAGGCAATGAGGGATCACTGAATACTGATGTCATGATGCTGTTCCGTGTTGATCCGCAAACGCATCAAGGTACGGTGGTATCCATTCCAAGGGATTTAGAGATTGAAGCGGATAAGTCCGGATTAGACGGATCTCATAAAGCCAATTATTTCTATGCTTATTATTACAATAAAAATAAAGATACGGCCCTTCAAGAAACTAAAAGACTGTTCAGTGATGTTTATCAAGTGCCAATTGATTATATGGCCGTTATTAATTTTGATGGCTTTCGGAAGCTTATCGATCAATTAGGGGGAATGACCGTCGATGTTGATATGGATATGCGTTATCAGGATGAAAGTGACGGAACGGATATTCATCTGAACAAAGGAAAACAGCGGTTGAATGGCAAACAAGTGTTAGATTTTATTCGTTACCGGAAATCCAATTTAGGAACAGCAGAATCCTCGGATATGGAGCGGAATCAACGAGAACAGCTTGTACTTAATCAGTTACTAGATAAGTTAACCACATTGAATGGTTTGACCGCTTGGGGAAGTGTGCTTGATATCATTGGAGGGACCATTAAAACGGATATTCCAGCCGATCAGCTTCGTACATTGACGAAATCCTATCGTGACTTGAAACCGGCAACCGTAAACTACATCCAATTAAAAGGCGAATGGGAGAGCCCCTATCTAGTTGTAAAGCAGCAAGATCTAGAGGAAGCGCTCGGCGCTTTGCGTGGTCAACAATCTGGCGAGCAGATTGACAGTCAGAAAAGGACGGATTAAAGTACAAGATGAGCTTTATGCTATTACATAGTGAGTGGACATTTGGCAAACAATAGGGGAGGACAATTCATTGAAGTTTAATGAAATATCAGCGCAAGATTGGCCAGAATTGAAACCGTATTTGGACACCTGTTTACTTCCATTGACTGGGTTGACTGGGTTTGAAGATCCAGCACAAGTGACACTCGCGCTAGAACAGCTTCGAGATGCTCTGGAAACAATTGAAATTCCTTACAAGGGAAGAGTTGTAACCTATCCAGCGCTGCACTACATAACGGGTACGGATATGAGAGAACAGTTGAACACCATTTCACTTCATTTAAAAAGAATGGGGTTCCGTTATGTTATAGGTCTTACCATACATACAGAAGCAGCTCTTTGGAAAGATGAGCAAACGGATTTGCTGATTGTTGTCGATATGGAGCAGTGGACGAGCCAATCGGAACTAATTAAATCAAGTATTTCCAAACAAGTACAAGCACTATGGCAGCCGAACGATTAACTTTAAGCGGATAAGCGTATTAATGGAAAAAAAGTTGTGCAGGATAAGGGGAGAAATTAATTTCTATCGCTTCCAAAAAGTTGTGACAATTTCGTTAAAATTTGTCCGATGGCCGAGTTTTCAACCGATGAAAAGGAGTTATGGATTCTTGACGACCTAGTAGACGTAGGCTATTATTAGTAATGTCCTAGTTATGTAGTGTAATGTCGAACGACACGTGATAGAGGTAACTGATGTCCGAGAGGGTTCGGATTTCGGCCAATGTAGGAGGGTAGACCTGAGAATGAGTGATCATAACAATCACAAAGAAGAACAGCATGGGAAGAAGCCCGGGACCAAACGCGAAATGTCTCGTCGACAATTTCTTTCTTACACCCTTGGTGGCGCTGGTGGATTCATGGGAGCCGGTATTATTATACCGATGATACGGTTTGCTATTGATCCTGTCCTTCAAAAGAAAAGTGCTGCGGATTGGGTTAAAGTTGTCGAAGAAAGTAAAATTACAAATGTTCCACAAGCGTTTACGTTCCAAGTCCATCAGGTTGACGGCTGGTATGAAAGCGATGCAGAACTGGTTGCATGGATTTCCAAAGACAAAAGCGGCAAACTCTTTGCATTGAATCCAACTTGTAAGCATCTTGGTTGTACAGTCAACTGGAACGATAATCCTGCTTACAAAGATCAGTATTTCTGTCCTTGTCACGGTGCTCACTATACGCAAGATGGTAAGAACCTTGCTGTTGCACCAAAGCCTTTGGATGAGTACACGACCAAAGTAGAGAATGGTTTCGTTTATGTGGGACAACTACATGCTAACACAAGAGTATAAGGAGGCGTCAGCATCAGATGTTTAAAAACGTATACAACTGGATTGACGAACGTCTTGATATTACGCCAATGTGGAGGGATGTAGCAGACCACGAGGTTCCAGAGCACGTAAACCCTGCTCATCATTTTTCCGCTTTCGTATATTGCTTCGGCGGATTGACGTTTTTCATTACAGTCATTCAAATTTTGTCAGGTATGTTCTTAACTATGTACTACACACCTGATATTATCAACGCGTATGCCAGCGTAGACTATTTACAACATAAAGTGGCTTTCGGTGTTATTGTCAGAGGTATGCACCATTGGGGAGCCAGCTTAGTAATTGTCATGATGTTTTTACATACCCTGCGCGTGTTCTTCACAGGCTCTTATAAAGCACCCCGTGAAATGAACTGGGTTGTAGGCATGTTGATTTTCTTCGTTATGTTAGGTCTTGGTTTTACCGGATACCTGCTTCCATGGGATAACAAAGCATATTTCGCAACACAAGTAGGTATGAAGATCGCAGCAGCGGTGCCGTTCGCGGGACCTTATATTGAAACATTGCTGCAAGGTGGAAGCATTGTTGGCGCACAAACATTGACTCGTTTCTTCGCCATCCACGTATTCTTCCTGCCGGGCGTTCTGCTAGCTTTGCTTGCTGGACATTTCTTCATGATTCGCAAACAAGGTATTTCCGGACCGCTATAATTGAAAGGAGGGTCAATGCGTGGCGCATGGTCATAAGTCTGACGAAAAAATCGTTTATGTGGGAGATTCCCGCGTAATAAAGAAAACACAAGAGCAACGACTGATTCCTAAAGATTATTCTGCATATCCGGGGAAATCAGAAGCATTCATACCAAACTTCTTGTTGAAGGAATGGATGGTTGGTGTAGTCGTATTGGTCGGTATGCTAGTACTGGTCATGTCGGATCCAGCTCCGCTAGGATATCCTGCGGATCCTAAGAACACCGCGTTCATTCCAATGCCGGATTGGTATTTCTTATTCATGTATCAATTATTGAAATACCCATATACATCAGGAGACTATGTTGTACTTGGTGCGGTTGTTGTACCTGGTTTACTGTTCGGCGGCTTGATGCTTGCTCCTTTCTTGGATACAGGTAAAGAGCGTCGTTTCTACAGAAGACCGATTGCTTCAAGCTTGATGATTTTATCTCTTATCGCTTGTACGTATTTGACGTATACATCTTGGTCACATTACCAAGTAGAATTGAAAGAGAAAAACATCGTTCCAGAGCACATTAAGCGTGAGGAAGAGATGCACGCGAAAAAAGGTGCAGCTGGTGGTGGTGGCGGCGCTGCGAAGGATACGAAGAAATCTGCAGCTATCGTTGCTGCGGATGATCCTGGTGCAGAGATTTACAAGAAAGCAACTTGCTTATCTTGTCACGGTGCTGGACTTAAAGGGATGCCTGCTTCTGGTGTACCTGCCTTACTTGGTGTTGGTGATAAGCATCCCCAAGATGAGATTCTTGGCATTATCAAAAACGGTAAAGGCAATATGGGTAAGCAATATCAAGCTAACATTGATAAAGGCTTAAGTGATGCTGATATTAATAAACTTGCTGAATGGTTATCCAAACAAAAAGCTCAATAAACAAGGAAACCTGATCGCGAGAGCGGTCAGGTTTTTTTAGATAAGTTCACACAAGAGGAGGAGCTTACTTGCAGCAAGGGTTGTCCGTTTCCTATTTTTGGAGCAAGGATTTTCTGCTCAGTAAAAAGATGTTGTGGGCGTTTTTCATTTCAAACCTTTTAGGAACCATTTATGGCTATGAGTGGTACTGGGCACAAATGGTCGATACGATTGCTAATTACCCGCTTTGGTACGTACTTTTCGTTCCAGACAGCCCAACAGCCAGCTTGTTTTTCACACTATCAATCGGCTTCCTGCTGATAGACCGTTCTTTGGATCAGCAACCTAGTAAGCTCTATCGTGCTTTTCGCGGGTTTGTTGAAGCGTTTGCACTGATTACTTCATTTAAATATGGAATCTGGGCGGTTGCCATGATTTGGACAGGGGCCTGGCAGGGAGTTCCCGTCGGCTGGGATGGTTGGATGCTGACAGGCTCGCATTTGGCAATGGCTGTGGAAGCGCTGCTATTTGTTCGTTGGTATAAGTACAGGCTAACGGCTGTTATTATTGTCGCCATCTGGACATTTTGGAATGATTTCATGGATTATGAAAGAGGGATTTTTCCACGATTGCCTCGAGAACTTGAAGACAATCTAAATACGATAGAATGGTTCACAGTTGGGTTAAGTGCGACAGGCATTCTGATAGCAATCGTTTGTCTGCTTATCCGCAAGAATAGAAGTACATAACCGCATAGCAGCTGGTCTAAATTGGGACAAACCTCCATATGATGATGGTGAAGGAGGGGATGTCCCATGTTTAATTATTCCAGTATGAAATGGTTAACAACCACACTTCTGCTGGCAGTTGTTATAAGTATTAGCTCAGCTTGCGGAGTTAGCACGAGCACAATCGGACAAGCCGCGCCAATAGATCCTGTGCAAGTAGAGCGGATAGCGTTTTTGAACCAAATTGCTGATGAGATGTATAAACAAACCATGGATGGTCAAGTCACAGAAGCGAGAAATAAACTGATGCAAATGTCTGATCAGATTCCTAAGATTCATTTCGAGGGGATAACATCTGTAGAGGGGTTAAATGCTTTAACGGAGACGATTACACAAGCGAAAAGGGTCTATAATGCCGTAACTTATTCACCAGAAGAAGGGCAGATCGCTGTCGCCAAAATCCGTCTCGCCACGGATGCGCTAACACATAAGAACCAGCCTATGTGGCTGCAATATCATAAAGTACTGCAAAATGATACCAATATCCTACATGAGGCTGTAAAAGCGAATAAACAGAAGGAGGCGTTGGCGAATTTCGGCAAGCTGTCCCAGCATGTTGCCATTATTCATCCTTCCTTGCTGATTAGCCGAGATGCCTCTTCCGTTGAGAAACTTGATTCGCTGCTCACTTTCATCCGAACGAATTTGAATAGTCAGCCTATGTCGATCCGACAATTGGAATCAGCGCTTGATCATTTAAATCAAGTATTGGATGATTTATTTCTGAAGAACAAGGATGCGATCGCTTTCGTGCCACTTACGGACCCTAGACAGCCAATCATCTGGTCGTTAGGTATTGGTCTCATTATTGTCAGTGTGCTATCCTTCGTAGGATGGAGAATGTATCAATCAGGACGAAATATTGTCCATGTTAAGCAAACAAAAGAAGGCGAAAATAGGTGAAACATAAAGTGGGTTGAGCATGCTTAGAAAGCTGCTTAACCCACTTTTTGCGTTACTGTTTTTTGAATCCTTCCCCAATAACATCATGTACTTCACCAATAATGATGAATGCCCTCGGATCCATGGCATGAATGAGCTCGCGAAGCCTCCTCGTTTCGTGACGGTAGACAACGCAATACACAACTTCCTTATTATTGCCGGAGTAGGCTCCTCTAGCTGGGAATAAAGTCACTCCTCTGTCTAGTTCTGTCGTAATGGCTTGTGCTAACTGACTTGCTTGATCGCTAATAATGGTAAAGACTTTGGCGGCGTAAGCACCCTCGGAAATATAATCGATAAGTCGAGAGCTTACGAAGACGGCCACAAGTGAATATAGAACTTTCTCTTTAGGTAAATAGATTAACGAGGAGCCAATGACGATGACGTCAATAATAAGGATGACTTGGCCGACACTCCAGCCTCTCTTCTTATTACCGATATGAGCCAAGATATCAGAGCCGCCTGTAGTACCTCCGAAACGGAAGACAAGTCCGAGTCCAGCCCCGAGTGTGATACCCGCATATAGAGTCGCTAGAAAGTAATCCTGAGTGGTGTGAAAAGGGATCAGCCATTGCTTTTTAATAAGAAGCTCCATGATCCATAAAAAGAAAGACAAAGAGACGACGCCGAAAATGGTGTATAGCATCCTTCCTTTGCCGAAATTTTTCCAACCGATATAAAACAAAGGAATATTAATCAACAAGGTAGATATGGAAGGTGGGACGTTTAATACATATTTGAGCAGCAAGGAAACACCTGTAACTCCGCCCTCCATTAACTCATTAGAAATAACAAAATAGTGCAAACCAAACGCATAAATAGCCGTGCCGATCATAATTGCAACAACATTCGTAAATCGATCAGCAAATCGTTCTTTAAATCTCATTCCTGTTCCTCCAAATACTTGATGGTTTTGCCAAAAAAATTTGTCAACTTTTCTTCTATAGTTTAACATAGTAATGATAGCTCGGTGAAGATGATGGAAAGAAGGGTGAATATGTCTGAACGTACTCTTAAAGATATACAACAAGAGGTTGACACTTATATTTCCCAGTTTAAGGAAGGATATTTCAGTCCTTTAGCTATGCTGGCCAGAATGTCAGAAGAAGTTGGCGAATTAGCCCGAGAAGTGAACCATACCTACGGTGAAAAGCCAAAAAAAAGCACGGAAGAAGACAATTCTATTGAGCTCGAACTCGGTGATATTCTCTTCATAACGATCTGTTTCGCGAACTCTTTGGGCATTGATTTGACGGAAGCGCACGATAAAATCATGCATAAATTCAACACACGGGACGCGGGTCGATGGACCAAAATTAACACCGAAACTACATAAGCTTCATAAACTATACCATCCCCAATAACGGGAGACTCGATTTCGGGTGGAGGAGGATGGGCAGATGAATGGAGAAACTCAAATACAGAAAGCGTACGAATCCATACTTGGTCATGATTTTGAAAAAGCCATTGAATGGTTTGAAAAAGCGATAGCTGAAGAACCAAACAATGCTGCCTATCACTACAAGCTATCGATTACTTTTGCAAGAAGTAACAAATTGTATAAAGCCATTGAGCATGCTTATAGGGCAGTAGAGCTGGTTAAAGATAATGAAGCTTATCGTTATCATTTGCAAGTGCTGCATGCAAGAGAATTAGTTGAAAAAGCACAAAAACAGCTAAGTGCCCAGTCTGAGCATGCGGAACGCGCGATTTTCTTACTAAAAGAAGCGATTACTCTTGATCCTCTGGCTATTGAAGCGTATCTTATTCTAGGAGAAGCCTTTGCTTTTCGAAAGGATTATGGGAGAGCTTACCAAACTGTTATGGAAGCAGTTCGTCTTGAGCCTCATCATGAAATTGCGAAACAGTATGCGGCGCTCTATCAACAAAAGATGAAATCATAGACCTGAAACATACAAAAAGGAGATATTCTCAACATGGATCGTAAAATTCGAGTAGCCGTTATTGGTGCAAGTGGAAGAATGGGGCGAGAGGTCGTGAAGACCGTGCTCACAGAGTCCGATATGGAATTGGTGGCTGGGGTTAGCCGCTCCTCTGGCCCAATTGATTTGGGAAGGATGGTAGGATTTGAAGAATGTGGGGTTCAAATGAGCAATGATTTGGAGCAGGCTCTCACTGAATCCAGACCAGACGTTTTAGTTGATTTTACAGGACCGCAAACAGCGGTTTCACATACAAACTTAGCTATTCGCCTAGGAATTCGCCCAGTAATGGGAACAACAGGATTTACACCCCAAGCTATTGCTGAATTGGACAAGCAGTGTCAAGAAAATGGCATTGGCGGAATCATAGCTCCGAATTTCTCAATAGGGGCTATACTTATGATGAGATTTGCGGCTCAGGCGTCTAAATACTTCCCAAATCTCGAAATCATTGAGTATCACGGCGATCAAAAGCTGGACGCGCCTTCAGGAACAGCAGTGAAAACCGCGGAACTGATCTCCGAAGTTAGAGGAGAGCTGCGTCAAGGTAATCCAAATGAAGAAGAAACAATTGAAGGTTCGCGCGGCGGGTATTACAATGGATTTAGAATACATAGCGTTCGATTGCCTGGTGTCTTTGCTCAGCAGGAAGTGATTATGGCAGAGCAGGGCCAAGCGCTCAAAATTAGACATGACTCCTATGATCGTGCAGCCTATATGCCGGGCGTTGCGATTGCTGTACGTAAAGTGATGACATATAGCGGAATGATTTATGGATTCGAGCATTTTATAGATTAAAGAGCCCTAGGGGAGTGGAAGACAAGATGTTAAAGATTGCGTTAATTGCCCATGATCGTAAGAAAGATGAAATGGTGAACTTCGTTACCGCGTATGAACATGTATTCGAAGGTCATAAGTTATATGGAACAGGTACGACTGCACAGCGGATTATGGATGGCACAAAATTAGACGTACATCGATTTATGTCAGGTCCGCTTGGGGGAGACCAGCAGATTGGCGCTTTGGTAGCACAAAATGAAATGGATTTTATTATTTTCCTTCGAGATCCATTAATGGCTCAACCACATGAACCGGACATTATTGCTCTTCTTCGTCTGTGTGATGTTCAGGGAATTCCTTGCGCTACGAATGTAGCAACAGCAGAACTGCTCGTCAGAGCGCTTGATCGCGGGGATTTTGGATGGAGAGAGTTAGTACATAAATATAAGCCAGGTATTGAATAAGATGAGCGATTCTCTCGATATTCTTATATTTGGCGCACATGCAGATGATGCTGAGATTGGAATGGGGGCTACGATTGCCAAACATACCAAGCTTGGGCTTAAGGTAGGGCTTTGTGATTTAACCTATGCCGAAATGTCCTCTAATGGCACAGTTGAAACAAGGATTGAAGAAGCGGAACTAGCTGCGAGTATTCTTGGCGTTAAGGTTCGGACGAATCTGGGACTACCGGATCGAGGATTATTTGCCACACAGGCCAATATTGAGCGGATTACACAAGAAATTCGTAAATTTAAGCCTAGAATCGTGTTTGCTCCCTACTGGCAGGACCGACATCCAGACCATATAGCCTGTTCGGGGTTGGTTCAGGAAGCTGTTTTTAACGCCAAGTTACGCAAGTATTTGCCTGATTCTGAGCCTGTGAACGTGGAGCAGATGTACTTTTATTTTATAAATGACGTTTACGAAGCTGATCTCATGGTGGATGTAACCGATTATTACGATGAAAAAATTGCCGCACTGAGCGCTTATCGCTCACAATTTATAACAGGTCAAGGTACGGTAGCCACGCCCTTAAATCAAGGCTATATCGAACGAGTTGAAGCTCGTGATCGCGTGTTAGGTCAAAAGCGTTTGTTAACTTATGCGGAAGGTTTCATTTCAAAGCTGCCTTTGGTGGTAGATCGATTCGTTTGATCGGAAAAGAGGTGCATGATGAAAGATAAACTCAAGATTGGAATTACCTGTTATCCAACTTTAGGTGGTTCAGGTGTTGTTGCTACGGAACTTGGCAAGCTGCTTGCCGAAAAAGGACACGAGGTTCATTTTATTACACACAGCATGCCTTTTCGTTTGGGCAAATTTCATAAAAATATTTTTTATCATGAAGTGGAAGTCAGTCAATATTATGTCTTTCGGTATCCACCTTATGACCTGTCTCTCGCCAGTAAATTGGCGCAGGTCGCCAAGATGGAGGAGCTAGATTTACTACATGTTCATTATGCTATTCCTCATGCTGTGTGTGCTCTACTGGCGAAGCAGATGGTTGGAAGCAATCTCAAGGTTGTTACGACACTCCACGGAACCGATATTACTGTTCTGGGACAGGATCAATCGATTTCTGACTTGATTCGTTATGCCATTAATGAAAGCGATGCGGTTACAGCGGTTTCCAAAGACTTGATTAAAGAAACAAGGGAATTATTGGACATCGACCGCGACATCGATCTAACTTATAATTTCGTCGACAAACGGGTGTATTACCCGCGTGATATTACGAAGCTTAGAGGCGAGTTTGCCCGGCCGGAAGAAAAGATTCTCATTCATATTTCTAATTTCAGACCTGTCAAACGTGTGCAGGATGTTATTGATATTTTTGCAAAAGTCAGCAAGGAGATTCCATCACGTCTCTTGTTCGTGGGAGAAGGTCCCGATTTATCCAAAATGATTGCAAAAGTTAAAGAACTTGGACTTACAGATAAAGTTACATTCTGTGGTAAACAGGATGATGTAGCGCAGGTGATTTCCCTTGCCGACGTGATGCTGCTTCCTTCGGAAAAAGAGAGCTTCGGTCTAGTCGCGCTAGAAGCAATGGCATGCGGAGTACCAACAATCGGCTCCAATGCCGGCGGGATTCCCGAACTCATTACGCATGGTGAAACTGGCTATTTAGCAGATGTTGGAGATACTGATAAAATGGCTGAACATGTCGTAAACTTGCTTAGTAATCAAGTGTTGTATGAGCGAGTATCGCAGAATTGCTTGACTCGTGCTCGGAATACCTTCTGTAATGATATAACTACGGTTCAATATGAGGAAATTTATTATCGCGTGCTGGGAAGAGAGCTTCCAGAATCCCATCGCATTACAGCTTCGTCCTGTCAATAAGAGGATGTTAGCAGGTTAGGAGTAACATGTCGGATGATGTTAAAGTAAAAGTAATAGATCCTGGAGCTTCTATCGTTCTCACTAAGCTTGCCCAAGCAGGTTATGAGGCGTATCTTGTAGGTGGTTGCGTTCGTGATGCTGTGCTTGGCCGACCGATCAAAGACATCGACATTGCGACGTCTGCTTTGCCTGAGCAGGTGATGTCCTGCTTCCCGCGGACAGCGCCGACGGGGCTGCAGCACGGCACCGTTACCGTTATCCTGTCACAGGGGACGTATGAGGTGACAACGTTCCGGAAGGAAACGGAGTATGAAGGCTTCCGCCGCCCGACATCCGTCGAGTATATTTCGGATTTGACGGAGGATTTGAAGCGGCGCGATTTTACGATGAACGCGATGGCGATGGATGCGGCGGGTGTCGTTCTTGATCCATTTGCCGGGCAGAAGGATCTTATGGCGGGGGTGCTCCGCTGCGTAGGCGCCGCGGAGGAGCGTTTCGGCGAAGATGCGCTGCGCATGCTTCGCTGTGTTCGTTTTGCCTCGACCTACGGACTGGACGTCGAGTCGAGTACGTGGCAAGCGCTGCTGGCGCAAGCTCCGCTTCTTCGCCACATCGCTATGGAGCGCGTGCGCAGTGAGCTGCAGCGCATGATCGAAGGCCCAGCCCCCGCACGGGCTGTGCGGTTGCTGCTGGCGAGCCGCCTCACGGCGCACCTCAAAAAGCAGCTGCCGCTGCCTTTTGAGCGCTGGCTCGCCTGGGATGACGCGCTGGATGCTGTCAGTGCGCTGGAAGGGCAGCATGACCGTTGGGCCATGCTGCTGATGCTCCTGGAGATGCCGGCGGACACAGTCCGCACGGCGCTCCAGGAGCTGACTTTCTCCCGCGCCGATGGCGAAGCGGTCGTGGCGGTGCTGGCCCTACGCGAGGCTGTGGCCGCGCAGCTTACGAGCGGCGCTGCGCAGGACGCCGCTTTCGCGCTAGTGCAGGACCCGGCTCCGCTGGAGCGGGTCTGGAAGCTTGGCGCGGTGCACAGCGGCGAAGCCGCTGCCCGCGCTCTGCTGCGGCTGCTGCGCGTGCTGCCGCAGTGCCCTGAGCAGCGCGGCGAGCTCGCGCGCTTCCTACGCTCTGCCGCGCCGGAGCTGCTGCGGCGCGGGGATACTTGGCTGAAGGAGGTTCCCTGCTTCAGCCTGAAGGAACTTGCCATATCCGGCACGGATTTGGCGGAGGAGCTTGGCCGGCAGCCTGGCCCATGGATGGGCATACTGCTGCAGCAGCTGCTTGAACGAACTGCGCTCGGTGAAATCCCGAATGAGCGAGCATCACTTTTACAAGCCGCGCGTGCTGCGAAGTAGCAGCGCAGCGCGGTTTTTTTCAAAGAGGAATTCGTCTTCACAATGGTGAATCGTGAGGATGAATGAATCCATATACGAGATTGAATGATGTTGTAAAAATGCAACAATTTGTACCTAAATCCTGCTTATGAGCCTATGATGTTACATAATGGAAATCGTTGATTCATTCATTATGGCCTCCTCGTAACTGGTATTCAACTCCAAAATTTGATTTTAGAGTCATACAGCTCTAGTGAGGGCAGTTTGGCCTGTGGTGGATACCAATGTTGCACACCACCATGTAGAGCACGACTGGATGTTGTCTCCAAACTGAATAGCTTTGACGCGCATGAATTGTTGTTACTTTCAACAATACTTTTGAACGATATAATTCAATTTTGGAGTTTTGCTAGCCAGAAATAAATTACCGATAGATCGTGAGTGGAAATCGTATGAACAAACGAATATTAGAACTATTCCAAGAGTCTCAGGATACTTACGTTTCCGGCGAGGAAATCAGCCGACGACTTAACGTTAGCCGCACCGCGATCTGGAAGCATATCGAAGAGCTTCGGGCGGCAGGCTATGAATTTGAAGCTGCGCCTCGCAAAGGGTATCGATTGCTGAGTAAGCCTAATTCATGGCAAGTGAACGAACTGTTGAGCGGATTGAAAACCAAGGTACTTGGTCAGAAAATCCATGTTTACGGGGAAGTCGAATCTACACAGACAATTGCACACGCTCTCGTTGCTTCAGGTGCGCAAGAAGGCACGATTGTGCTAGCAGAGGCACAGACAGCAGGAAGAGGCAGAATGGGGCGTACGTGGCATTCTCCGGCTGGTAAAGGGATTTGGATGAGTCTGGTGTTAACGCCGCGCATCCCTGTTTTTTTCATGCCCCAATTAACGCTGCTTAGTGCGGTAGCACTGTGCCGCTCGATCCAGAAGGTTTGCCAGGTAGACATTGGCATCAAGTGGCCGAATGATCTTCTGATTAAAGGCAAGAAGGTAAGCGGAATCTTGCTGGAAAGCAGTGGGGAAGATGAGCGGCTCAAGTATGTGATAGCAGGGATTGGCATCAGTGTGAATTTGAAGACGGAAGATTATCCCGAGGAACTGAGGAATATTGCGACTTCACTTGCGATTGAATCGGGCGCTGACATCTCAAGAGAAAGTTTGGTACAAGCTTTTCTTTTAGAATTTGAAGAACTATATGCGCTTTATATGGAAAATGGCTTCGCCCCAATTCGTTTGCTTTGGGAGGCCCTTAGTGTAACTTTGAAGCGTCCAATCCGCACGCATTCACCAACAGGAATTATTGAAGGTATCGCTGACTCATTGGATGATTCAGGGGCTTTAACGGTAATTACGCAAACTGGTGAGAAAATAAAGATCTATTCCGGAGATATTGAACTGAAGTAAAGGTATCAAATGGAAGCAACATTTGGTATAATAGCATGATAAGGCGGTATCCTTATAGGAACTGCACTTGCAGCTTGACGGTTATAGTTTGTTTACAAAGGAATAGAACTTGAAACAAGATGTTGGATTCTGCTCTGAGCCTTATGGGACCGAGACAGAGGGATCATTGGATTCTTTCTGCATGCGATCCTTTTAGCTCTTAGCTAAAAGGTTTTTTATTTTATATGAGGAAGCTGGGATACCGATGGAACAACGTAAGCCGCTTACGACAGCAAAGATGAGAAAAATGAAGCAAGATGGCGTTCCCATTACAATGGTAACTGCTTATGATTATCCCTCAGCCCGCTTGGCGGAAGAGGCTGGCATTGATGTTATCCTTGTAGGAGATTCACTGGGGAATGTCGTACTAGGCTACGATTCAACCCTGCCGGTCACTCTGGATGATATGGTTTACCAGACGCGAGCCGCGGTGCGCGGAGCTTCAAATACGTTCATTGTAGCGGATATGCCTTTCTTGACGTACCATGGAAGCTTGGACTCGACATTTCGAGGTGTTGCCCGATTAATGCAAGAGGGCGGAGCAAAAGCGGTTAAGCTGGAAGGCGGAGCTGAGATTGCGGCAACTGTTAAAGCGATCACGGAAGCAGGTGTGCCAGTCGTCGGACATCTGGGTTTAACTCCGCAATCCGTACATCAACTTGGTGGATTCCGTGTGCAAGGACGCAGCTCCGAACAAGCAGAGAAACTGCTCAGAGATGCCAAAGCGCTGGAGGAAGCGGGGGCTTTCGCGGTGGTCTTAGAGCTGGTGACTGACGAGTTGGCCGAATGGATAACGAAGCAGCTGTCGATCCCGACGATTGGCATTGGTTCTGGCGTTCATTGCGATGGCCAGGTTCTTGTTTATCATGATCTTCTCCAGTATGGTTCTGACAGTGCTGCCAGAAAGTTTGTAAAAGCATACGCGAATATAGGGGAAACTATTCGAGCAGGTATAGGTGAATATGTGAAAGAAGTCAAAGCGCGGGCATTTCCTGCGCCAGAGCATACGTTTCATATGGACAACGACGTTGTTGAATACCTATATGGCGATAAGGAGAAGTGAGAGGTATGGAAGCGATCCAGACCATGGAAGTGATTCATTCAATTGCTGATTTGCGTTCTCGCATAAGGGACTACCGACGCAAGAATGATCAATCTGTTGGGTTTGTGCCCACAATGGGTTATTTACACGAAGGTCATGCTAGTTTGCTACGGAAAGCACGAGCTCAAAGTGGACTTGTTGTGTTAAGTATTTTTGTTAATCCGCTCCAGTTCGGTCCAGGTGAAGATTTCGAGCGATACCCGCGCAATACGGAGCGGGACTTGCAATTAGCCGAAGCCGCGGGCGCTGATCTAGTGTTTATGCCATCTGTGAGCGAAATGTATCCGTCACCGACGCGCACTACGGTTAGTGTGACAGGTCTTACCTCTAGACTTTGCGGAGCATCGCGCCCTGGACACTTTGATGGGGTTGCTACTGTCGTTAGCAAGCTGTTTCATATTGTTCAGCCTGATCAAGCTTTTTTTGGTCTGAAGGATGCCCAGCAGGTTGCTGTGATTGAACAAATGGTCCAGGATCTCAATCTCGACATTGAGATTGTTCCTTGTCCAATATTGCGTGAATCAGACGGGCTGGCCATGAGCTCGCGTAACGTATATCTGTCTGAGGAAGAGCGTAAGCAAGCTTTAGTTTTGTCTCAATCTTTACAGAAAGCAAAGGCATATGTGGAATCACATGAAACAATTACACCGCAAGAGCTTGAAAGCTTGGTCAGCCAACATATCGCGACTACACCATTAGCCGTCATTGACTATGTAGAGGTATTAGCTTATCCGACATTAGAACCTTTTGAAAATAGCCATCATACCGATTCTATTATTATTGCTTTGGCCGTGAAATTCGGCAAAACGCGTTTGATCGATAATTTAATTTTACAAGTAAGGAAGTGACCTCATGTTTCGAACGATGATGAAAGCGAAAATCCACCGGGCAACTGTTACGGAAGCGAATTTGAATTATATCGGAAGTATTACGATTGATGAAGATTTGATCGATTTGGTTGGTATGCTGCCGAATGAGAAAGTGCAAATTGTGAATAACAACAATGGCGCACGTCTTGAAACTTATATTATTCCGGGGCCGCGCGGCACAGGTGTGATTTGTTTAAATGGGGCAGCTGCTAGGTTGGTTCAAACCGGTGACACGGTAATTATTATTTCTTATGCGATGATGACTGATGAAGAGGCCAAGAAGCATCAACCTACGGTTGCCATAATGGGTGAAAATAATAAAGTGGCGCAGCTTCTCAAACAAGAAGAGCATTCCACGATCCTTTAAGAGGAACACTTCCATGCATGAAATCGGCTCTGTTTACAAAGAATGAGGATAAGCTTTCGAAGCAAAGGTGGGATGCCAAATGTTTAAGCATTTATTTTCCACAATGAACGAGGTTTTGGAAGAAATCCAAAAAGAATATCCGAATAGTGGTGTGGAAAAAAAGGCGGAGCTCGACGAACAACTGCAAGTGTTGAAAACGATGAGCGATGAGTTCATCGAGGCGTGGCTGCTTTTTGAGGAGAAGTTGGGAAAGTTTTATGGGGCCGTACCGATGAGTACCCAAACCCTTCATGATGAGCTGATGGATCTAGACGTGTCTGGGAAGCAGACAGATGAATTCATGAGGGGCCAGGGATATTACAAACTTTATATGTACGATCAAGCGATCAAAGAATTCGAAGTGCTGATAAAGAGGCAGCCGGATTTCTTGCTAGCTAGGGTTTATTTAGCGATGGGGCATCTGCGCAAAGGGGAATTTGGAGAAGCATATCAACACTTCAAGTTCCTTCTGCCCTTGACCGACAATACCAAGATGAAGGCTATTTCTTACAACGCTATGGGCTGTATACAAGTGCAAAATCAGAATATGGAAAAAGCCTTCGAATATTTTCAAAAAGCGTATCACACCGATCCTTCTTGCATGGAGCCGCTGATCAATTTGGACGAATCCTAAAACGGAAGCGGCTAACTGGGTATTCCCTTTTCCTAATAAGATTTGGTATGCTAGGAGAAGTGCAGGACGAAAGGATTGAAGATACACGTCATGAAATTTGCAGTTTTGGATTTTGAAACGACAGGAAGTCAGCCTGCGGATGAAATTATTCAGGTTGGACTCGTCATTATAGATCAATTTCAAATTACTCACAGGTATACTTCTCTGGTTAAACCAGTGATAAGTATACCTTCTTCGATTACAACCCTTACAGGGATTACGGAAGATATGGTTGCGGATGCTCCCCCGCTTGACCAAGTCATGGCGGATATGTTTCCGCTATTGTTTGATTGTGTACTTGTGGCGCATCACGCGGCTTTTGATTTATCCTTTTTGCAAAAAGGATTAACGAAAACAGGATACCCGCACTTCACAGGACGTGTGCTGGATACAATGGATTTGCTGCGCATCCTATTTCCATCTATTTCGAGTCTTCAGCTCAGCATGGTAGCCAGTTTGTTTGGTATTGATCATGAAAGGCCACACCAAGCGGATAGTGATGCGGAAGTCACGGCGGCCATTTGGATTATTTGTTTGGAGCGTTTGCTGGGGTTGCCGCTTCTTACTGTTCAACGCTTGCAGCATATTTTTGAAAATGGTAACAGCGATTTGGGTTGGTTCCTTGACGAAATATGCTTATACAAAGAGTCTATTACCAGTGTTGATATGGATACGAATCGGTATTTCCGGCAATTTACACTTAATGTCACCGATTGGGGCGAAGAGGATGATACGCGTAAAGACTCTGATGCGGATGATTTAGGTGCATCTTTTACCGAGTTCCATCAAGGTTTGAAAACAGCTTTAAGAGAAAAATTCGAGATCTTCGAAGATCGTGAATCCCAAGAGCAAATGATTCGGGAAGTTGAGAAGTCGCTAAGGGCTGATCAGCATTTGATGATTGAAGCGGGGACAGGAACAGGGAAGTCGCTTGGGTATTTGATACCATCCATTTATTATGGCATCAAGTATGAGAAGAAAGTGATCGTCTCTACACACACGATTAACTTGCAAGAACAGCTCCGAGAGAGGGACATTCCACTCTTGAAGGAGATTTTCCCTATCCCATTCAAAGCTGCTGTGCTTAAAGGCAGAAGTCATTACTTATGCTTGCGCAAATTCGAAACAAAGCTAACTACACGTGATTACGAGAATGGCAAGGAAGATCCGATTACGGCAGCGCAAATGGTTGTATGGCTTAGTGAGACGGAGCATGGAGATGAAGAAGAGCTGCATTTTGGAAACAAGGGTGCGCAGTTCTGGTATTCGGTTGCAAGTGACACAGATTCTTGTTTGAATCGCATGTGTCCTTGGTACAAAAAATGCTTCTATCACCGCGCTCGGAATGATGCCAATACGGCCGATGTGATCATCACGAACCATTCCCTCCTCTTCACGGATATGAAGGCTGAGAACCGCCTTCTACCTTCTTACAAGCACCTTGTCATCGATGAGGCACATCACTTTGAAGAAGTGGCCAGTAAGCATCTTGGCATTGAGCTGCATTCTTCCGCATTTTATCATTCGCTACTATGGCTATATAAAGATAATCGCAGTGGCCAATTGCCGATGCTGCGGTTTCGATTGCAGAAATCGGATGAGCAGCCTGAACGCACCGCCGCTTGGAGTCAAACCATTGACGGGCTTTTCCCAAAAATCGTGAAAATCAAAGAGGATTGGGACCGGCTCAGCGAAGCGCTCTATGAGTTGTTATCTTCTAGAAGCGATCCTGCGCAATCGGAAAACTCACAATATGTACTCCGGATGAAGCCCGAAACGCTTCCACCTGAGTGGCGAGAGCTTCTGATTATGGAAGACAATATTTATTTGAATGCGAATGATTTACTCCGAACGCTTGATAAATTATTAAATGAAGTGAAGGACATGCAGGAAGTTTTCGGGGTCCAAGGTTTAGTCACTGACTTGAATGGTACGGTAAAGGAACTGTACAATCACCGAGATGCCCTGCACTTTTTTATGAAAATGGCCGATGAGGGTTATGTGTATTGGATGGAAGCGGGCACGTATGCCAAATCCAAATCACTGCAGCTTGTATCGGTACCTACGGATGTAAGTGGACTGCTACAGCAGCATTTCTTTGAGACCAAAGACAGTATTATCCTGACATCCGCGACTTTGTCTGTTAATAAATCATTTCAATATTCTGCGGATCAATTAGGGTTAGTCATCCCTGAGGATGAAGAATCGGGCAAGTTGAAAACCGTTCAATTGCCATCTCCATTCAATTACAGAGAGCAAGCTCTCGTCGTCATTCCTCGGGACTTTCCGACGATCAAAGGTGCCGGTGATCCTGTTTTTATCAACGCACTTATTGAGTCGCTTAGTGAAGTTGCGCGAATTACCAAAGGTCGTATGTTGATTCTGTGCACTTCGAATCGCATGCTGAAGCAAATTTATGCTGGCATGAAGGATCTCTTGAAGCCGCATGGGATTACGGTGCTCGGGCAAGGGGTAGACAGCGGCAATCGGAGTAAACTGACCCGGATGTTCCAAGATAACAAAATGTGCGTCCTACTGGGCACCAGCTCGTTCTGGGAAGGTGTCGACATTCCAGGAGATGCGTTAAGCTGTCTTGCTATTATACGATTACCGTTTCAACCGCCTAATCATCCTCTTGTTGAGGCCAAGTGTGAAAATATTAAGAAGCGCAACGAGAATCCATTTATGAAATTTTCTGTGCCTCAGGCTGTCATTCGATTTAAGCAGGGCTTTGGCCGACTGGTCAGACGTGCATCCGATAAAGGCATCGTAATCATCTATGATACTCGTGTCATTGATACGTATTATGGCAAGCACTTCCTTTATTCATTGCCTGGTCCGAAGATTGAGCATATGACGACCGAGCAAATGTTACCTAGGATTGAAGAGTGGATGGGGGAGGCGTAGCGTTGAAAACACAAAAAATATCGGAAGCAGTCGTCAGGAGACTGCCCATTTATTTACGCTTTCTGAATGAACTTGCAATGAAAAATATCTCGACGGTATCTTCGCAGGATTTGGGTCAAAAGCTTGATCTGAATCCGGCACAGATTCGCAAGGATTTGGCTTATTTCGGGGAATTCGGCAAAAAGGGAATCGGCTACGACATTGCTTACTTGATTGAGAAGATTAGACAGATTCTGAAATTAGATCGCCATATTCAAGTTGCTCTTGTTGGAGCGGGTAATCTAGGCCGCGCTTTATGCAATTATAATACTTATTTACGGAATGATATGAAAATTGTCGCTGTGTTCGATGCAATGCCAAGCAAAGCAGGAGAATCGATCAACAATCTAGTCGTTCAACCGATGCATGAGATGAAGAAAGTTTTATCTGAATTAGGCGTCCGCATCGGCATCATTACGGTCCCTGCGAATGAAGCTCAAAATGTAGCTAATCAATTCGTAGACTGCGGGATTGAAGCCATATTGAATTTTGCTCCGGTCATTATTAAAGTTCCTCCGGAAGTGCGTGTGCATCATGCGGATTTTACAACCGAGTTGCAAAGTTTAGCTTATTATTTGGATTAGAAAAAGGCACGACCCAATTCGCATGGGTCGTGCCTTTATTTTTAGAAAATGAGTCTGAACAAAACGAAGTAAATCGAGAATGCGAGAGCGATGCTGATTGGAATCGTAATAACCCAAGTAATCAACATGCGTCCAACAGTGCCCCATTGAACTTCATGGAAGCGCATGACACTGCCTGTTCCGATAATCGCAGAGGAAATAACATGCGTCGTTGATAATGGTTTACCCAAATGCGTAGAGAATTGAATAACGAGTGATGACGTTAAATCCGAGGCAAAGCCATTGATCGGCTCGATTTTAACAATCTTACCGGAAACGGTTTTAATAATTCGCCATCCACCGATGGATGTTCCAAGTCCCATGGCCAAAGCGGCAGCAATTTTCACCCAAATAGGTACTTCCAGGTCGGTTTGAACACCGGCTGCGACTAAACCAAATACGATAATACCCATTGCTTTCTGTGCATCGTTTCCACCGTGGGAGTATGAAAGTAATCCCGCGGATAAAATTTGCAAGGTACGGAATACGCGATTAAGCTTTGATCTTGATGTATTCCCAGACCATATAATGATGTACTTGATCAAGATCATGATTAGGTAACCTAGGGCGAAAGCAATAATAGGCGATAAAACCAAAATGATAATAATTTGAGTAAAACCACTCCAATTCACTGCATGGACCCCAGCGCCAGCGATAACAGCTCCAGCAAGAGAACCAAGCAGCGTATGAGAAGATGATGAAGGAATCGCCAGATACCAAGTTAATAAGTTCCAGATGATGGCCGCTAGTAAGGCCGCGATGACGATTTCAACGCCGTTTTCAATTTTGGCTGGGTTCGCAATGCTTCCTCCAACGGTTTTGGCAACCTTTGAGGAAACCATAGCTCCGACAAAGTTGAGTGTGGCGGCCATGGCGATGGCTACACGCGGACTTAAAGCACGTGTGGAAATGGATGTTGCAATCGCATTAGCTGTATCGTGAAATCCATTAATGAAATCAAAAAGTAAGGCAAGCACAACGATAACGATTAAATAAGTTAACATGATTTCCTCCTAAGAGTTTTCCATTGGGAAAACTTTCTTCGTACACATAGAACACGAAGGTGCTTTATGAATAACGAAGTACAACACTATCAAGGATATTGGCTACATCTTCACAAGCATCTGTTGTTTCTTCTAAACGCTCATAGATTTCTTTTAATTTAAAATCTTCATACGGGTCTTTACGTGTGATGAAAATTTGGCGAATCCCTTCGCGCATCAAACGGTCTCCGTCATTTTCGAGGGAATTAATAGCAACCGTATGCTCAGGAATTTGCATGTATTTTTTCTTCGCCAGAAGCTTGAACGCATCCAGCATATGTTGGCAAGAGTCTACAATGACAGCCGAAAACTCTTTCATATAAGAATCTGTATGGGATACAGCTAGATAATCGAAACGAGCAATGGTTGCTTCAATACCATCCGTAACATCATCCACTTTGGAGGCTAGAATCATAATATCTTCACGATCAATCGGTGTAATAAAGACTTTGTTCAAACCTTTAAAAATTTCGTGAGTTATGGAATCGCCTGCATGCTCTAAATCATGAATCGCTTTAACATATTCAATAGGCGGTTTATCCCCCATCATGGCTGTGCGAAATAGTTGAGCTGTTTGCAATGCGTTTTCTGCAGCACGGATGAGAAGTTGCAAGAAATCGACTTCGTTCTTTTTCGTGAATAACGTTGTCATATAATCCTCCTATATTTTGCTATATGTACTAGTTTTTGATCGAATATTTAAGATAAACAGACCAAATGACAGTAAAAACTCACGAAGTTAAAAATATCATAACAATTGTATGGAAAGCAACGAAAATTCCGTGAAATTTTACAATTTCTTAACATGGTGAAGCTTCCTTGATTTTACAAGCCCGAAGATGTAAAGTTTATAAAGCAGTGTTTGTTAATAGAATGAGCATAGAGAGGGATTTTTAGTATGAAAAAAACATTAATTATGAACGGTATTTTTATCTCAAATAATGAAGCAAAATCGTCTATCAAGGGCTGTATGGTCGTAGAGGGCAGCCTGATTACATACATCGGTGAGGAAATACCTGAACCTCGAGAAAATTATGACGAAGTGATTGACGGCACGAACAAGCTTTATATGCCTGGTCTTGTGAATACGCATGGACATGCAGCGATGTCGCTTTTACGCGGATACGGAGACGATCTCGCTCTCCAAATTTGGTTAGAAGAGAAAATGTGGCCGATGGAAGCCAAATTCACCTCTCAAGATGTGAAGTGGGGGACGCTTTTAACTATTCTGGAAATGGTTAAAGGTGGTACGACGACTTTCGTAGATATGTATGACCATATGAACGAAGTTGCTAAGGCTGTTGAAGAGTCAGGTATGCGCGGTGTTCTGACCCGAGGCATTATTGGTCTTTGTCCACCAGAAGTACAAGACGCTAAATTAAAAGAGGCTACCGAGTTTGCTAAGAACTGGCATGGCGGTGCGAATGGAAGAATCACGACGATGATGTCTCCACATGCGCCTTATACATGTCCACCGGACTATATCGAGCGGATTGTTCAAGTGGCCCATGATTTGAACCTGCCCATCCATACTCACATGTCGGAGACCCATCGTGAAGTTCAAGGAAATGTGGAACAATACGGTTTGAGACCCGTCGCACATCTAGAAAAGCATGGTGTGTTCAGCAGACCAACTCTCATCGCGCATGGTGTTCATCTCACTGATGAAGAAATCAGTATCCTTAAGCAATATGATGTACGTATTTCCCACAACCCAGGAAGCAATTTGAAGCTTGCTAGCGGTGTTGCCCGAGTTCCTGAGCTTCTTCGTGCAGGCGTGAAGGTTTCGCTTGGAACAGACGGAGCAGCTTCCAATAATAACTTGGACATGTTCGAAGAAATGAGACTTGCCGCGCTGATTCATAAAGGTGTTTCCGGCGATCCTCTTGCTGTACCTGCTGCAGAAGCACTGCTTTTGGGAACAAAAATGGGTGCAGAATCCATATGGTTAGATAATGTAGGTTTACTACAGGCTGGGATGAAGGCAGATTTCATCGCACTGGATATCGATCAACCACATTTCCTTCCGAAAACGGACTTTGTTTCCCATATTGTTTACTCTGCTTGTGCAAAAGATGTAGTAGATGTGTGTGTAGACGGAAATTGGATTGTTCGCAAAGGTGAATGTTTAACACTTGATGAAGAAAAAATTAAGCGTGAGTTTGAACAATGCTTCGATAAGCTCATTGGCTAAGTGATTTCCTTGTAAGTTCGTCTGGGGAGGTGAGCGGCGTTCATGAATGCGAAGCGAACAAGGATCATAACATTCGGTGTATTTATTATATTGACACTTGGTGTAGTGCTGAGCCGTTTTTATCTAAATGTTCAGAATGAGCACTGGGACGATAAGCGCAAAGCGGTAGAAATAGCCTATGAGAAAAGCATTATGACGAAAGCAACCAAAGTGGATTTCTTCTATGGTGATGAGCCCGTTCAAATCGTTTATGGCGAAGACAAGCTGGGTCAAGGCGTCATCGTTTGGGTTTCAGACAAAGGGATTCATACGGAGATGACGGCTGAAGCGTTCACCGAAACGCAAGTACGGGAATCCGTCCTAAAAAAAGCTCCAGAGATAGAAATAGAACGCGTGCTGCCAGGTAAGCTTGGTAACGATTATGTCTGGGAAGTCTTCTATAAAAAGAAAGAAAACAACAGTACACGTTATTTCTATGACTATTACAAATTCAAAGATGGACTCTATATGGATACGTACAGACTCAGCCTGCATTAGGCTGAGTTTTGTTGTTTCCACTGATTTCATAGAGCTAATGCATGTATCGCGTGATATACTCTTCGTATAGCAATTGAAGCAATAAAATATGCATAGAAAGGGGGACGTTGACTGATGAAGCTGCGTCTCTTACCTGTCGTCATGAGTGTTATTATCTCTGCTGGAGTTTTATTCGGTGGTTGGTTCGCTTATACAAGCTTAGCTATGGAAAATCCCTTATCTGATATCATTAGCAAGGTTCCCGGTGTAACGAGCTCAACGATGAAACTGGATAATAACCAAGTTGACATAGAAGTTAGTCTAAACCAAGACGCCAATTTACGAAATGTAGTCGATCGTATTCATAAAGATGGTGCATCCATTATCGGAAAGCGTTCTGTGAATATAAAAGTGAATAGCAATCCGTCCGAGAAGCTGGATCAGTGGTGGTCTAAAGCATTATTTGAGGTTGCCCAAGCCATGGAGACAAAGCATTATGCAGATATTCCAACAACACTGCAGAAATATGCTGAAGGTGTTCCAACTATGAAAGTAGAGAGTGAAATGGACCAAACTTATGTATATATTCGTTTGACAGATGGTGATGCCACTAAATTCATCATGCTACCTAGAACTTCCCAGATAGGAGTGTGGCCGAATGAGTAAAATTTATAAAGAAATTGGGATTGGATTTATACCGGTTCTCCTAATCTTTTTAGCCTTTCTTGGTGTGAATGTGATACCTATCTTGTTTGTTGGGGTATTGGGTGTATCCTTGTTTTATATGATTAAAGGCCGCAGTGGTGCTGGTATATCTGCAGGTGGTGGTGATCGTAAAAGCAAAAATCGCACGCCCTCTTACTTGACGTTTGATGAGATTGGCGGACAAGATCGCGCTAAGAAAGAATTGATGGAAGCTCTTGATTTTCTGATCAAGCATGAAGAAATTAAGAAATTAGGTATTCGTCCGCTCAAAGGGATTCTGCTTACGGGCCCTCCCGGAACAGGGAAAACGTTAATGGCTAAAGCTGCCGCGCATTATACGAATTCCGTTTATATTGCCGCTTCAGGTAGTGAATTTGTTGAAATGTACGTTGGTGTCGGTGCAAGTCGTGTACGTGACCTCTTTAAGGAAGCAAGAACCCGTGCTGTTAAAGAAGGCAAAGACAATGCGATTATTTTTATTGATGAAATTGATGTTATCGGCGGAAAACGGGATGGCGGTCAACATCGTGAGTACGATCAAACGCTGAACCAGCTATTAACTGAAATGGATGGTATTCATACGAATGATGCTCCCCGTATTTTGATCATTGCAGCAACGAACCGTAAAGAAATGCTCGACAGTGCTTTATTGCGTCCAGGACGGTTTGACCGTCATATTGAAGTGGACTTACCGGATAAAAAGGGACGTCTGTCCATTCTTGATATACATGTTAAAAATAAACCGCTGGCTCAAGGCGTTTCTTTGGACATGATTGCTGATCAAACCTTTGGTTTCTCCGGTGCACAGCTAGAAGGCGTTCTGAATGAAGCCGCTATTTATGCCATGAGAGAAGATAAACCGGCTATTGAACAGCACCATCTAGCTTCCGCAATTGATAAAGTGATGATGGGGGAAAGAACAGACAAAGAAACGGCGCAAGAGGAAAAAGAGCGCGTTGCTTATCACGAATTGGGTCACGCGATTGTTGCTGAAATTGTGCGCCCTGGTTCTGTTTCTCAGGTTACCGTTAGTCCGCGGGGGAAAGCGCTCGGATATGTGCGTCATAATCCGCCGAAAGATCATTATTTGTATACCAAGGATTATATTGAGCAGCAAATCATGATTGCTCTCGGTGGTGCCGCGGCTGAAGAAATCTTCTATGGCGGACGCAGTACAGGTTCGCGTAATGATTTCGAGCAGTCACTTTCCATGGTGCGTAATATGATGGATTCCGGACTTACTTCCCTCGGTATCATCGACCGTGATATGGTGACGAAGGATCAACTTATGAAAGAGAATACGAGCATCCTTGATGCGCTCATGATTCGCACGAAAGAGCTGTTGGAGCAGCAGCGTAGTGTATTCGAACATTCCTTTGCGATCTTGATGAAAGAGGAAGTTCTTTCTGGTGACACGTTCCGCAAATTGTTTGATGCTTCTGTTTCGAAGAGTGCATAAGTTGACCGTTGGCCTTGAGGCCAGCGGTTTTTTTGTGTAGCTTTTTACTCCTCTGAGTGCCTGTCCATCACATGCGTCGCATTGTTCTGACTTGGAATTGTGTCAAAGCTGAGATAATCTAACGAATGTTTTGTGTATACTAATGAAAATGGGGAACAAAAATTGTATGATATGATTGGGTTTTCTAGATGGTTGAATTATTGGTAAGATGCAGCGTGGGAGAAGGAGAAACTTGGCATGGTAATCAAAACAATTGGTGTAATCGGCGGAGGAACGATGGGACAGGGGATTGCAGAAATGCTCGCCGCCCGCGGTTTGGACGTATTACTCGTTGAAAAAACAACAGATAAGCTCGATCGAGCCATGGAACAGATAACGGTCAGCTTGGATAAGCAAATCGAACGGTGGTCATTGACGGAATCGGAGAAAAAACTGATTTTAGCCAAAATCAGAAAAGCCGACTCGCTGCAAGACATGGCCTTATGTGATATGGTTATAGAGACGATTTCGGAAGATTTGAATGCGAAAAAGCATGTATTTTTCCAATTGAATCAAATTTGTTCACCAGCGACTATTTTAGCAACGAATACATCTACGCTTAGTGTTACTGAAATTGCGGCGGTCACTACGAATCCTGAACGTGTAATTGGACTTCATTTTTTGCATCCCGTGGCGAAAATTGATCTCGTTGAAATTATTCGAGCAATGAAAACGTCAGATGAAACGTTCAAACAAACACGCCGTTTCGTGGACGAACTCATTTTAAAGAAAAGTATTAAGGTCATGGAGTCGCCTGGCTTCATCACAACGAGGCTGATTTGCACATTGATTAACGAGGCGCTGCATACGTTGTCAGAAGGTGTGGCTTCCGCTGAGGATATCGATTCCGCCATGCGGATCGGCTATGATTTCAAATATGGTCCACTGGAGATGTGTGACCGATTCGGATTAGATTCGGTACATGCAGCACTTGAAGGCATGTTCCGCGATTATGGAGACATGAAGTATCGCCCGTCCTTCCTATTGAAGCAAATGGTACGAGCGGGGCATCTAGGAGTCAAAACGGGAGAAGGCTTTTTCCGTTATGATAAGGACGGTGACCGTTTGTGAATATTCTTGTAATTAATGCTGGGAGCTCTTCGCTTAAATATCAACTGTTCCAAATGGAGCACGGAGAAGTTCTCGCCAAAGGTAAGGTAGAGCGAATCGGTATGGAAACGGCGATATTGACGCATGAACCGACGGGGAAAGCCGAAGTTCATGAGGTTAGGGAAATTCTCGAGCATACGACAGCCATTCGCAAGGTGCTGGAGCTGCTGGTGCACCCAGAACACGGCGTGCTGGCGTCCACGTCAGAAATCGACGCCGTCGGCCACCGAGTCGTTCACGGTGGCGAATCCTTCAAGAGCTCCGTCCTCGTCACAGACGAGGTGAAGAAGGAGATCAAGCGGCTCTTCGATTTGGCGCCGCTCCACAACCCGGCGCATATGCTCGGCATCTCGGCGGTGGAGGCGAACATGCCCGGCGTGCCGCAGGCCGTCGTCTTCGATACCGCCTTCCATCAGTCGATGCCGGCGCACGCCTATCTATACCCGGTGCCGATGGCGCTATACCGGAAGCACAAGGTGCGCCGCTATGGCTTCCACGGCACCTCGCACAACTACGTGAGCGAGCGTGCCGCAGCCTTCCTAGGCCGCCCGCTGGAGCAGCTGAAGCTCGTTACCTGTCACATCGGTAACGGAGCTTCCTGTGCTGCCGTGATGGGCGGCAAGTCCGTGGATACGAGCATGGGGATGACCCCGCTCGAAGGGCTAATGATGGGCACGCGCAGCGGCGATCTCGATCCGGCCATCGTGCCTTATGCGATGGGCAAGGAGGATTTGACGCTGGGCGAGATCAGCTCCATGCTGAACAAGCACAGCGGGCTGCAGGCGATCTCGGGGATCTCGAGCGATATGCGCGAGATCGTGGAGGCACTGAAGGCGGGCGATAAGAACGCTGCGCTTGCTTTTGAGATGTATGAGTATCGGCTGCGCAAATATATAGGTGCTTACGCCGCGGCGATGAATGGCGTCGATGTAATTGTTTTTACAGCTGGCGTCGGAGAAAATTCTGAGCTGCTTCGTAAAACAGTCTGCGAACGCCTGACATTTCTCGGAGTGGAATTCGATGAAGAAGCGAACCGCAAGGGGAGAGGTCTGGAGCGACGGATTACGAAGCAAGGCTCCAAAGTGGAAGTGCTTGTGATCCCAACGAATGAGGAGTGGGTGATCGCTCGGGATACCTTTGGACTCATTCAATCGCAAACCGTCTGATTTGGAATGGTCTTGATAGATTTTTCTCATAGAAATAGAAATAGTGTACAATAAAGAAGTGTGCAGTTAGATGTTTCCGAAAACATGAAGGAGGTTCAGAAGCAGAATGAAAAGTACGATAAGCGAAGTTAAACATCATGTCGGCGAGTCGGTTACCATTGGCTGTTGGCTAAACAAGAAACGTTCAAGTGGTAAAATTCAGTTTTTACAACTAAGAGACGGATCCGGATATATACAAGGTGTCGTAGTTAAAAGTGATGTAGGAGAAGACGTGTGGGAAGCCGCTTCTAAACTAACGCAGGAAAGCTCTCTTTACATAACAGGAAAAGTGAAAGAGGATACGAGGAGTAAAGGCGGCTTTGAACTTGATGTCCTAGGCATTGAAATCATCCAAGTGACCGAAGAATATCCGATAACACCGAAGGAACATGGCGTTGATTTCTTGATGGATAACCGTCACTTGTGGATTCGGAGTCCGCGTCAGCGTGCGGTGCTCGTGATTCGCGCTCAAATTATTCAAGCGGTCCAGCAATTTTTCAATGAGCGTGGCTTCCATTTGGTCGATCCGCCGATATTAACTCCTTCCTCATGTGAAGGAACAACGAATTTATTTCATACCAAATACTTTGATGAGGATGCCTTCCTTACACAAAGCGGACAGCTCTATATGGAAGCAGCCGCGATGGCACTTGGCCGTGTATACTCTTTCGGTCCTACCTTCCGTGCTGAGAAGTCCAAAACACGCCGACATCTTATCGAGTTCTGGATGATTGAACCGGAAATGGCTTTTGTTGATCATGTCGAGAACTTGGAAGTACAGGAGCAATTCGTTTCTTATATCGTTCAAACCGTGCTCAAAAATTGTGGACCAGAGCTAGAAACCTTAGAAAGAGACACAACGAAGCTGGAGAAAATTCAAGGCAGCTTCCCGCGAATTACGTATGATGAGGCTGTAGATTATTTACAAAAGAACGGTCATGAATTCGAATGGGGCGAAGATTTCGGCGCTCCGCATGAAACAGCGATTGCTGCTCAATATGAGACACCGGTGTTCATTACACATTGGCCGACAGAAATTAAAGCATTCTATATGAAGCCTGATCCTAGCCGTCCTGAAGTCGTGCTTTGTGCCGATATGATTGCGCCTGAGGGGTATGGTGAGATCATTGGAGGCAGTCAAAGGATTGATGATCCTGAGCTAATGGAGCAGCGCTTCCAGGAGCATGAGCTGTCGAAAGAAGCTTATCAATGGTACCTTGATCTTCGGAAATATGGCACCGTGCCTCATTCCGGATTCGGGCTTGGACTAGAACGTACCGTTGCTTGGATTTGCGGTTTGGATCACGTACGCGAAACGATTCCATTTCCTCGTCTCTTATACCGTCTGTACCCGTAAACGGGTTTATCGACCATGGGTAGAAAGGGGATCGGAGGAGTCATGCAATCTAGTACACAGCAGCAGATAGAAGCTGTCCTTGTGGCCGGCTTTCTGGAAGGAAATGTTGGAGTCCCAAGCCTTCTTCTTAAGAATTACCGTGCCCTTCAATTGAGCGAAATTGAAGTCATGACACTGATTCATTTGATATCATTTTTGGAAAAGGAAAAGAATGACTTTCCAACCACGGATGAGATTCAATTCCGAATGTCAGCTTCACCAGATCTAGTCATTGCCAGCCTTCAGAAATTGATACATGAGCAGTTCATCACGATTGATGAGGATACAGCAGAAATTACGGGAATACGCAGTGAGCGATATAATCTTACGCCGTTATATCAGAAATTAGCCAAACGGCTGGCCGAACAGCAGATGGCAGAGTCAAGCACGATCCGCGCATCTATACCGTCTGATGAGAGTGCCAAGAATATTTATACAACATTCGAAAAAGAATTTGCACGTCCGTTAACACCTATGGAGCTGGAAACTATCAGCGGTTGGTTGGATAAGGATATGTACAAAGAAGAGCTCATTACAACCGCTTTAAAAGAAGCCGTATTTGCAGGTAAAGTTCACTTCCGTTACATTGACCGGATCTTACTGGAATGGAGCCGCAATCGTGTAGCGACGGTGGACCAAGCAAAGGAATATTCGCAACGATTCAGGCAATCCAGATAATTAGAAAAACGTCCTCATCTTCTCACAGTTCTCAACTGGAGAAAATGGGACGTTTTTTTTACCACACAAGAAAGTATAAGTTTTCGGTGCCGAAAACTGCTTGATTGTTGGCGATAAAACCTACCTCTAAACGCGGTCGCTCATCTATGAATGGCCTCGATAGAGGTTTTCTCATTGGATTTTCCAGTTTTTGTAATGCTTTTTAGCCAAACTATATAAGAGTGTGTTCATCCCAAAGGTTAAGAGATAGACAGGAAAGGAGTAGATAAGCTCCCAACCATAATATTGAAACACCGAAAAGGTAACTGCAAGAGCTTCAAAGCCAACAGAGGCAATCGACCAAACCAGGATATGTATAAACTGAAAAGGGGCACGAATGGGATACTTGTCATAAAAATAAACATAGAAATAGCCAACTAGCGGAAAAGGAATCGTGTATAGCAGAAAATCGAACAAATCATAGTTTGAAGTATCCATAATATCATACACATTATAGGGGTATGAGGAAGACAAGATATTATCGACGGCTCGTCCCAAATAGGAGTTGAAAATCATAATGAGCAGTGTGATGGGAAGTGGAATTCGCTTAGGAAGCATGCCATATAACAGGATCAAAGCGATCATAATGATCGTAGTAAATCCTTCGTTTGCGTCAAAAGTAATCGGTGGAATTAAGATCATACAGGTTGTTTGTCCCTACCTTTCAACCATCGAATGATGTACATGAGTCCCACAGTAGAAATGATAAAAGTTAACCAAATAACAATAGACCACCAAAATTTCCAGTTCACAATATATACATAACCGGCAAGCTCCATAATAATAGGCATGCTCGCTAAAATAAGGGTATAAATACTTGTGAGAATTAAGCGCTGCCACTTACGGTTCATTTTTAAATAAAAATGCAGAAACCAAATCATGGACATAGGAAATAATAATAAATAATAGAACATGGTATCCCAAAATATTTGATAAGTGCGATAAGGCACAATGAGCTGTAAATTGTTTACTACAATTTCAGAAAAATCTTCCCCGAATAATGAGACCCAAAACCAATAGACTAAGACCTCGAAGAGATTCATGCTTTTTTTAACATAGACATAAGAGATGAATAAAAGTAGAAATAAACTTGTATTAATGACTGAGAACATAGGCGTATTGTATTCCTTTGCAAACGGATTTAACCAGTAAAAGTAGTTTTACCCATCCTGAGTGATTCTATGAGACAAAAAAAGTCAGGACCTTCTCCCTTTTGGGCAAGGACCTGACTTTTCTACTTTTTATTCAAATAAAGCTATTAGTTTCCTTTGTTCAGCAAGTGCGAACGGTAAACATATTCGAAAAGGAACTCGAAAGCTTCGAGATGGCGCTTAGCTTCAAAAGCATTCGCTCCCCAGGCATAAATGCCATGCTTACGCAGCACGATACCAGGAATTCGTGGAACAATCGCACCTTCCACCAGCTCGGCGATGCGAGGGATTTCAGCATAATTGGGTAAAATAGGAATTTCGATTTGAGCTTCTTCATCCCAAATATTGAAAGCCTTAATAAGTTCAACACCGTCTACGGGTATGCTTTTACGTTCCCAATACAGTTCTGAGATCAAATTATTGAATATCGTATGTACATGAAAAATGGCGCCTGCACCTGTTAAACGGTAGATTTCACTATGAATCAAGGTTTCTGCCGATGGCTTCAGGCTTGTAGCTTCCGTCGGTTGACCTTTCTCATTTACGAGTAGAAAGTCCTCAGGTGTTTGCACGGATTTATCTCTACCGCTTGATGTAATTGCGAATGTGAATGCTTCAGGCTCGAAGCCTCCTACACGGACGGATAGATTGCCGCTCGTTGCAGGAAACCATCCTCTAGCCGCTAAATTAGCTTTAATATCACGCAAATCAGCGAATGCACGCTGCTTCTCTTCCAGTAAAATACTCATACTACAGGCTCAGCCTCCAATTGCTTCATAATATCAAAGAAAGTATCGAATGGGTGATACGGATAGTCTAGCTGCTTACACATCTCGATGAGATGAGAGCGAGCAAAGATCGTATCGACCAGTTTAGCACCCTCGAAATCCGTTATACTATCACCGATGATAATTCGTTCAAATTGATTAGCGTCATATGAGCGAATAATGCTTGTTTTGCACATCCCACAGTCTGTCGTACAATGCTCGTCACAACGGTTTGGCCATAATATCTCAATGGTGTCTCCTTCAAATGTGCTGGCATTGCAGTAGATATGCTCGCTAGGGATTGCAAAGGGCTTCAGCAGAGGATAGATAAAAAAATCAATGCCGCCGCTCGTAATCAAAAGCTGGATATTCTGTTCTTTGCAATAATCTACGAATTCTTTGAATCCATCACGAATCACGGCGTTATTAATCGCATATTCGACAATCTCATCCTTGCGGGAAGTAGGGAGGAGAGCGAACATCTCACCAACACCTTGACGTATCGAGATGGATTTGTCCAAAATTCGTTCTACGATGGCTTCCCATCCAGCTGGATTGAAATGCTTCATGATGGCAACGATGTTATCGTTCACGGTAATGGTACCGTCAAAGTCACAAAAAATAATGCGTTCCTTACTCATTCTCGAATCCCCCAAGTGTCAATAGCTGATTGTAACTCTGGATGTGTTCGGGCATAGTCTTGAAGTGTAATACCTTGAATGGTTGCGTCAATCGCCTGACGGAAGGCTTGCCCACCGGCAATCGTACCAAGTGGATGTCCATGGATGCCTCCGCCCGCATTGACAATGACATCCTGGCCAAAATCACGCAGAATAAGCGGAACAAGTCCAGGATGAATGCCTGCGGAAGGGACAGGAAAGCTTGAAGCTAATTTCAATTGTACATCGGCAGGAGCGTTATAGATGTAATCTTTTCGTAAATCGTCTGTTAGCAGCGCATGCTTAATCGCCATGTTTTCTTCCCTAGGCATAACGACAGAGCCATAAGGAGAAGGGAACAGCACTAAATCCGCTCCGGCCAAGCGCATAAGCTTGCCAAGAAGCACAGAAGCGGATATACCATAATGCGGTGACGGATAAGTCGCACCTGCCATGGCTGGATGAGCCATGATGGGAATCGTAATCTCCGGATCGGAGCTTAATTCGTGCAGCGTATCGAAACCGTAAGCTAATACGTTGAAAAGTAATGCGTTAGCTCCCGCACCGATTGCTTTCTTAGCTTGAGCTGCAAGCTTAGATGTAGGCCCGGTTAAATTGACAGCATAGAGCAGCTTTTGACCTGTTTCCTTGGTGGCTTGTGCGGCTGCTTCTAGGCAAATCTCGATCCGTTTCTCCAATGGTGTTAATGGATTTTCAAATAAAATTTCATCGTCTTTAATGAGATCCACACCGCCGGCGGCTTGCAAATAAAATTGTTCACGCAGAGCTGGAAGTTCATACCCGACAACCGATTTAAAGATACTCATTAATAAGGGGCGATCATGCACACCAAGGAGCTCTCGCACACCTTGCATACCGAATTTGGGACCGGAAAAGGCAGATAAGAAATCAGATGAGAAGGATAAGTCAATAAGCTTAATTTTGCCGTCCATCGACAGTTTACCGAATACAGTGACCAATAAGGCAGGAATGTCCCGGCTGAAGTTAACATCTGGATAGGCGATTGTGATATCGGCATAGCGGTTTGAAATCGGTTCTCCCTGAGCGGGCTCATGAACTTCAACCGAAATCACTTTTCCTAAATGCTTCTCCATTTGCGCTTTTTGGGCTTCGGGCAGTTCGGTCCAGCTGCCAACCGTCAGGCCGACAGCGATACTTGTTGCTTTTTTATGAAAATCGGCTTTCTCATCGAAACTCCGATAGGTAGCTAGACAATATGCGTTCATTGTAAACTTTCACCTGCTTTAGATAGAATTAGATCTCAAATAAATTTAGGAGGATTTCGCTACGGGGCTTGGCGCAGCAATTTGTTCGCCCATTTCTTTGGCTCGCTCCGCAGAACGAAATACGGCTTGTGAGATAGCTTCGCTAAACTGAAAACGATCCAATGCTTCAATGGAAGCTTGCGTTGCCCCATTTGGCGAAGTGACCTTGCGGCGAAGCTCAGCAGGATTTTCTTGCGTAAGCTGAACCATATGAGCGGCTCCGAGCACCGTTTGAAGTGTTAATTGATGTGCATCTTCAGCGGAAAGACCACCATCAATGCCGGCTTTGATCATGGCTTCCATGAAATAGTAGACATAGGCAGGACCGCTGCCGGATACGCCAGTCAAAATTTCTAGTTTTTCTTCCTCCACGATCGTTACAATACCAACGGCTTCGAACATTTGGATAGCAACTTGTTTGAATGTAGCATTGACCTTGGAAGAGAAGCTCATTCCTGTAGCGCCTAAACCAATTGTGCTGGACGTGTTCGGCATCGTGCGAACAATCGGCATATTAGTTTGCAGCAAAGCTTCTGCTTTCGCGATAGAGAGCCCAGCAATGACCGAAACGAGAAGCTGCTGCTCGTTCAAAAGCGGCTGCAGCTCGGCGAAGGCATTCTCCACATCCTTAGGCTTCATGCAGAGGACAACGACATCGGCTTCACGAAGAAATGTTTCTTTCGTTGACGGGTCTGACGTTGCCTGCAGACCGTATTCCGATCGCAGAAAAGCTAATCTGTCTTGATCCGAGCGGTTCATTACATAAATATATTGGGGATCAGCGACTTTTGTTTCAATGAGTCCGCGGATGATCGCTTCCGCCATTGAACCCGCGCCGACAAAGGCAATTTTGGTTTGGGATAAAGTAGTGGACATCGTACATTCCTCCTTGAGTTTTGAATCGTTATTCGCGTATTTGTCCGCTTCCATAAACGCGGTATTTGGTTGAAGTTAATGCGGGTAGACCCATAGGTCCGCGAGCGTGAAGCTTTTGGGTGGAGATGCCGATTTCCGCTCCGAAGCCGAATTCAAAACCATCGGTGAAGCGAGTCGAAGCATTGTGATAAACAGCCGCTGCATCCACTTCTTGTAAGAATCTTTCGGCATTGGCCGCATCTTCCGTCACGATACACTCGGAATGCATCGTGCCGTATTCACGAATGTGAGCAAGGGCTTCATCGAGATCTTTCACAACTTTGATGTTAAGAATGTAGTCCCCATATTCGGTTTTCCAATCTTCGATTTCGGCAACTTGCATATTCGGCACTAACTCACGAGCTCGTTCGTTACCTTTGAGTGCTACATGAGCACCTTGGAAAGCCTCTGCTATGGCACTTAAATGCTTTTCTGCAATAGACTCATGCACAAGCAATGTTTCCATACTATTACAAACAGAAGGACGCTGTGCTTTGGCATTAATACCGATGCGAACAGCCATATCGAGCTGTGCACTTTCATCTATAAAAGTATGACATACACCCGCACCTGTTTCAATGACAGGAACAGAGGCGTTATTGACAACATTTTGAATGAGTGAATGTCCGCCTCTTGGTATGAGCACATCGATGAGACCGTTCAATTTCAGCATTTCATCCACAGAGCTGCGGTCTGCGCTTAGAATCAATTGAAGTGCATCAGCGGGAATGGCTGAACGGCTTAACGCACCATGAAGAACTTCTACGATTTTCTCGTTGGAAAATAAAGCGGAAGAACCGCCACGCAGAACGACTGCGTTGCCTGTCTTGAGACATAAACCTGCTGCATCAACGGTGACGTTAGGTCTTGCTTCATAAATGATGCCGATCACACCAAGGGGAACACGGAGCTTACGAATACGCAGACCGTTTGGACGATCAAATGCTTCCAAAGTATCCCCAATTGGATCAGGGAGCTCGGCTATTTGGCGCAGACCTTCAGCAATAGCTGCGATTCGGGATTCATTTAGGGCTAAACGATCGAGTAGGGAAGCGCTTGTGCCTAGTTCTTTGCCTCGCTGCAAATCTTTGGCATTCGCTTCGATAATCGCCTGCTGCTCCGTTACAAGGCTATCTGCCATAAGGAGGAGTGCCGCATTCTTTTGTTCAGTTGTCAGATTACCCATCGTCTGGGCAGCTTGTTTGGCTAATTTAGATTTTTGAACGACTTCACTCATGGGAAGATCGACCTCCTGATTGGAATAAGGAATGACAATGCGTAAGTATATGCTCTACAGATCGTTCATATTGACTACCATCTCGGCGTTCTTTACATTCTACAACTCGCTCACTTGCTTTCTTGCCGACAGTTATTCGCAAAGGGAAGCCGAGTAGATCTGAATCATTGAATTTGACGCCAGGACGCTCATCTCGATCATCCCATAGGACAGAGTAGCCTGCCCTAATTAACGTCGTATAAATCTCTTCGGATAATTTCATTTGAACTTCATCCTGAACATGCACGGTCAGTAGATGAATGGTAAAAGGCGTAATGGACTCAGGCCATATAATGCCTCGTTCATCATAGTTTTGCTCGATAATGGCAGCTAGCACACGTGAGACTCCAATGCCATAGCAGCCCATAATGATGGGCTCGGAAACACCGTTCTCATCGCTGAAAGTTGCGCCAAGGGAACGGCTGTACTTGGTACCGAGCTTAAATACGTGGCCAAGCTCTATCCCTTTAGCAAAAGAGAGTTCGTGCCCACAATGGGTACATAACTCACCTTGGGCGACATTGTGTACGTCATGATAAGTAATTGCTCCGAGGTCCCGGTCGACCTCCACATGAACCAGATGGAAATCGCGCTCATTGGCTCCAACAACAGCATCCTTCAAGCCCTTGATAGAAGAATCAGCGATAATTCTCACATGCTGAAGTCCAATTGGACCGATAAATCCGGCAATGGATCCTAACTTCTCTATTTCTGCTTCAGAAAGCATGGAGACCTCGTCATCAGTTCCAATGGCTTGCTTCAGCTTGATCTCATTTAATTCATAATCGCCTCGTAGGAGGACAATAACTGGCGCTCCATTTACTTGTAAAGCAACAGATTTAATGATCTGATTGGCTTTTATTTGTAGAAATTGACTAAGCTGCTTAATGCTTGTCACTTGCGGTGTGTGAATCTTCACGGGTTGTGAAGTTGGTGAAATGGTATCGGATATCAGATGTTCCGGTATAACTCCGATTGCTTTTTCAATATTCGCTGCATATTGGCAGGAGTTGCAGTGGACGATGGTATCCTCACCAATATCAGCAAGGGCCATGAATTCATGGGTGTCCGTACCGCCGATAGCGCCGGAGTCGGCTTCAACCGCTCGGAACTCTAATCCGCATCGTGTGAAAATGTTAACATAAGCGTTATACATACTTTGATAACTAGCATCTAGTCCGCTTTCCGTCCGGTCGAAGGAATAGGCATCCTTCATGAGGAACTCACGTCCACGGAGCAGACCGAATCGGGGTCTGCGTTCATCGCGATACTTCGTTTGAATCTGATATAACGTGACAGGCAGCTTCTTGTAGGAATGAATCTCGTCTTTCACGATCGTCGTGATGACTTCTTCATGGGTAGCTCCAAGTGCAAATTCTCGGCCGTTCCGATCTTCCAGACGCATCAACTCGGGACCATAGACATCCCATCGGCCTGAGGCTTTCCATAATTCGGAAGGGTGGAGTGCTGGCATAAGCATTTCCTGTGCACCGGCTGCATCCATTTCCTCCCGGACAATTTGTTGTATGTTGTGCAGGGCTTTAAGACCCAAGGGTAAATAAGAATAAATACCGCTGGAGAGCTGTCGTATGAATCCCGCTCGCAGCATGAGTCGGTGGCTCGCTGCTTCCGCATCTCCCGGAATATCTCGCAAGGTTGGGTTAAGCAATCGTTGTTGTCTCATGGCTAGGAGAACCTCACTTTCGTCATTAAGTCAAAGGAACCCATTCATCACGGTGAATGACTTCGATACGAGCAACTTCCACACGTTTCTGGACTTCATCGGTCGATAACCCTGCGGCGGCTTGCACCTGCCAAGCCGCGTAATTGACGACGCCGCGTCCTAGAAGCGAGCCTTCGATACTGATCACCTCAACGACGTCGCCGGGGTGGAAGTCCCCTGAAGCGCCAGTGATACCGGCAGGAAGCAAGCTCTTGCCACCGCTGAGCAGGGCCGCCTTCGCGCCTTGGTCAACGATGATTTGCCCTTTGGGCAGCGAGTGGAAGCCGACCCATTGTTTCTTCACCGGCAGGTTGTTCAGCGCCGTGTCGAAGTACGTGCCCTTGCCGCTGCCGTCTACGGCCTGCGGCAGATCACCGGGCTCGAGTACGCGCCCGATGAACACCGGCACGCCCCCGCGCATCGCGATGCGGGCGGCCTCAACCTTCGAGCGCATGCCGCCGGTGCCGACCGCGCTGCCAGAGCCTCCAGCGAAGCTGAACAGCTCATCGCTGATGGCGTCCACGCGGTCGATACGCTGCGCGTTCGCGTTTTTGCGGGGATCGTCCGTGTACAGGCCGTCCATGTCCGTAATGATGATCAATTTGTTCGCTTTGACCAAATTGCCAACCAAAGCCGACAATGTATCATTGTCGCCGAATTTCAGTTCGTCCACCGAGACGGTGTCATTCTCGTTAATAATCGGTACGACGCCGCGCTGCAGCAGCTCGTCGATCGTCATCAGCGCGTTCTGCACGCGCTTACGATTAGAGAAGTCGTACCTAGTAAGCAAAATTTGCGCCACGCTGATGCCGTGGGACGCAAATGCTTCGTGGTACGCCTGCATGAGAAGCGCTTGCCCGACTGCGGCTGCGGCCTGCTTCTCGTGCAGCACCTTAGGCCGCGTGCGGTAGCCAAGGGAGGTGAAGCCTGCGGCAACCGCGCCGGAAGTAACCAGCAGGAGTTGATGGCCGTCCTGCTTCAATTGCGCCAGCTCCGACGCGAAAAAACGTATTTTATCCGGGTTGAGGCCCCCGGTATCTGAAGTTAAAGAGCTGCTGCCGATTTTGACGACGATTCGCTGAGTCATATCGATCCCATCCTTTGATTTACATGTATGTAGATACAAAAAAGACTCCCGTCCTTATAACATAAGGACGAAAGTCTGTAGCTTCCGCGGTACCACCTTAGATTGGCGCACACCGATAGCGGCTGCACCCAACTCTAGATTCCCTAAATAACAGCAGGGCACTGTTCAACTCATCGTTGACTGTTCAGGGGCGGGTTCGGAGTCGGTTCACGGCAAGCTCTCTCAGTCTAAGGAGCTTACTCTCTGTTTACGTGCTTAACGCTTCCTACTATTCCCATCATAACGTTGCGATATAGAAGTTTTTGAGTAAATGCGCTCGTCCCTGAGGGCGACGGAGTCGTTTATCGTTGGGACTTCCTTTTTTGGTTCTATCTAGAATAGCACGCAGTACAAGCGTTTGTAAAGAAGCGGCAGCCTCTATTTTTCTGCTTATCCAAATAGATTCAGTTTGCCAATCCGCTGTACAGCTTCTTCTAATCTTTCCTCTGTGGATAAGAGCCCAAGCCTTACATAGCCTTCTCCGTGCGTTCCGAAGCCAACACCTGGTGCGACGACAACCTTAGCTTCTTGCAATAGCAAATCGGCAAGACTCTGTGAGGTATGTCCTTTTGGAACGGGCAACCAAGAGAAGAAAGACCCCTGTGAAGGGCGGGCATGCCAGCCAATACTGGAAAGAGCTGCATAAAGGGCATTGCGGCGGCTCTCGTAAACTTCACGCAGCTCAGTAACACAATCTTGCGAGGCTGTGAGAGCTGTTGCAGCTGCCGCTTGGATACCGCCGAACAACGAGCAGTAGTAATGATCCTGCATCAAGTTAATAAGGCGGATCACTTCTCGGTTCCCTAGGGCAAAACCTACACGCCAGCCAGCCATATTGTATGTTTTGGAGAGCGTATAGAACTCGATACCCACTTCTTTGGCACCTGGTGTCTGCAGGAAGCTGACCGGCTTCTGACCGTCGAAGCCTATCGCGCCATAGGCGAAATCACTTGCGACGACAACACCATGCTTGTGTGCGAAATCGACCGTTTCTTCATAAAAGGAAGCGGGAGCCGTTGCACCTGTTGGGTTGTTCGGATAATTAATGAACATCAGCTTTGCGCGGTTCAAATCGGATTCTTTGAGCTGTGAGTAATCTGGAAGAAAGTTGTTTTCTTCACGTAAAGGCATGAAAGCCATTTCGGCGCCGGCAAGAGCAACTCCGGACCAATAATCCGGGTAGCCAGGATCAGGAACCAGACAGACATCGCCTGGATTAAGCAAGCACTGAGCGATCTCGATCAGCCCTGTTTTACCCCCAAAAAGAATCGCTACTTCCGTTTCAGGATCAAGATCTACGTTGTGATCTTCCTTATACCGCTGAGCAATGGCTTGTTTTAGAAATGAAAATCCGCTGAACGGCGGATATTTATGATACAGCGGGTTAGCCGCGGCTTCTTGTATGGATGACACGATATGCGGAGGCGTAGGGCGGTCTGGATTCCCTTGGCCGAGATTAATGACGTCATGACCCGCAGCAATTTGCTCATTGGCTTTGCGTACGAGTGTTGCGAAAAATTGCGTTGGAAGTCCATTCATGCGTTCAGCAGGCTGTATTGTAAAAGGGCTTTTTGTAGGGGATACTTTAGTCACGTTTTAATTCACACTCCGGAGGTCGGGATTTTAATTAATAACCTTAATGTAACATGATTAATCTTTTTTTCATAGTGATGAAAATAATCGATTTTACATCGAGCGGTCAATATCATAAAGTTAGTTCATTCGTTGCGGAAAGGTGCTGAAGACCATGTCGGACAACACACAAATGGCACAAGTTTTTTTACTGGAATCCATACGAGCATTTGAAAATATGAAGAAGCTGGCGGATAAGGCTTTCGCGCAAACGGAAGATGCTCATTTTTATCTTACGTTAGATGAGGAGTCGAATTCGTTGGAATTGTTGATTAAGCACATGCACGGGAACATGTTGTCACGGTGGACAGATTTCTTAACAACGGATGGGGAAAAGGAAACTCGGCTTCGTGATGATGAATTTGAAAGCAGCCAGTACACGCGAGATGAGCTTATTTCCAAGTGGGAGGAAGGCTGGAGGGTACTGTTTGATACCTTGCACGCGCTAACTCCGGATGATGTTCTTAAGACCGTTCAAATTCGAGGCGAGGGACATTCTGTGCTTCAAGCCATTCAGCGCCAAGTATCTCATTATGGTTACCATGTGGGACAAATCGTTCTGCTCAGTAAACATTGGGAAAAGTCTCATTGGGAGACTTTAAGTATAGCAAGAGGACAGTCCAAAGCGTTCAAACCTATATGAGTTCCATTGAGTTCAAACTTAAATTAGACTACTATATAGAGATATTGGTAATTTGACGCTGGAAGGAGTCTTCAACGTATGTCCGAATCACAATTACTTCACATTGCACTTATTCAAATGGATATTCAGATCGGTTTGCCTGATACGAACTTTGCTCAGTTGGAGAAGCTTCTGCATCAAGCGGTTAGTGGAGATCAAAAGCCTGATGTGATCGTTTTTCCTGAGATGTGGAACACCGGCTATGCCTTAACGGAGATTCAGCAGTTGGCTGATCCTAACGGAGTTAGGACGAAAGCCTTCTTGAGTGATTTTGCCCGGACCCATCGTGTTAATATTATCGGCGGCTCCATTGCGGATAAAAGAGACGATCGTGTTCTGAACACCATTTATGCGTTTGATCGCGAAGGCGCGGAAACAGCGGAGTATTCCAAAATCCACTTGTTCCGTCTTATGGACGAGGAAAAGTTTCTACATAGCGGCGACCAGCTTGGCCGATTTGAGCTTGAAGGCGTTCCAGCTGGAGCGATGATCTGCTATGATATTCGTTTCCCTGAGCTTGCGCGCAAATTAGCGCTCGATGGGGCACGGATTCTATTCGTACCTGCGGAATGGCCGCATCCGCGTTTGCACCACTGGCGTACGCTGCTCATGGCCAGAGCTATTGAGAATCAGATGTATGTCGTTTCCTGTAATCGTGTTGGAACTAGTGGAACGACGAACTTCTTTGGGCACTCGATGGTTATTGATCCTTGGGGCGAAGTGCTTGTGGAAGGCGATGAGAACGAAGCGATTTTGCATGCAACCATCGACTTGACGGAAGTTGTTCGTGTTCGTGCTAAAATTCCGGTCTTTGAAGATCGTCGTCCACATTTGTATTAGTCGTATAAAAAAGTAGCTACACCTATTTGATTTTTTGTCGGTTTTTCTGTAAACTAAAGCCAATTGAATGATCAATTGTGGCTGTGAAGGATGAATAGTACTTGAACAACTTCAAGTTCAGCGAGCTGGGGACGGTGAAAGCCCAGATTGAAGCTCAAGGAAAAGGCTATCCGGAGCCAATACGATAAAGGGGATACGCTGCTTTACAGGTGTATCAACTAGGGTGGAACCGCGGGTGCGTAAGGCTCTCGTCCCTAGGCATTATTTGATGCCTTTGGATGTTGAGCTTTTTTTGCGTCTGCTCATATCCAAAGGGTCGTCAAAGGTCATTGACCTATAAACGAGAAGCTGAAGGAGCGAAAGAACAATGAGTGTTACTATGGATCAAGTTGTAGCATTAGCAAAGCACAGAGGTTTTGTATTCCCAGGTTCAGAGGTGTATGGCGGTTTGGCTAACACATGGGACTACGGTCCGCTTGGTGTCGAGCTGAAAAACAACATCAAGCGCGCTTGGTGGAAAAAATTCATTCAAGAATCCCCCTATAACGTGGGTCTTGACGCGGCAATTCTGATGAACCCGCAAGCTTGGGTAGCATCCGGCCACGTAGGCAATTTCAACGATCCAATGATCGATTGCAAAAGCTGTAAGGCACGTCATCGTGCGGATAAATTGATTGAAAATAAATTGGCGGAAAAAGATATCGAAATCATCGTTGACGGCATGACGTTTGACGATATGATGAAGCTTATCGTAGAGCACAACATCGTTTGTCCGGATTGCGGCAGCAAGGACTTTACTGAAATCCGTCAGTTCAACCTGATGTTCAAAACATTCCAAGGTGTAACGGAAGCTAGCACCAACGTGGTTTACTTACGTCCTGAGACAGCACAAGGGATTTTCGTCAACTTCAAAAACGTTCAACGTACGATGCGCAAGAAGCTGCCATTTGGTATCGGCCAAATCGGTAAAAGCTTCCGTAACGAAATCACGCCAGGTAACTTTACGTTCCGTACACGTGAATTCGAACAAATGGAGCTTGAGTTTTTCTGTAAGCCCGGCGAGGACATGAAATGGTTCGAGTATTGGAGAAGCTTCTGCCATAACTGGCTGTTGTCCCTAGGTGCCAAATCAGATAACCTTAGACTTCGCGATCACAACGAGGATGAGTTGTCCCATTACAGCAATGCGACGACGGATATCGAGTACAAATTCCCGTTTGGCTGGGGCGAGCTCTGGGGTATCGCGGATCGTACAGATTTTGACTTAAAACAGCACATGGAGCACTCTGGTTCTGACTTCAACTATATTGATCCAGAAACAAACGAGCGTTACATTCCTTACTGTATCGAGCCTTCACTTGGCGCAGACCGTGTAACTTTAGCGCTTTTGATTGATGCATTTGAAGAGCAAAAGCTGGAAGGTGACGACAGTCGTACAGTTTTACATTTCCATCCTGCACTAGCACCGATTAAAGCTGCTATTTTCCCACTTTCCAAAAAGTTGAATGAAGGTGCGCAGGCTATATTTGCCGATCTAGCGAAGCATTTCATGGTGGATTATGATGATACAGGTTCTATCGGTAAAAGATATCGCCGCCACGATGAAATCGGTACACCATTCTGTATCACCTACGACTTTGAATCCGAGACAGATGGTCAAGTTACGGTACGTGACCGTGATACCATGGAACAGAAGCGGATGCCAATTTCCGAATTGAAAGCATTCATTGAAAATTCACTTCAATTTTAATACCAAGCCCCCTGTGAGGACGTCGATTGACGTCATTACAAGGGGCTTTTTTAGATGACATAATCCAAGATTTCGCTGTAAGGCAAGTAGCGTGTTACTCCCTGGAGAGGCGGGCTGTACACATGGATGGAAACAGCAGGCTCGTGGAAAGGGTTGCTTAATTGATGAATTTGCTCGCAAGGAGCTTCAAAATATTCACCTGACCCAATATAGTCATCTGTTTGGGCGACGGGATAACCTTCTGAGTCCAAACGGTACTTGGTATTGACTAATGTTCCCTCAACTAAACAAGCGGAGCCGATGGATGTGCCATGGTTATGAATCGCTGTTGCCTCCGAAGCAGGTATGTGAATCACAATAACTTCGAGATCTTTCGTGCTATAAACGACATTACGACCATAAGGTAAATGTTTGGGCTCAGTTTTATAACCAGGCACCTCATGGAGTATGCTGCTTAAGGATTGTAGGGCTTCCTTCAGCTGTTCTAATGAGGGTTCTTGCAATTTACAGAACGTCTGCTCAATTGCGCTTAATAAGGTCATGGTTTCCGCCTCCTGGGCTAATGCTATCTTTTTATCATTTATTATTGGGGATCGGATAAGTTTTATTTATATATCCTATGCTTTCGGAGGTCAAAGGGTTAGGGGATCTGTGGAATAAATTCATTTTAGTATGTAATCGGTCTGTGGACTGGGATTTTTTCATACTCTGGAGCGATTTCTTGAGTAGGTTATTATGTCAAAATTGGAAGTGTAGAGTGATGACCATTACATTTATTTAGCGGAACCTGAATGCGCTATGTCTTGTAAATTCGGTATACTGCGCCAAAAAAATGATTTTAAAGAGAGGATGAGGTTTATATGGTGGATGTTAAAGAACAAGACACGAATGCGATACTCGCGATTTTTGAGGCGCTTGGCAAAGCTTGGAATGAGCATAATGGGCAGGCGTTTGGTCAATGTTTCACAGATGAGGCGGATTATGTCACCTTCAACGGACAGCATATTAAGGGTCGCCAAGACATTGCGGAAATTCATCAAAAGCTGTTTGATGGTGTGTTGAGAGGCTCGTCAATGGTGAATGGCGGTTCAATTCAGATCCGCTTTCTAACTCCCGACATGGCTGTTGCTCATTGTGTGGGTGCGGTTAAACTCAGATGGCAGAAAAAGGCACCAAAGAACAGAGATTCCATCAATACGAATGTGATTGTCAAAGAAAATGGCGATTGGAAAATTGCAGCTTTTCATAACTGCCGCATCCAACCGCCGAATTTTATTCAAAAATGGTTTATGAAGTAATCGAATTCGAATAACCTAAACCCGGAAAGGCGGTATTCGTCTGCCATCGATATCCGTGAAGCCATACTGTTCCGCTAGTGCGCCTACCTCGAGAAGCTGACCTGCCTTTTGATTTATATGAGGATCGGATGCCAAAGCGACAACGGCTCGACCGATATATTCCACAGATTCCGTCGAATGAAGTGCTTCGACTTTCATGAAATCAGGATCGCCTGGTTCTAAGCCATAATGCTTATAAACGGCTTCCGTACGCATCCAGCCAGGGGCTAAAGTAAGTGCGGTTACATCGATATGGTTTGCTTTCAGATTTTGAGACATAGCACGCGTCATGTTCGCAACGGCTCGTTTCACCGTGTCATAAAAAACATTGACAGGGTAGTCACCCCCAAAGTCAGAGTAGACGCCTGTGTTAATCAGAAGACCGCGATTTTGTTCGAGGTAAAAGTTAGACATTGCATACCGGCTTGAAACCATCTGAGCACGCAGTCCTGCCTCGAACATTTTGTCCCAACGCGTCATTGGCTGCTCCCAGAAGGGAACAGAGAAATCGACATCATAATAATCCTCGTAACCGCCCCAAGCATTATTGACCACTATATCTAGTGTTCCTTGTTCTTGTTTAATACGTTCGTATAAAGCTTTGACATCTGTGTCAATGGTATGGTCACAACGAACAGCGATTCCTAATCCACCGCGCTGCGCAACGGCTTCAGCGGTATCTTCAATCGTACCCGTAAGATCAGGTCTCGTGGACTTCGCTCTGGTACTGCGTCCTGTCACATAGACAGTTGCTCCAGCCTCCCCAAGTGCTATGGCAATGCCGCGTCCTCCGCCTCGACTGGAACCGGTAACCAAAGCAACTCGTCCTTGCAGGTTTTTTGTATGCATGTTATGCCTCCTTCGTATTTTTCGCGCCAGAAAAACTGACATCGTAAGCATGAGCGTTTTCGCCTGAAAAACGGACAGCATCATTCGCCTCGAGTGCTCAGTTTTCATATTACATTGAATCCATGACAATTCTTGTCATAGTATTTATGGCGCTGGAGAGTTGTGTCTCTCGACTAAAGAGGAGGATTGATTTAGGGATAAGGGTTGTATTAGATTTATAAAAAGAGATGTAAAAAGTACATGAAAACTCTGGTCGAATTAACTTTTTTTATTTTGCCTCAAAATTAGAAGGACCACGAAAGCGACAGATAAATTGAACTCGCAACTCAAGTCAACTCATTCCCATAGGCATGCTGCATCAGACGAATTTGCTCTCGAATCCAGTTCACCATCTCCAAGGGCTCTTCGACTAGAGCGTCCGCACCCAGACTGAGAAAATACTTTGAAAAGTATGATAAATTGCTTCGATGCATGTCTATAACTAATCGTCCACTGCCATCGTCATTGAGTCTCATATTTGCGTCCAGTCCATGGCTACGCTCATAAGTCCTAACTCCAGCTGGAGTCAGTTTCACTTGGAGCTTCATTGACTTGGGGCCTGCCTCACGCTCTTGCCCCGCTAACAGCCAATCACCAATTGTGTAGTGTTTAAAGTTTTTGCTTGGGTGTTCGGATTCGGCTCGTTCCAAGCTAAGTAAGCGATCTGCGCGAAATAAGAGAAATCCCTCTTTTTGAAAGCAATAGGAGGGGAAGTACCAAAAACCATTGGATGCGTAAATGCCAATTGGCTGCACGACTCTCTCTGTGGATCCATCTTTGGACGCGTAGGTCATGCGTAAAGGTATTTCATCAATAGAAGCTTCCAATAGCTGCTCCAAATAGGGGGAACCTTGCGTTCTCGTAGGCGTCCAGAAAGATACTCGATCTTTAAGAGCATCGATTCTCACCCTCGTATCTGTCGGGAGGTAGTGGTAGAACTTATTCAGAGCCGAAGTCGATTCCGCTGCAAAAGGGAGCGCGCCATAATACTGGAGCGACTGAAAGGCGAAGAACATCGCAACAGCCTCTTGTTCGGAGAAGAGAATCGGAGGGAGCATCCGCTTCTTTAATAAGCGATATCCCCCGTGTGGGCCAAATTCGGTATACAGCGGCATACCAAGCTCACTCAACTCCTGTAAATCGCGGTGCATTGTACGTTCCGAGACGCCGAATTCATCGGCCATCTCTTTCGTGGTGAACTGCATTCGTTCGTTTACCGCCATCATGAGCTGAATTAACCGTTGTGTTTTATTCATTGCAGGTTATACCTCCTTGTGCTAACCGATTGTTCGCATAACCTCTTTCATTGTGGAAACGAAGGCTTCGGCCGCTTTAGAGATGTATCTGCCCTTGCGATAGGCAATAACGAGCGTGCGAGTAGGTCTGCCTTCAAGGGTGAGGTGAATGGGTGATAACTCACTAAAGCTTCTTTTTGAAATTAAAAAAGGGACGAAACCGATTCCCATGCCTGCAGCGACGAGGGACTGAACCGTTTCCATATTGCTGGATTCGAAGACGATATTGGGAGTAATGCCTGCTTTTTGGCATAGTTCCAGTGTTAGCTTGCGAAATCCTTGTCCCTTTTTCAAAGCGATGAAAGCTTCCTTCTCTAATTGCTCGATTCGAATAGGTTCTTTACTTGCTGTTAATGGATGTGTTGGAGGTACTGCGAGGACGATTTCTTCCTCCAGCAAAGTCTCATAAACGAGAGAATCCTCTCGCAAAGGCAAGGAGAGCAATGAGATATCGGTTTGTCCATTCATTGTAAGTGTTTCTAAGTTAGAAGAGGTCTCTTCAACGAGTGTGATTTCAATATCCGGATAAGCCGCTTGGAAGACAGGAACAACGAAAGGGAGGATCGTTGAGCCCGTAATTGGCATACTGCCTACGACAAGGCGACCTTTTTTCATTTGTGAAATATCTTCCATTTCTTTCTTCAGCTGCTCGACCATGTCGAGGATTTTTTGTGATTTTTCAACGAAAAGGGACCCAGCATGGGTAAGCTCAACCGAATTGGTGCTGCGCTGAAAAAGAAGGACACCGATCTCTTTCTCTAGCTTGGATAGCTGCTGGCTTAGGGATGGCTGGGCAATATGAAGTTTCTCCGCGGCGCGGGAAAAGTTGCGTTCGATCGCGATTTGAATCGCATATTGAAGTTGACGTAATTCCATTGAGGGTTCATCTCCTGATATGTAATAATCATAGCTTGTTTTATTGGTGCAGCCTATAAAGCATACAGATAATATACCAGATTTTATAGTTTGATATGAAAAAACTTGATCAAGGACAATTAGTTGATGAGCGACAGTATTTAGAAGTACAAACAAAAGCAGTCTGTGGACAAATTCCACAAACTGCTTACTAAATGATAGATTTGGATCATCAGTGAAGCAATATTAACTACCTCTTCTACCTGTAACCAAATTAAATACCAAAGAAATAACGGCCAAAACGAGCAGAAGATGGATTAAACTACCTCCGATATCAAACCCGATTCCTAAAGCCCACAAGACAAGAATCACAACAAAAATGGCCCAAAGCATAGTAACACATCCTTTTCAAAATGTCATAATTGCTTATGTAAGATACTAACCACCTTTTTCAAAATCGAATCAATCTATAGGAATAATCTATGAAGCTTATAGTTATTATATCTTGGAGCTATGACGATATCCGTGCTAAACTACGTTATGAGGGTAAGACATTAACAATTAGAGCGGACAATGACAAGAGGTGACTGGATATGAGTAAAAAGACAATGTTTCAGAAGATTTGGGATAATCACGTTATTAACCAGGAAGAAGGCAAGCCCAGCGTCATCTATATTGACTTGCATCTGGTGCATGAAGTAACTTCACCGCAAGCTTTCGAGGGCCTTCGTTTATCGGGTCGTAAAGTTCGCAGACCAGACCTAACGTATGCGACGATGGATCATAACGTACCAACGAAGGATCGTTTCAACATCACAGATCCTATTTCCAAACAACAAATTGATACACTTTCGCAAAACTGCCGTGATTTCGGCGTTACATTGTTCGACCTAGATAGCCTTGACCAAGGTGTTGTACACGTTATGGGACCTGAGCTTGGACTTACACATCCAGGTAAAACAATCGTTTGCGGCGATAGCCATACATCGACACATGGCGCATTCGGCGCACTTGCTTTCGGTATTGGAACAAGTGAAGTGGAGCATGTTCTTGCTACACAAACACTGCAACAATCCAGAGCAAAATCATTGGAAGTACGCATTACAGGCAATCTGAAACCAGGCGTAACTGCGAAGGATTTGATTCTTGGTGTTATTGCTAAATACGGGACAGATTTTGCAACGGGTTATGTTATTGAATATACCGGTGAAGCGATTCGTGGACTTTCCATGGAAGAGCGTATGACGGTTTGTAACATGTCCATTGAAGGTGGAGCTAGAGCAGGTCTTATTGCACCTGACGAAACAACATTTAACTATCTGCGTGGCCGTGAATACGTTCCACAAGGTGCTGACTTTGACGCTGCAGTGGCAGAATGGTCTAACCTAGTTACAGACGAAGGCGCTGTGTATGATTGGGTGCTGGAGTTTGATGCTGATTCCTTGATTCCGCAAGTGACCTGGGGAACTAGCCCAGGAATGGGGACGAGTATTACAGCACTGGTTCCGGATCCGCAAAGCTTCGAAACAGAAAATGAACGTAAAGCTGCCGAAAAAGCGCTTGAATATATGGATTTAACACCAGGAACACCAATGACTGAACTGAAAGTTGATTATGTCTTCATCGGTTCTTGTACAAATGGACGTATCGAGGATCTTCGTGCAGCTGCCAAAATTGCACAAGGTTACAAGGTGGATCCAAGCGTTACAGCTATCGTAGTTCCAGGTTCCGGACGCGTTAAAATTCAAGCTGAGAAAGAAGGCTTGGACAAGATTTTTGAAGGTGCAGGCTTCGAATGGCGTGATGCGGGCTGCAGTATGTGTTTGGCCATGAACCCAGACGTTCTGCAACCAGGTCAACGCTGTGCATCGACATCCAACCGTAACTTCGAAGGTCGTCAAGGCCGCGGTGGACGTACGCATCTCGTGTCTCCAGCAATGGCTGTTGCTGCAGCAATCAAAGGTCATTTCTACGACGTTCGTGATTGGGAAATCAAAGAATACCAACAAGCTTAATTTGCGCTGATTAAGGCAAATCTTACGATGCTAGTTTTGCTAAAGCAAAACTTTAAGGAGAATGAAAACATGGAAGCTTTTAAACAACATACAGGCCTAGTCGGTCCTGTAGATCGCGTGAATGTAGATACAGATGCCATTATTCCTAAGCAATTTCTTAAAAGAATTGAGCGTTCCGGTTTCGGTCAATTCCTCTTCTTCGAATGGAGATGGGATGAAGCGGGCAATGTTATCGAGAACTTCCCATTAAACCAAGAGCGTTATCAAGGAGCATCTGTTCTGCTCTCCAGAGCGAACTTCGGCTGCGGATCTTCCCGTGAGCATGCACCTTGGGCAATTCAAGACTTCGGTTTCCGCGTCATTATTGCACCGTCTTATGCGGATATCTTCTACAACAACTGCTTCAAAAACAGCATTCTGCCAATCAAGCTATCGGAAGAACAAGTGGATGATTTGTTCGCCCGTACAGCGAAATATGAAGGCTACAAGCTGAATGTCGATCTGGAGAACAATAAGTTGACTGACGACTACGGTTTGAGCATCACGTTTGATTTGGATGAGCACCGTCGTCAGTTCCTGCTGCAAGGCTTAGATGACATCGGCTTAACACTTCAACATGAAGATAAAATCACAGCCTACGAGCAAGCTCACCAAAAACGTTTAGCTTATAAATAAAAAATGATAAAAGAAGTCGCAATCAATGAGCTCTTGCATTGGTTGCGTTTTTTTTAAATTTATTATGAAATTATATGTTTTTGGTTCTCGGGTAAGCGATGATTGTCTCTTATTTATCATTTTTAGCTAGATATTGTAAAAAGTACAACAATCTTTGACCTAGCTTATGGCTAGGTTTTTTTCTTCTTCTTTTTTTGCAACTTTTGGCAGTTTTGCGCGTCTAATAGATTACTAGATTGTCGATTGGACGGAGGTTTTGCTGTCGGGCATATGATTATTTTGGTATAAAGGACAAGTTGCTGCCAGTTTTTAAAAGATAGATTTTAAGAGTATGAACTTACAATCCCAATTCCGACATTACATAGAGGTGAATGATGAAATTTCCTGCATTTTGTTTAATGCTGCTAGTTTGCATGCTGCTACTCCCTACTTATGCGATGGGAGCCGAACCTCCCAGTGGAATTATGCTTTATATGAATGAAAAAAAGCTGGTGTCTAACGAAGTCCAGCCCCGTATTGTAAGTGGCAATACGATTGTACCTGTAAGAATTATCGTTGAAGAAATTGGTGCAAAGGTGAGTTGGGATGAACCTACACGCAAGGTAACCATCGTCAAAGACGATATGAACATACAATTGGTTATCGACAGTAAAACGGCCCTGATTAAAGGTAAGAAGGAAAGCTTAGAAGTAGCGCCAATTATCGAAAAAGGCAATACAATGCTGCCACTTCGTTTCATTGGTCAACTTATGGGTATTGAATTTAAATGGGACTCTTTAACCTCATCTGTTCATATGTTCAAAAAGGATGATTCCGATTCTAAACCAGTCACAGGACCCGTTGATGTTGTAGAAGACCACAATCAAGGCGAAGTAACACCTCCAAAACCGCCTGCTCCGGGTACAGGCACTGATCCAGGTAAGAATATACCCGATCCGAATGTGCATTTGTTGACTTCGATAGTGCTTTCTGAGAAGGAGTTAGCTGTTACTGCGAAAGACGGTTCTTTAGTTCCGACTATGATGAAATTATCGAACCCGAATCGTATCGTGTTTGACTTCCCTAACACATCTTTAGATTCTTCTCTCCAAAAATTGCTTGTAAATAATGCAGGGGAGCTGCCTTCTAAGCATCCTCTAGTTGAGAAAGTGCGCTTTTCTAACTTTTCTGATAACCCGGCAACGGTGAGAGTTATTTTGGATTTGAAGGGTTCTGCTGACTATCGCGTTCAGCCGTCTAAGCTTACGAATCAATGGACAGCCGCGATAGTGGAGCATCAATTAACCGTGGTGATTGATGCAGGTCACGGTGATAATGATCCTGGAGCATTATCCATAACTGGCAAGCATGAGAAGGATTTTACACTTGCTACAGCGAAGAAGGTAGAGAAGCTACTTGTTCAGGACAAACGTATTAACGTCCTTATGACTCGCTCTGATGATACGTTTATACCACTGGATGGCCGGGTTTCTTTTGCGAACGACATTCAAACAGATCTATTCCTGTCGATTCACGGGAATAGCGCCAAAGCATCGGTATCTGGAACGGAAACGTATTATAACAGACCGGAAAGCTTAGCTTTTGCTAATGTCATCCACAAAAATGTGGTTGCCGCTGCAGGACTTCCTGATCGCAAAGTACGTCAAGCTGATTTCAGGGTCATCACGAAAACGACGATGCCGGCTGTCCTGGTCGAAGTGGGGTATTTGTCCAATAAAAACGATGAATCTGCCATGTACAAGGAAGCTTTTCAAGACAAAGTTGCGGCTTCTATCGTTACTGCCATCAAAGAATACCTGAACCTCAATTAAGAGACGAAAGCTTTAAGCGTATGCTTTCGAAGTTCGTTTTGCTATGCAAAACGCTAAGGAGTGAGTGAGATGACCAAAACAAGTCGCCTATTCTATGGGGTGGTTCTTGTAAGTGCCATCACGTTGTCTGTAACTGCCTGCGGTCAGAAAGGTCAGCTCGTCGGTGGAGCAACACCGCAAGTGACGAGTGCACCGACCCCTACAACTGTGGTACAAAGTCCTGCACCAACCCCAACGGCAACACCAGAACCTTTAAAGCAAAAAAAGGTCAAAGCCTTTTACAGTGACCAGGACGAAATGAAACTTATAGAAAAAGAAGTCACAATCAGCTATAAGCAGGACGCAGACGTGTATGAAGCAGCTTTAAACGCACTCAAAAAGAGTGATGATCCTAAAGCTATTCCTTTATTTGATGATCTTACATTCACTAGCACTTCGTTTGATAAACCGAAGGGAGAATTGAAGATTGATCTTAAATTTGGCCCCAAAACGCAATTAGGCGCTCCGGGTGAGGAGTTGTTTTTACAAGCTTTGAAGAAAACTGTGTTTCAATTTCCAGATGTGAAAAATTTATATGTGCTGAAAAACGGCAAACAAGTGGATAGCTTAATGGGGCATCTAGAGCTTCCGTATCCAATTAAAAGACCTAATTAAATGTAGTGGTAGAGGAGTCTAAATCAACGATGAGAAACAAGAAATTAGCAAGTGCAATGGTTAGCTCTTTAATTATTACAAGCCTGGCGGGGACACCCGTTTTGGCTGCTGAGTCAGCAAATACGACATCAACTAGCAATGTAAAGCTCTCTTTCCCTGACGTAAAATCAGACTATTGGGGTATTCGACATATATCCAAGCTTGCTTTGGAAGGCATTATTGAAGGCTACGAGGATGGTGCTTATCGGGCAGAGAACTCGGTTTCGCAGCAAGATGTTCTTATTATGGCAACTCGTATGATGGGGTTGCAAGGCGAAGTAGACACAATGACAACAGCAACGGTGTTTCCCGATTTCATGCTGGTTGATAACTATGCGCGTAATTATGTAGCCATTGCTCTCCAAAAAGGCTTAATTTCCAACGAGGAAGAGAAAGTGAGAAGCCAAAGCGATAAATCCAAAGATAAATGGGGCCAGCGGAAGGCAACAAGAGAATGGGTAGCTGAAGTGGTTATTCGCGCAATTGGTAAGTCTACAACCGCACAAAGCTTATCGTCAACACCGACGGCTTTCAAAGATAATAATGACATTAGCAGCACATCGTTGGGCTTTGTTAATGCAGCAGTTGCTTTGAAAGTTGTTGATGGCTTTGAAGATGGCACGTTCCAACCCAAAGGGGCAGTTACGCGTGCTCAAATGGCCGCTTTTTTAAGTCGTTCCCAAAAAGAGCTAACAACATTGCCTTCACGTGCTGTGAAAGGGTACATGACAAGCTTAACGAGCGGCACTATTGGTCTTATGGATAAAGACGGGAATACGAGTACATATAAACTTTCGCCGAACACAGTTTTCTTTGGGAATAAAAATGATACCGCAATTCCTGCGAAAACTTTGCAAGAAACGTTTGAAGTCTCTCTGGTTCAAGTGAATGGAACAGCCTATTATGTTGAAATCATTAGTGATGAGCTTCAACTGGATATCCATGAAGGTAAATTATTGAAATTGAATATGAGCAGCCTCAAGGCAACATTGGATGATTATGAGAGCTATGATTTAGCACCGGATGTCGCCGTAACTGATACAGAAGGTCGAGGTCTCAGCCTAGGTTCTATTGTGAATGGTAGTACGATCGAATTGCGTAAAAGCAAGATTGTCAAAACCGATAAATATACGTCGATCATAGTTAAACAGGTGCCAGTTAATAAAACAGCAGACGGCGCGATTCAAACGATTAACAAAGATGCCATGCAAATTACGCTGCTTGACACTGTATCAGGGCAGCCTGAGACATATGGTTTCTCAAGCAATTTGATTGCGACTTTACCAGATAACAGCCTCGTAGATATCAATTCACTTCACGTTGGAGATTCGGTCGAGTATACGGTTAAGAACAGTGAAATTGTGAAGATCGTCATTAAAAAGCAAGCGGATGTCGGTGTAAGTGTTGAGGGGACATTGAAAGCACTTGGCGATGACAAAACATTTTTAACGATAACCAAAACAGCTGGCGGAGCATTAGCATCCTATGTTCTAAGCGATAACGTGCAAGTCAGAATTAATGGTTTAGCTACAGCTAGTATTTATGATATTGCTCCTGGTGATCAGCTTAAGCTGGATGTTTTGAACAACAAAGTAACTTTAATTACAGTAACCAACAGATCTATTGAGAACTTATACTTTGCAAAAATCATATCATACGATCAAGCATCAAAATTATTAACCGTAATAGATAATACAGGTAAACCACATGCTTATATTTTAAAAGATACAGTTTCCATTTCATATGCTGGAGTGAAACTTCCTTTTGCAAACTTTAGCAGTACATTTACAGCTGGGAAATATGTAGATTTACTTGTTTCAAAAGATAACGTCACTCAAATTCAAATGTCCTCCCAACTGGATGGCGCATTAACGCAATTAAATTTACAAACGAATGATATTACTTTGAAAACGGACAGCGGTCAAAGCTTGACGTTCAAGCTTAATTACGCTCCACAAGTTGAGCTTGCTAATAAGCCAAACAGCACACTGTCTGATTTAAAAGTTGGGGACAATGTTAGTTTACTTCTAAGCTTCGATCAGGGAATTGTCACGAAAATTGTGACGAGTAAAACAGCACTTTATAAAACAATTTTAACTAATGTGAACAGTAAGCAAATTACCGTGACGGATGAGGCGAACACTTCGTTTGTCCTTTCCCTGGATGGTGTTCCAATCGTCAAAGCGGATCAAAGTGTAGGTTCTATTACAGACATTGCTCTTGATGATTATGTAAAGCTTACGTTCAAAGGTCTAGCTGTTGTAAAAGCAGAACTCATCAGTCCTGTTCGCGGTAAGGTTACAGCTGTGAATGCGGCTAGCTCAAGCTTAACCGTTCAAGATTTTTCAGGTAAAAGTCAAGTAATTAACGCAGGCAGCAATTATACCGTTAAACTTAATGGCGGCGTAGCATGGAGTTTCACTTCCATCAAAGTAGGCGATCGCGTCCAAGTGATGAAAGACGCCAATGACAAGATGCTTATTCAAGTAGCTGTAGGATCTAAGCGGGAAGTGGATAACTACAATAACGTCGTGAACCAATTCTACTTCAAAGCTACAAGTTCCGGAGAAAAAACAGCTTATAGTATTTTCCCAAGAGCCTATTTCCATAAAGGAACAGATGTTGTATCGGCATCATCTTTCGCAGCTGGAGATCAAGTAACTCTTTATGTGTTAGACGATAAAATTGTTGAGATTGAGAAATAAATTTGAACAAAAATTAAGTTCATCCGTCTGTATATTAGGAGCTTGACTTCTAAGACAGGCGGTTTTTTTCTAATTTATAAAAAAATATGGCAATTATTTAGAAAATGTTCGCATTTTGACGCTTTCAAGCATTGATTCTAACGCCACAATTCGCTACACTGGAGATTATTACGACCCTAAGGAAGTAAAGACATGACACAGAAGTTAGTAAGACATATTTTGGATACAATCGGTGAGCTCTTTCCGGATGCACATTGCGAGCTGCGCCACAGTAATCCGTTTGAATTAACGATTGCTGTACTATTATCGGCTCAATGCACCGATGAAACCGTGAATAAGGTGACATTGGATTTATTTCAGAAATATAAGCGTCCTGAAGATTACTTGGCCGTTCCACTTTCGGAACTGGAGCAAGACATTCGACGGATTGGATTATTTCGAAATAAGGCAAGCAATATTCAAAAATTGTGTCAATTGCTGCTGGACAAGTTTGAAGGCGAAATTCCAGAGAAGCACGAACACTTGGTCGAACTGCCCGGCGTAGGCCGTAAAACGGCAAATGTCGTCGTATCGAACGCTTTCGGGGTACCAGCCATAGCGGTTGACACCCATGTTGAGCGAGTATCCAAAAGACTAGGATTAGTTGGCTGGGACGATTCGGTGCTTGAAGTTGAAAAGAAGCTGATGAAGAAGGTTCCGCGTGAAGAGTGGACTCAAACGCATCATCGTCTTATATTCTTCGGTCGGTATCACTGCAAAGCTCAGAACCCGCAGTGCGCGATATGTCCATTGCTGGGCAATTGCCGTGAGGGTAAGAAACGTATGAAACCAAGTGCAACTAGGAAAACTATTACAAACAAATGATATGCAGACAAAGGATGGGATTTGAAATGAAATGCATCGCCGTATACACCAATAGTTTTGAACTGTTCTCCGATATTTATGAGCAAGTGATTAACACGCCCCTAGCCGATAATGAGGAAAAAGTCATTGAAGGTGTAACAGTCAGTGAATCCGGTGAAGTTCCTCAGAATTACATAGACAAGATGAAAACGAAATCCGAAGTCGTTGTTATGAAAGTAAAAGACTCCGACATTACGATTCTGCAGCATCGCGATGTCTTTGAGATTTTCTTGCCGGAAAAAGAAAATGCAGTAATGTCCTAAAACCTAAATCTCCCTTTGGGAGATTTTTTTCTGTAGATAAGAAAGTATAAGTTATATACTTTTGCTTCGCATCTACCTTGACAAACGCTCTCGTCCTGAAGGACGATGGAGTCGTTTATCCTTGGTTATGTTTGGAGAGAAGAACGGATCATAAGGAGCGGAATGGACGAATGACGCAAATGGTGGATAGAAGCATCTCGGTCATGCCGGATGCGATCAGGAACATGCAAGTTAATCTGCAAGCAAAAGGGGATTACGACAATGCAAGCAAGCTGGGTCAGCTGCTTGACAAAATAGACGCAGGACGGATGAATATAGCGTTCTGCGGCCATTTCTCAGCGGGGAAATCCACGCTGATTAATCAGCTCTGTGGGCACGCCTTATTGCCTTCAAGCCCAATTCCTACAAGTGCAAACATCGTGAGTATTCGCAATGGATCACCCGGTGCTCATGTTACGCATCGCGTGAAGGATGGCAGCGTAAACAATATGGGAGAACAGAAGACAATTGCGCTTGAAGAATTAGAAGCGTATTGCGTCAATGGTACTGATATTGAAACGGTAGAGATTACGTATCCGATTCCATTTCTGGGTAATCAAACGGCGCTGCTTGATACGCCTGGAATTGATTCTACGGATGATGCCCATCATCAATCTACGGAGTCGGCCTTACATCTAGCCGATGTCGTTTTCTATGTGATGGATTACAATCATGTTCAATCGGAGGTCAATCTCGCGTTCACGAAAAAGATGAAGGAATGGGGGAAGCCGCTCTATCTGGTTGTAAATATGATTGATAAGCACAAGGAATGGGAGCTTCCTTTTGCACAGTATCAGGAGGGGACGAAACAAGCTTTTCTAAGCTGGGGCATCGAGCCGGATGATTTGCTGTTCGTTACCATGAAGGAGCCGAGCCATCCGCATAATGAGTATGCGAAGCTTCAATGGCTCCTAAGCCGTTTGATTGAGCGCGGGGATGATCTGCGAAGCTTCAGCATCGACGCATCCGCGCGTTATCTTGCAGCGGAGCACGGCAAATGGTTGGCTGATCAGCATGAGCCGCAGAAAGCGGTGCTTATGGAGCAAATCAGCCAGGAAGGTGACGTGCAGGAGGTTCAAGCGCAAGCTGCCGCGAAGCAGGAAGAGCTTGCAGCGGTGAATGGACGGCCGGAAGCGTTAACGGCGGCGCTCCGTAAGGAAGTTGGCATGATTATTGAGAATGCCAATATAACACCAGCCTTGACCAGGGATCAGGCTCATGCGTATTTGGAGAGCCGTAAGCCCGGGTTCAAGGTCGGCTTTTTCTCCAGAGCTGCGCAAACAGCACTAGAGACGGAGAAACGCCTTGGCGCGTTTCAAGCAGATTTGGCTGAGCAGGTAGAAGCGCAGCTGGATTGGCATCTGAGGGATGCTTTGAAAAAGGCTGCTCAGGAGCAAGGCGAGTACGATCCTTCGTTGATAGCAGAGATCGAAGCATTGAAGGTTGATGTGACGACGCAATGGCTGGCAGCACAAGTGAATGCTGGCGCAACCTTCGGCGGCGAATATACGCTCAACTTCATGAAGCAGGTGTCATCTGATATTAAACAGCAGTACCGCAAACAGGCTTTTGCGGTGATTGATCTGCTCGCGGCTGCAGTCCGCGAAGGGGGGGCGCAAGCGGCTGACGCGCTTGCGGCAGAGCTCGAAGCGCTGGGCATGCGCCTCAGCGCTTGGCGGGAACTGCAGCACCTCGAGGAAGCCGAGGCGGAGGCAGAGGCCCAGCTGCTGCGCATGGCCAGCTGGCCTAGACCGGCTGCGCCGGCACTGCCGGCTGCGCAGCAGTATACAGCCATGGAGGAGCCGGCAGCCGCCCCGCTGAGCGGGGGGCTTCACGTGACCTCCATGGGCACGATCCTGCAGGCCGCTGCTATGGCATCGGCGGCCGCAGGCATTGCAGCTGCCCCTGTTGAGGCAGCTGCCTCAGCGCCTACCGCGTTCACCTCGGGTGAACACGGTAGGCGCATGGAGCGCAAGGCCGCCGACTTGCAGGCGGCCTCAAGCCTCATCGAGGGCCTGCCGTCGATGAGGTCGATCGCGCGCTCCATGCGTGAGAAATCGGAACGTCTGCGGCAGCGGACGTTCACGATCGCTCTGTTCGGCGCCTTCAGCGCCGGCAAATCCTCTTTTGCCAATGCGTTGATTGGCGAAAGAGTGCTGCCGGTTTCGCCGAACCCTACGACGGCGGCGATCAATAAGATTATGCCGCCGCAGGAAGGTTGGCCGCATGGCACAGCCAAGGTCAAGATGAAGAAGACGGACGCGATTCTGCAGGACGTTCTCTATTCTTTGGACATACTCGGCGTACAGGCGACAGACATGGCTTCTGCCCTTAAACGCATAAGCGCACTTTCTCCAGCGGACGTTACGGCCAAAGGGAAGCCGCACTATTCCTTCCTGAAGGCAGTAGAGAAAGGCTGGGCGTTAGCACAAGATCATTTAGGCACAGAACTAAAAATCACCAAAGATGAGTTCCCAAGCTATGTCGCAGACGAATCTAAGTCCTGTTTTGTTGAATTTATCGAATTATATTATTCCAATCCATTGACGGAACAAGGCATTATATTCGTTGATACACCAGGGGCCGATTCCATTAATGCCCGCCATACCGGTGTAGCTTTTAACTATATTAAAAATGCGGATGCTATTCTTTTCGTTACTTATTACAATCATGCTTTCTCACAGGCAGACCGTGAATTCCTGTTGCAGCTCGGTCGGGTGAAGGACAGCTTTGAGATGGATAAAATGTTCTTTATTGTCAATGCTGCTGATCTTGCCGCTAGTTCGGAAGAATTAAATGGCGTCATTAAACATGTGGAAACGAATTTGCTGCAGCACGGCATTCGAAATCCGCGTATTTATCCAATATCCAGTTATTTGGCAGCAGAGGGCAAAATAACTGGAAACGAAACGCTGGTTACCCAATCTGGCATTCAGCCGTTTGAGCAAGATTTTGTGAAGTTTACGTTTAATGAGCTTAGCGATGTCGCCATCCATGCTGCTAATTTGGAGCTGAATCGCGCCATTGCTACCATGCAGCAATGGCTGGAGCGCGCGCAGACTGGGGAAGAAGAGCGTAAGCTTCAATTAACCAAGCTTGGTCAGGCAGAGGATGCCGGAACTGAGCTTCTGGAAAATACGCTGTATGACGCGGAGCTCAAAGAATTAAAGAAAGAAATTCAGGAGCTATTGTACTACGTCAAGCAGCGCACGATGTACCGCTTCGGTGAATTATACAATTATGCGTTTAATCCTTCGACCTTTAGGGATGATGCCAGAGATCCAAAGCAAGCTCTGCAATCCGCTTGGGGTGAGCTGCTGCGAATGATTGGCTACGATTTATCCCAGGAGGTGTTGGCCACAACGCTCAGGGTTGAAAATCGCATGAATTTGATTAGCAATAGCCGTGTAAAGCGCTGGGAAGAGCAGCTTGGTGAGTTGATGGAAGGATTCGAAAGTGGAACGTATGAATCAAATAAATTCGTGACACCAGAAATTACGTCTAAACTAGATGTTCCAGATGTAACCTTGAAGCTGCTCCAAAGTCATTTCAAAAATGCGAAGCAATTTTTCGAAGGCGATGGTAAAAGCAAGCTCAGGTCAGACTTGGAAAATCGGATGAACATGCCGGTTGCCGAATTTATCGAGCAGCAAACCGTGGAGCTTGAACAAGCTTATGCGAATCAGTTGGAAAATTGGCTAGCAGCACAGAAAAATCTGATGCTGCAGCAGTTGAATGAACATGCTGAAGGGCTTCGCGATGCTCTCGAAATGAAGATTGATTTGAACGAACTTATATCCAAACAGCATCAATTAAAGGGTTTTGTTTAATGATTAAACAAAAGGGTTGGTCGGGTTCAATGAACTTGGCCAACCCTTTACTGCGTAATGTCATGTAAGGGCTTACATCAATGGTTATCGGGATGATTTTAAAGAATAGGGGGGATTCCTGCAAGTTTTTGTGAAGTTATGGGCATTTAAGCGTTTAAATCCTCGTATCCTCTGATTGCTCGCTAATAGGGATGGTGTTAAGATTCATTAGGTAATAAAACGCTTTCTAAGCTTTTCCAATTTATCCTTCTTGAGGAGGGGGCCCCAAAGTGGAAGTGTTCAGGCAACTGAAGCCGTATTTTTGGCCAGAGAAAAAATTATTTTTTGGAGCAATTCTATGTTTAGCAGTGGCAACTGCACTCGGTCTCGTTTATCCGAATTTACTGCGGTATTTAATCGACGACGTCATCACACAGAAACAATTTGAGCTCGTTCCCAGATTAGCGCTTGTAGTCGTACTAGTGGTTTCTATGAAGGGTATGTTTCAATTTCTTCATGGCTTATGCGGAGGCCGTCTAGGTAACCGAGTCGCGTTTCATTTACGTAATGCGCTGTACAACAAGCTTCAGTACTTATCCTTTCAATACTATGATCAGGCAAGAACTGGGGACTTAATGTCTAGATTGACGGCTGATTTGGAGGCCATTCGACAGTTTATCGGCTTCGGCTTCGCTCAGCTTTTAAACGTGATGTTGATGCTAGTTTTCGGTATGGGGATGATGTTTTCGATTAACTGGAAGCTGGCTTTGCTTACGATGATTACGATGCCATTTCTGGCGTTTACTGCTATTCGGTTTGAAGGTAAAATTCATCCAGCTTTTCGGATGGTACGACAATCCCTTAGTACGATGACCACTGCGGTGCAAGAAAATATCACAGGTGTTCGAACGGTGAAATCTTTTGCGCGCGAACCTCATGAAGTAACGAAGTTTTCAACACGCAATGAGGATTACAAGGCCATGAATATTGAAACCTCTGGGATTTGGGCAAAGTATTTTCCCATCATGGAAATATTGGCGAATTTAAGTGTCGTCACATTGCTCGGAGTTGGCGGGTACATGGTGATCGAGAATACCATTACGTTAGGTGAACTCGTTGCGTGTTTCAGTCTCATTTGGTACATTATTGGACCGATGTGGGGTCTTGGTTTTCATATCAATAACTTTACACAAACCAAAGCTTCCGGCGAGAAAATTTTGGAAATTTTGAATCATTACATGCATGTGAAAAATCAACAAGATGCAGTCGCCTTGAAGAGTGAAGATATTAAAGGTCATGTACGTTTTGATCATGTGACATTTTCATATCCGGATAAACAGCCTGCACTTTATGATTTCTCGGTTGATGCTCCTCCTGGTTCGGTCATAGGTTTATTAGGCAGCACAGGTTCGGGTAAAACGACAGTGATTTCCTTGCTGATGAGAGCTTATAACGTTAAAGAAGGCAAAGTTATGTTAGATGGTCAAGATATTCGATCTTTACAAGTTGAAAGTTATCGCAATCAGATTGCTACAGTTTTCCAAGAAACTTTCTTGTTCTCATCTACAATACGCAACAATATCGCTTATGGACGTAAAGATGTGACGATGGATGACATTATTCGAGCAGCTAAGCTGTCCAAAGCGCATGATTTCATTATGGAACTTCCGGAAGGGTATGACACGGTTGTTGGCGAGCGCGGACTAGGCTTGTCTGGCGGTCAAAAACAGCGGATTGCCATCGCTCGGGCGCTTATCAAAGATCCTAAAATTCTTGTTCTTGATGACGCGACTAGCGCGGTTGATATGGAAACCGAACATGAGATTCAAGCTGGCTTCGGTGAGGTTATGAAAGGGCGTACAACCTTCATTATTGCTCACCGGATTTCTTCCTTGAAGCATGCCGATGAAATTATTGTCCTAGACAAAGGACGGATTGTACAAAGAGGCACACATCAAGAGCTGCTGCAGCAGGAAGGTCTTTACCGTCAAACCTATGACATTCAGTATGCGGATGGGCCCCAGAAAACGGCTGCAAGCAGCCAGGCTGCGGCAACAAAGGATTTAGAAATGGATGCATTAAACCATTCTCCATCGCAAGAAAGAAGGTTAGCACATTGAGTACTAATTCGACGCAAGCCGAGGCATCTGCCAAAAGAGATGATTCCCAAGCGGGGCAACGATTCGTATATCAAGATGATGAACTGATTGAAAAGCCTTTTGATTGGGGTCAGTTGAAACGTTTATTTAGTTATATGAAGCCTTATAAGAAACAAATGCTGCCTATCATTATTATTATGATGTTGGTAGGAGCAATCACCAAGCTGACCATACCACTGCTTATTCGTGAAGCCATTGATAATTCCATCATTCCTAAGGATAAGAACTTGCTTTTCCTAATTGTTGGTATCATGCTTGCTGTATATGTCATTCAATGGCTAGCCAATACATTCCGCATTAAATATACGAATATGATTGGTCAGCGTGTCATCTACGATCTGCGTCATGATTTATTCAGTCATATTCAGAAGTTGTCGTTTCGTTTCTTCGATACACGTCCGGCAGGATCTGTGCTCGTTCGAGTCACAAACTATGTGAATTCTTTACAAGATTTGTTCACGAACGGTGTTGTTAACTTATTAATTGATGTTGTGCAGCTCTGCGGCATTATCATTATTTTATTGACGTTTAATTTCAAATTAGGCGCCGCAATCATCGTTACCGTTCCGATTATGTTTCTGATTTCGACTCAGCTTCGGAAAAAGATTCGCCGTGCCTGGCAGGACGTGACGATGAAGCAATCCCGTTTGAATGCGCATTTAAATGAATGTATACAAGGCATCAAAGTTACACAAGCCTATACACAAGAAAAAGAAAATATACAATTCTTCACCAAAATGAATATGGTCAATCGGTTGTCTTGGAATCGAGCTTCGATGCTCAACCAATCGTTCGGTCCGCTCATTGAAATTACGGGAGCTGTTGGTTACTGCATTCTGTTCTGGCTAGGCGCTCATTTAATCCAAACGGAAGAAATATCGGTCGGTTTGTTAGTTGCATTTGCTACTTACATAGGCTATTTCTGGGAACCTATTACACGGTTAGGTCAAATGTATTCGCAACTGCTCATTGCAATGGCTTCAGCGGAGCGGATCTTCGAGTTTATTGATGAGGAACCAACTGTGGCTGAAATTGAAGGCGCTAAAGATCTGCCAAGCATCCAAGGCAAAGTGAAGTTTGAGAATCTCGTATTTGAGTATGAGCCTGGAAGACCAGCGCTCAACGGCATTAATTTAGATGTACAGGCTGGGCAATCCATTGCGCTTGTCGGTCATACAGGTTCTGGAAAAAGTACGATTATGAATCTATTATGCCGATTCTACGATCCGGTTGAAGGCAAGATACTTATCGATGGGCACGATATTCGAAATGTCACCATTCAAAGCTTGCGCTCCCAAATTGGAGTTGTCCTGCAAGATACGTTTATCTTCTCGGGAACGATAAGAGAAAATATCCGCTTCGGTCGCTTGGATGCTACCAATGAAGAGATTGAACTTGTAGCCAAGGCTGTTCATGCACATGATTTTATCATGAGCTTGCCAAGCGGCTATGATACAGAGGTTCAAGAGCGCGGTAACGTACTCTCGATGGGTCAGCGTCAGTTGATTTCCTTTGCCAGAGCGCTCCTTGCGAACCCGCGTGTACTTATCTTGGACGAAGCAACAGCTAGTATTGATACGGATACGGAGCTCAAAATTCAGGAAGCTCTCAAAACGCTGCTGGCTGGTCGAACCTCCTTTATCGTCGCGCACCGACTATCCACAATCCGGAATGCAGATAAAATCGTAGTACTCGATCATGGGCGTATGATGGAGATCGGTAATCATGAAGAACTCATGAAGGAACAAAAGATTTACTACGGACTTATTCAGGCTCAATACAAATTTTTGCAGGATGCGGTTTAAAGTTCTGAGAAAAAGCTGTTTAGCTGCTGTGGCGGTTAAACAGCTTTTTTCGATCTGCATCGGGCGAAAGCGCGGATTCCGAGCCAATTTACTCAAGGCTCGTGTGAAAGCTCATTTGCCCGTTCCGTATTGCAATGTTTGCAAATTTATTCAAGAAGCTATACTCTTAGAGTGAATTATGCCATTTATTCGCAGGAGGGGACTTCCTTGAGATCATCTCGTTTTATGTGGGGCGCAATTGGCCTTACAGCTTCGATATCTACGATTGTTTTCGCAGTAGGCTTTGCTTACGCGGCGAATCAAATATGGTTTCCTAAAGCGTCTGGAGACCTCAATGTTGTAACGTCATCAGCACCTAAGAAAGAAACAATGATTGAGAGCAAAAGTAAGCTTCAGATTGTTGCTCTCGGTGATTCATTGACTGCTGGAACAGGTGATAATACTGGCAAAGGCTACGTTGGTCGTGTCCGCGAAAAGCTGGAGAAGGTAAGCGGTAAGCCGGTATTCGTCCTTAATAATCTGGCGATCCCAGGCTATAAGAGTGACCAACTTCTCTCTGATTTAGCACTGAAAAAGACGCAAGACGCACTCGCTCAGGCGGATATCATTTTACTCACGATTGGTGGCAATGATATTTTTGCTGGCGGGGAAGGGCTTTTTAAAGGCGAAAATCAGACGGAGTTCAACCCAGAGGGTGCACTTAAACGAGTAGATCCTGCGCTGGCCAAAATGGATAAGGTAATACAAGCAATTAATAAGGCGAATCCGAATGCAACTGTGTTGTATGTTGGCTTATATCATCCTTTTCTTGATTTAGATCCCAAAAAAGAAGGTTCGCTTATTGTACAACGATGGAATAATAGTGTTTTTGAGATGATGAATCGATATCCTCATATGGCTATTGTCCCGACCTATGATTTGTTTGAACAAAATTTGATCAAATATTTGTCTTCAGCCGATCATTTTCATCCTAATGGGGACGGCTATGAGCGCATTGCCGATCGGATTGTACAAATTCTGAAATAGGGGAGGCCAAGCAAATGGCTGTAGCAGCTGTTTCAACAACGGTTTTATCTGTGAAAAATTTAAAAAAACGAATTAAAAATAAAGAGATTATTAAAGGGATTTCATTTGATGTATACGCGGGTGAGATCTTTGGTTTTTTAGGACCCAATGGATCAGGTAAAACAACGACGATTCGCATGCTCGTTGATTTAATACGTCCGACTGAAGGGTCTATTCAGATTTGTGGGCACGATGTTCACAAGGAGCATAATCAAGCGATGCGTCATGTTGGCTGTATCGTCGAGAATCCCGAGCTATACTCCTATTTGACAGGTTGGGAAAATCTTGAGCATTTTGCAAGAATGCTGCCGAATGTCGATGAGAAACGAATCCAAGAGGTTGTTGAGATTGTCTCTATGGATCAACGGATACATGATAAGGTACGTACGTATTCTCTTGGTATGCGGCAACGACTTGGTATTGCACAGGCACTGCTTGGACGGCCTAGTTTATTGATATTGGACGAGCCGACGAATGGTCTTGATCCACAAGGGATTAAGGAAATGAGGGAGTTCATTCAGCATTTGGCCGCGGGTGGACTTAGCTTGTTCGTGTCCAGTCACCTACTTAGCGAGATTCAGCAAATGTGTGATCGTGTAGCCATCATCAGCCATGGTGAAGTCATTCAAGTGGGTGCCGTTGATGATTTGGTCGCTCAAGGCGGTAAAGTCGTTTGGTCCGTGTCTCCGGCCGAGAAGGCCGAGGGGCTTTTAGAGGCGTCGCCGCTCGTGCAGGGCATTGAGGAAGTTTCGCAAGGAAGTCCGATAGGCTTACCGCTCGCGGTGAAACAAATCGTTACTCAAATGGACAAGGAAAACGTCCCGCAGGTAAGTCAGCATTTGATGGAAGCAGGAATTAGCCTATTTGCTGTAGAAATCAAAAATCCAACACTGGAAGATTTGTTCTTGAGCCTAACCGAAGGTGAAAGAATTGAGTAGGGGAAGGTGAAAGAATTGCTTAGTTTATATGCCCTTGTGAAGAATGAATGTATTAAAATGATTAAGAAAAAACGCTTTTATGTTATCCTACTAATACTTCTTGCATTAATCCCTATGTTCACTTATGCTCAAATGCGAGTTGCCCAAAATACACAAAAGCAATTTGGAACGACGGACTGGAAAGCAGACCAAAGGCAGAAAATTGCCGATTGGGAAAAGCGTTTAAGCTCGGCTCGAACGCCGGATGAGTGGAAGCAACAGCTTAGAGTGCAAATTCAAATCGCTAACTATTATCTAGAAAAGGATGTAGATCCGAGTACTCCCAATGCGGTTACTTTTACGCGCGAGTTTGTGAAAAATGCGGTTGGTTTATTCATTCCACTCATTATCATGGTCATTTCGGCTGACATCGTATCATCTGAGCATTCTACGGGGACTATTAAATTATTGTTGACAAGACCGGTCCGGCGATGGAAAATCCTATTGAGTAAATTAATTACGGTTGTCTTCTTTACTTCGCTAACCGTATTGTCCACTGGCGTCTTATGTTATTTGATTTCCGGTGTTGTTTTCGGTTATAACGGATGGACGATGCCTGTATTTACAGGTATTCAACTAACGGGTACGGATGTGGATTTTAGTCTTGTACGTGCAGTTGATCAATGGTTCTTCCTGATCATGGAGTTTGGATTGGTTTGGTTCTCAGCATTAGTCGTAGCACTCATGTCACTAATGCTATCTGTACTCATTCGTTCCACAGCAGCAGGTATGGGGGTCATGCTTGCCGTATTAATATCAGGGACCATTCTTTCGAATATGGTGTCGTCTTGGGAAACTGCAAAATATTTGTTTATGGTCAATTTGGACTTAACGAAGTATTTAACAGGAGGCCTTCCGCCAATTAAAGGGATGGACTTGACCTTCTCCCTTAGCGTTTTAAGTGTGTGGGCGATCGCTTCACTCATTGTTTCATTTACGGTATTTTCACGAAAAGATGTTTTGAATTAACGGTTATATTAGATAAAGGAGGGCTTCAATGTCCGAGCAGCTAGAATTTGCGAATGCAATAGCCCCAGCATCGAATTATGAGGCAGATGATATACAAGTCCTGGAAGGTCTTGTCGCGGTTCGTAAAAGACCAGGGATGTATATTGGGAGTACAAGTTCATCTGGTCTACATCATCTGATCTGGGAGATTGTGGACAATGCAGTTGACGAGCATCTTGCCAAACATTGTTCCAAAATTAATGTGACGATACATAAAGATCAGTCCATTACAGTTCAGGATAATGGTAGGGGGATTCCTACCGGTATGCATAAAACTGGCGTGCCAACTCCGCAAGTTGTATTTACTATTTTACATGCTGGCGGCAAATTTGGTGGTTCAGGCTATAAGAAGTCTGGCGGACTCCATGGCGTTGGCGCATCGGTAACGAATGCTTTATCCGAATGGCTGGAAGTTGAAATTTACCGAGATGGCAAAGTGCATAAAATGCGCTTTGAATATTGGGTAGACGATGCAGGAATCGAGCATGTCGGTGAACCGGTTACTGGACTCGAAGTCGTAGGTAATACGAATCGCACAGGAACAAAAGTAACCTTCAAGCCAGACAAACGCGTATTTCAAGGCGGAACAACGATAAACTACGATACTTTAGCAGAACGTTTGCAAGAAATTGCTTTCCTCAACTCAGGACTTCTCGTTAACTTGAAAGACGAACGATCAGATAAACTGGATACTTTTCAATATGAGGGTGGCGCAAGTCAATTTGTTGAATTCCTGAATGAGGAGAAAACGGTTCTTCATCCTGTGATTCATTTTGCCGCAGAAAAAGATGAAATCGAAGTCGAGGTGGCCCTGCAATATAACGATGGCTACACAGAAACGATCGCTTCCTTCGTTAACTCCATCCCCACTCGCGGCGGCGGTACGCATGAGACTGGCTTTAAGACAGCTTATACGCGCGTCATGAATGAATATGCCCGTAAAGGGGGCATTATCAAAGAAAAAGAAAAAAATCTGGATGGTACCGACCTTCGGGAAGGTATGATGGTTGTTATCAATATCAAGATGGGCGATGTTGAATTCGTTGGTCAAACGAAAGATCAGCTTGGAAGCGCGAATGCAAGAAGTGCAGTGGATGCGGTTGTTTCCGATAAAATGACAGTTTTCTTGGAGGAAAATCCACAGATCGCGCAAATGATGCTGAAGAAGGCAGTACAAGCTTCCAAAGCACGCGAAGCCGCGCGTAAAGCGCGGGAAGAAATTCGCAGCGGTAAAAAAGGAAAGAGTGAGAGCTCGAATCTGAATGGCAAGCTTACCCCTGCACAATCGAAGGATTTGCAGCGCAATGAATTGTTCATTGTCGAAGGAGATTCCGCTGGCGGTTCAGCCAAGCAAGGACGTGATTCCAAGCATCAGGCGATTTTACCGCTCAAAGGAAAACCGATGAATCCAGAGAAATCCAAGCTTCTCGATATTATGAAAAATGATGAATACAAAGCGATCATTGCCGCTATTGGGGCGGGGGTTGGTTCTGAATTCGAAGCGGAAGAGATGAATTACGGTAAAATTATTATAATGACAGATGCAGACACGGACGGTGCACACATTCAGGTTCTGCTTTTGACCTTCTTTTACCGCTATATGAAACCATTGATTGATCAGGGCAGGGTGTACATCGCACAACCTCCGCTTTACAAAGTGACCAGAAAAGGCAAGAATGGTGGATACAAGTACGCTTGGACGGACGATCAACTACAGGTCGTTGTCAAAGAACTTGGCAAGAATACCGAGCTGCAGCGTTATAAAGGACTTGGTGAAATGAATCCGGAGCAGTTGTGGGAAACGACGATGAATCCGGAAAGCCGTACCTTGCTGCAGGTACAAATTGAAGATCCCGCTAAAGCGGAACGACGAGTAACAACATTAATGGGCGATAAGGTAGATCCACGCAAACGGTGGATTATCGAGAACGTCGATTTTACCGAATATGTAGAGTAGACCAAAAAGAGTGGTGAATGAAAGATGAACATATTAGAAGAGTTTTTACCTGCCTATCTGGAGGAGATCGTTGGCGATCGTTTCGGGCGTTATTCTAAATATATTATTCAGGATCGCGCGATTCCAGATGTAAGAGATGGTTTGAAACCTGTACAACGACGTGTATTGTACGCGATGTACGACTCTGGCAATACCCCTGATAAGCCTTATCGTAAATCGGCCAAAACCGTCGGTGATGTCATGGGGAATTACCATCCGCACGGAGATGCTTCCATTTATGATGGTATGGTTCGTATGGCGCAGCCGTGGAAGATGGGCCACACCCTTGTGGATGGCCATGGTAACTGGGGATCACTGGATGATGATCCGCCGGCTGCTATGCGTTACACAGAGGCCAGATTATCTGAGATCGCGATGGAACTTCTGCGTGATATCGAGAAACGTACGGTCATGTTCAAGGATAATTTCGATAATTCCACAAAGGAGCCCGTTGTGCTCCCTGCGCGGTATCCGAACTTACTTGTAAATGGTGTTAGTGGGATTTCGGCTGGATTTGCAACGGAAATTCCTCCACATAATTTGCGGGAAATCATCGATGCTTGTACAGCCATGATCGACAAGCCTGAGATTACCGTCGAAGAATTGATGACAATTGTCAAAGGACCCGACTTCCCTACTTCTGGCATTATCATGGGTGAAGAAGGCATTCGCGAAGCTTATCGCACAGGAAAAGGCCGTATTTACATACGTTCCAAAACAGCGATAGAAGATATGCGCGGCGGCAGACAACAAATAGTAATCACGGAGATCCCTTATCAAGTTGTCAAATCTCGTCTGGTAACGGCCATGGAGAACATTCGGCTTGAGAAGAAAATTGAAGGAATTGCCGAAGTACGCGATGAAAGCGGTCGTAATGGGTTACGGATCGTCGTGGAGCTTAAGAAGGAAGCTGATGCCCAGGGTATTTTGGCTTACTTACTGAAGAAGACAGACTTGCAAGTGACCTACAATTTCAATATGGTTGCGATTGTGAATAAAGCGCCTCGTCAATTGGGTATTCGTGAAATCCTTGAAGCTTACATTGAGCATCAGAAGGAAGTTGTCACGTTCCGTTCTCAATACGAGCTCGAGAAAGCTGAGGACCGCGCACATGTGTTAGAGGGGCTTGTCAAAGCTCTTAACATTTTGGACGAAGTTATCGCAACGATAAAAGCTTCCAAGAATCGGCAAGATGCGCAAAATAACCTTGTTGAGAAGTTTGGATTTTCAGACCGACAAGCAGATGCTATTCTTGTTTTGCAATTATACCGATTAACGAATTTAGAAATCACAACGCTTGAAAAAGAGTTGAAAGATGTTGAGAAAACGATTGCCTATTTACGTGGTATTCTTGGCAGCTTGAAGAAGCTGTTGGGCGTTATCAAAGATGAAATGGGCGAAATCCGCAAGAAATATGGCATTGACCGCCGCTCAGATATTCAAGGTGAAGTGGAAGAACTGAAAGTTAATCTTGAGGTACTCGTGAACGCGGAGGACGTCCTGGTTACGTTGTCCAATGAAGGTTACTTGAAACGGACGAGCAAGCTTTCCTTCACACGTTCAGGCGGAGAACTCGAGAATACAGGGCTGAAGGAAGGCGATTACTTGCGCTTCCTGCTCGACGTGAATACGATCGAAAGCTTGCTGATCTTCACGAAGAAAGGTCAATATTACTTACTGCCTGTCCATCAAGTGCCTGAGTATAAGTGGAAAGAGAACGGTACCGCGATCGTAAATGTCATTCCTATTGCCAAGGAAGATCGCATTGTAAACGTTATTCCAGTGAAGGGCTTTGAGGATCCGACCAAGTCGCTTGTGTTCGTCACACGCAAAGGACAAGTGAAGCGTACAGAGCTGAAAGAATATATGACGAACCGCTCCAACGGAATCGTGGCTTGTAAGCTCGGTGAGCATGACGAAGTCCTTCATGTACATCTAAGTGATAATACGAAAGAAATCTTGCTTGTCACGAAGCAGGGCATGAGCATCCGTTTCCGTGAGGAAGAAGTGAACCCGATGGGCCGTGCGGCCGCGGGTGTGCGCGGCATCCAGCTCAAGGAGGACGATGAAGTCGTCTCAGCCGAGTGGATTTATGGGGATGAAGGGGAAGTGCTGGTCATTTCGGACCTCGGGTATGCAAAGCGTTCCCTAGTCGTGGACTATCCCATCCAAGGACGCGGCGGGAAGGGCATACTTACCTTCGAATTTAAAGAAGGCAAGCGTGTGAGACCTAACGGTTCAACCTTAATACGAACATTTATCGTGAAGATGGATTATCTCATTACGGCTGTCATGAGTAATGGGGAGAAGCTGCGTTTCTCAACAGAGACAGCACCTCTGGAGGATCGGAAAGCACAAGGCAAACAACTTATTCCTGTTTCCAAAACAGATGCGATCGTAGAGATCCTGAGATTCCCTCAATCATAGCTGACTGTAGGTGGATCCAGCTTCTCAATGAGCATAAAAGCTAACTCCAATAGGACCCACAGGGGCATCGGTTCGTCTAATCGATCCAGCCACTGTGGGTCTTTCATTATGCCAGCTTCAAGTGCCTTTTTACCAAGCTCTATTTTCCAAGCTTCCACCGTAAACCACTCCTTTGAATTTTCATTCGAAACTAGCATCGTAAGATTAGACTATTGAAAACGTCGATTCATTCATCCATCCCATTTGCCTCTCACCTTTCGTTGTTGCATAATTCACAACAATTTGGTCCTCCTATATAGGCCATTTCGCAACAAATGGGCTCAAACTGTTGTACGAAATGCAACTTCAAGCTGCTAAATAGAGTGAATCGAAAGTCTCCTCTTGGTGAAAATGACAAAGCCATATAAACTATTTTCGTTAGTAAGAACCGTACATACCTGCTTCACAGTATATGTAAGTAGTGGGCGAGGTGTTAAAAGAAGTCGAGAAGCTTGGGCGAATTCTTGTTAATCAGACAAAGTAATAGAAGGATCGACAGCAAGACACAGCATGTCTCAAACCGTGCAATTTTTGTCTGAAAATATTAATGGCATTAACCTTTAAACCAAAGAAAAGGCATGCTATACTTGCCTTAGGAGATGTTGGAAGCGAGTTGATGAGGGTGTATTCTGATGAATTTGGGAAGCTATGGTTGAAATTGTCTAAGGAATTGAAGAACCAGATGGAGGTAGGATTAGCCCCTACTATTACTGAAGGACAGCTTAACGTGTTAGAGCTGCTTATGACGAATGAACGGATGAAGCCTTCTGATTTAATCGAATATTTATCCACAACACCAGCAGCTGTGACAACATTGTTAGATCGGATGGAGAAAGGTGAATTGATCGTAAGGGAGCGGGATGAGAAAGACCGCCGCATCGTTTGGGTCAACGTCACGGATAAAGGAAAGGCGGAATGCGAGCGAGGTATGAGAATCCGGGAACAACTTTTGGATTCGTACCTGAGCCGCGTTTCCGCCCATAATCAGAAATTGCTTATTTATTTGCTTGGGAAGGTCGCCAATTAATAGCGACCCAGGAGTGTGCAAGAATTTACAGCTCTGGGAGTGTAAATTCGCTCCAGGGCCGCTGCAACGGCGGCAGCGACCGAAAGCGCAGCGTCTCTTTGAGCGTAGGATGCTCAAAGGCAAGAGCCGTGGCCCACAGCGCAAGCTGCTGGCCGGGCTTGTTGACCGCGCTGCCGTAGCGCTGGTCGCCGTAGAGCGTGCAGCCGATGGCTGCCAGCTGCACGCGGATTTGATGCGGCCGCCCGGTGTGCAGCTTGATCTGGATCAAGCTGAGCCCGTCTTGGCTGCCGAGCAGCTTATAGTCCAGCACAGCCTCCTTGGCGTCCTGCTGGCCTTCTCTGACCACGCTGACGGTATTTGTCCGCGTGTCTTTCCAAAGCCAGTGACGCAGCGTAGCGGACGGCTGTGGCGGCTTGCCATGCACGACAGCGACGTACGTCTTGTCGAGCTGCCTCGTTCTTACCGCGTCAGATAGCCGGGACGCGGCTTTTGACGTTTTGGCGAATACCATCACACCGCCAACGGGACGATCAAGCCGGTGTACAAGCCCGAGGTATACATTGCCGGGCTTGTTATGACGCTGCTTCAGATCTGCCTTCAGTACATTCAGCAGATCAGGATCGCGAGAATCGTCTTCCTGCGTAGGCATGTTGACGGGCTTCTCCACCACAAGAATGTGGTTGTCTTCGAACAGTATCGGAATTTGTGATGCTCCCGAGCCATCTCTAGATGCTGCCACTGTTACGCCTCCCAGCGTCCCAGAATACCGCAAGGGAGCATCAACCCAGAGTGGGTGATCGGCAGGCCGATTTCGCCACTGGAGATCGTGCCGCCATGCTTGGCTTTCATCGACATGCTTAAAATGTTCTGAAGCACAGTTGCCGAGATTCCCGTTGTATAAGAGTTGATCAACAGGAACAACGGATTGTCTGTCAGAATCGATTGGCAGGTCTCAATGAAAGGGAAGAGATCATCTTCTAATTTCCAAGTCTCACCGTTTGGTCCACGTCCGTAGGAAGGCGGATCCATGATGATCGCATCGTATTTGCTTCCGCGGCGCTGTTCTCTTTGTACGAATTTGAACACGTCATCCGTAATAAATCGAACAGGACGGCTGCCAAGGCCGCTCAGATGCAGATTTTCCTTTGCCCATTGAACGACTCCTTTGGAGGCATCCACATGGCAAACTTCGGCACCTGCGTAAGCGCAAGCCAGTGAGGCTCCGCCTGTATAAGCAAACAGGTTCAATACCTTGATTGGACGTCCAGCTCCTTGGATTTTGTCCATCATCCATTTCCAGTTGACGGCTTGTTCAGGGAATAAGCCCGTATGCTTGAAGCTGGTTGGCTTAATATAGAAGGACAACTTCTGGTCATAATTAATCGTCCAGCGCTCAGGAAGCTCTGCGCGCTGCTCCCATTGTCCGCCGCCGCTGGAACTGCGGTGATAATGGGCGTCAGCTTGACGCCAGGCCGGTGTTTCTTTTTGTAGCGGCCAAATGATTTGCGGGTCTGGTCTTCTTAGTACGATCGTGCCCCAACGCTCGAGCTTTTCGCCGCCGCCAGTATCGAGGAGCTCATAATCAACCCAGTCTTTTGCATAAAACATGCTGCATTCCATCCTTCAACTTGTATACTTTAACAAACATTCATTGTACACCATTTATTGACCTAAATCGATCTTTTCAATCAAACCTGGCAGTTCTTTTTCTACAAATTGTTGAAATTGCGATTGTTCAAGCGAAGCTTTCAGCTGATCTTTCACAGAATCAAAGGATTTAACAGATCTGGCTTCTACTTTAATAACGTGATAGCCAAAATCTGTCGCAATAGGTTCACCAATTGTTCCGATCGTTTGCTCGATAGCTGCTTTCTTAAACTCAGGTACCCACTGACTTACATCAGCATCCGCATAAAGACCTCCTGCATCTTTGGAGCCTGGGTCATCTGAGTATTCTTTGGCTAACTTAGCAAAATCTTCACCGTTCTTAAGCTTCTGTTGTACTTCTTTTGCTCGTTTGAGTGCTTCCTCTTTCGTACGAATAACTTTGTTGTCTGAGCTTGATGGGTCATTCAATCCAATTAAAATGTGACGCACGGAAGCAATGGTATAAGCATCTTTATCTGCTTTAAGTGTTTCATCATATTTGGCTTTTAATTGGGCATCAGAAATGCTGGACTTGATATAATTTTGTGCACCGATATTGCCAACTAGGAAATATTGAAGATCAGCGACTGTCGTGTTCACCTTTTTCAAATCTTCCAGGAATTTCGCTTCACCAAATTGGTTTTTCCAATCAGCGATTTGTTTAACAGCACCGTCTTTGGCAGCGTTCTGGTCGGCTTCGGATGCTTTACTGAAAAGGATTCGGTTTTGAATTAATTGTGTAATCATGCTTGTTTGATACTTCGGGTCATCTTTAGAAGCAGCATGAGCTCCATTGAAGAGAGCTTGCAAGGCAAAGAAAGTATCAAATTCGCCCTTGGTGACAGTTCCACCCTTGTAAGTTGCAACTACATGATTAGGATTGTTTCCGATCCAAATGGTTCCATTCTCTTCGTCCCACTCGACCTTTTTGCCTAGTGCTTCACTTACGAATCTAAGAGGTACATAAGTTGAGCCTTCGTAAATAAATCCTTTTCCATCGGAAGGTGCTTTCTCAACACCGTCAAACATATACTTAAGACTTCGGAATGCTACTTCAATCTGACTGTTCGCTGCAAAAGCTACGGTCCCGCTTAATACGGAACCGATCGTTAAACCAATTATAAGACCCTTTACTTTATCTTTCATTATTTGTGTTCCACCTCTCGAGATAATGTCCCTCAAATAATTCACCGAGGGTCAGGTAATTTCCTTTTTTTTTTAATGTAAAAATGAAGGATTCTTTGCCTGTTTGTTGTATTTGTAACGTAAGGCCGATTATAAGTAAAATCCAGTTTTGACGAAATCAGGTTGATCTAAGGAGGGATAACGTGGGGGCAAATGTTGGAATACCTAGCCCAGAAGATTTGTTTCTGCTTCATGAAGGATCCCTTTACCACAGTTATCGCATCTTAGGGGCGCATGTAAGCAAAACAAAAGGACAAGAGGGAGTTCGTTTTGCGGTATGGGCACCTCATGCCAAACAGATTTGCTTGCTTGGTGATTTCAACAGTTGGCAATCGGGGATTCACCGTATGGAGAAGTTTAGTACTCTTGGCTTATGGATATTATTCGTTCCAGAAGCAAGGGAAGGCGATTATTACAAGTTTGAAATTCATAGCGAGACGGGTCAGATTTTGTTGAAAGCAGACCCGTATGCCTTTTATTCGGAATTACGTCCGGGTACCGCATCGCGTGTCGTTGATCTAGAAGGTTACGAATGGCAGGATCAGGCATGGCAGCAGCAGAAAAAGGAAAGCCCCGCTTACAATAAGCCACTATCCATTTATGAGGTTCATCTAGGTACATGGCGCAAAAAGGAACGACATAGTGAAGACTTATATACCTATGATCAGCTTGCTGAAGAGCTAGTCGATTATGCAGTTGAGATGGGGTATACACACATTGAATTAATGCCGCTTGCAGAACATCCGTATGACCGTTCATGGGGTTATCAAGCAACAGGTTATTTCTCCGTAACGAGCCGCCATGGTGCTCCAAAGGAGTTCATGCATTTCGTTGACCGGTGTCATCAGAAGGGTATTGGGGTCATTATGGATTGGGTCCCTGGCCATTTCTGTAAGGACAGTCATGGACTTAGGCAATTTGATGGCAAGCCTTTGTATGAATACGAAAACCCGCGTAAAGCTGAGAAGTTGGAGTGGGGTACACTTACTTTCGATTTTGGTCGACCCGAAGTACAAGCCTTTTTAATTTCAAATGCTGTATTTTGGATGGACATGTACCATATTGATGGGATAAGAGTGGATGCTGTAGCTTCCATGCTGCACTTGAATTTTGGCAGATGGAGCGAGGAACCGATCAAGAATCAATGGGGTGGGGATGATAATCCCGAAGCGATCGCATTCCTGCGCAAGCTGAATCAGGTCGTCTTCTCTTTCTACCCTGATGCATTGATGATGGCCGAGGATTCTACCGATTGGCCGCTCGTTACTGCGCCTGTCCATGATGGAGGTCTCGGATTTAATTATAAGTGGAACATGGGTTGGATGAACGATATGCTGCGATATATGAAATTAGATCCTATTAATCGCAAGTATCATCACAAGCTGATCACGTTCTCATTCATGTATGCTTTTAGTGAGAATTATGTACTTCCGCTTTCGCACGATGAAGTTGTGCATGGCAAACGTTCGCTCCTTCACAAGATGCCAGGCGATTATTGGCAGAAATTTGCTAATCTACGCGTTCTATATGGGTATATGACGGGTCACCCTGGTAAAAAGCTGCTGTTTATGGGCAGTGAGTTCGGTCAATTCGACGAATGGAAAGATCTTGAAGAACTCGATTGGTTTTTACTTGAAGGCTACGAAAAACATAGTCAAATGCATCACTATGTCAAGGCACTAAATCAATTTTATTTGGACCAGCCGGCGTTGTGGCAGTTGGATCATCATCCGGATGGGTTCCAGTGGATCAACCCTCATGATGAGAGCCAGAGCGTTGTGACTTTTATGCGTAAAGGGAAATTGCCTGAGGATGACTTGATTCTCGTATGTAATTTCACCCCTGTCGTACACCCGGATTACCGGATTGGCGTTCCACGCCATGGTGTGTACGAAGTCGTATTTAACAGCGATGCACCCGAGTTTGGAGGTTCTGGTCAAGGTAACACAGAGCCAATATCCAGTGAAAAGCGGTCATGGCACGGGCTGCCTAATAGTTTAGCGTTGTGTATTCCGCCGCTTGCGGCTGTTTATATAAAATGTGTGAGTGAATTCCAAACTGTGATTGACGAAGTTGAAGGGGGAAATCAGATATGCGCAGTAAAGAATGTGTTGCCATGCTCCTTGCTGGAGGAGAAGGACGAAGATTAGGCGTTCTGACGAACAATTTAGCCAAGCCGGCCGTTCATTTTGGCGGGAAGTATCGTATCATTGATTTTACCCTCAGCAATTGTACGAATTCAGGGATTGACACCGTTGGTGTTCTAACCCAGTATCAACCTCTCGTACTCAATACGTACATTGGGATTGGAAGCTCGTGGGATCTTGACCGCAAATATGGTGGTGTGACGGTTTTGCCGCCGTTCATGGAGCAAAAGGGCGGGGATTGGTATAAAGGAACAGCGAATGCCATTTATCGCAATATCGGCTTTATTGAGCAATATGATCCCGAATATGTTTTGGTCATCTCGGGTGATCACATCTATAAAATGGACTACGATTTGATGTTGTCTTACCACAAAGAGAAGAAAGCCGACGCAACGATTGCTGTCATTGAAGTGAAGTGGGAGGAAACGAACCGATTCGGCATCATGAGTGTCAATGACAAACAAGAAATAACTGAATTTGCAGAAAAACCGAAAGAAGCGAATAGTAATTTGGCTTCGATGGGTATTTATATTTTTAATTGGAGCGTACTGAAATCTTATCTTACCCAGGATGAAGAAAATCCTAACTCCAGCAAAGATTTTGGGAAAGATATTATTCCAATGATGTTGAAAGATGAGGCGAGAATGTTCGCTTATCCATTTGAGGGTTACTGGAAAGATGTCGGTACGATCGACAGTCTGTGGGAAGCGAACATGGACCTGCTGGACGATAATAATGAGCTTAATTTAAATGATAAGGATTGGCGGGTATACTCCCAGAATCCTTACCAGCCAGCACAGTATGTGGCGCCAACTGCGAATATAAAACGTTCTCTCGTTAATGAAGGCTGCGCGATATTCGGGGATGTCGATCATTCCGTTCTGTTCTTCGGAGTACAGGTTGGCGAAGGAAGCCAGATTCGCGACTCCGTCATTATGCCTAATGCCAAAATTGGTAATAACGTAACGATTAACAAAGCCATTATTGGCGAAAACACGGTCGTTGAAGACGGTGCTGTGGTAGATGGCAAAGGAGAAATTGTGCTTATTGGTGGTAATGAACGGATATCAGCGAATGCCAATCAGAAGGGATGATGTCGTGTGAAACATGTAATGGGTGTCATTAATTTAGTGAATGAACCGGATGATTTGGAAGAACTGACCTACTTTCGTTGCCCAGCATCTGTGCCGTTCGGCGGCCGTTATCGATTAATTGATTTTACATTGTCCAATATGGTGAATTCCGGCATTGATAATGTTGCTGTATTCACTCAACATAAATATCGTTCGCTCATGGATCATTTGGGTTCTGGGAAGGAATGGGACTTAGACCGGAAGCGGGGCGGCTTGTTCGTGCTCCCGTCTGTGCTCAATGAACCAACAGGCATTTCACGTGGTGATTTATACCAGTTCTATAGCCATAGGGATTATTTCTATCGCGGTAAAGAAGAGCTTGTCATAATTTCACGAAGCCATATGGTATGCAATCTCGATCTGCGTGACGCTGTGCGTTACCATGAGGATACACAAGCAGACATTACGGTTATCTATAAGCAAACAGATGAGGATATTCAAGGGAAATTCCGTCGTCTAGCAGTCAAGGATAGCGGACAAGTGACTCTTATGGAGGATCACACAGGCAGATTGCGCACTAACAACATTTCAATGGAAATGTACATCATGAGCAAAGCGCTCCTGCTGGATATGGTTGAATCTTGCTTAGCGCAAGGTTACGATCATTTGGTGCGCGATGGCATTATGAAAAACATTGATAAGCTGAGTGTGTATGGCTACAAATTTGAAGGCCATGTAGGGATTGTGAATTCGATCCAAGGCTATTACAAGCACAGTATGCAGCTGCTTAATCCGGCGATCTGGAGAGAGTTATTCTTCCAGAAAAACCTGATTTACACGAAGGTTAAGGATGAACCGCCAGCGAAGTACTTGGATACCGCAGCAGCTAAAAACGCACTCATCGCTAACGGCTGTGTCATCGAAGGTAAAGTGGAGAATAGTATCCTGTTCCGTGGTGTCAAAATCAGAAAAGGTGCTTACGTGAAGAACAGTATCATCCTCCAAAACTGTGAGATTGAAGAGAATGTTATTATTGAGAACGCAATCCTGGATAAGGATGTCTTCATTAGTCGCGGACGTGTCTTAACGGGAGATAACAAAGCACCATTCATTGCTGCGAAAACGAAAGTGATCTAGATCAAATAAAAGGAGTAGGAAGATGAAAGTTTTATTTGCTGCATCTGAGGCTGTACCTTTTATTAAAACAGGCGGTCTAGCTGACGTAATTGGCTCGTTACCAAAGGAGCTTACTCGTCAAGGACTGGATGTGCGGGTTATTTTACCTAAATATGGCGATATCCCTGCTGTATATCGGAAAGCAATGACGAAGGTAATCACATTTGATGTGTACATCGGTTGGAGAAAGCAATACATCGGGATAGAGATGCTTCAGCATGATGGAGTTACTTTTTATTTCGTGGATAATGAATTTTATTACAAGCGTCCAGGCATTTATGGGTATGGCGACGAGGCGGAGCGTTTTGGGTTCTTCTGCAGAGGGGTTATTGAGGCGCTCCCGTTACTTGACTTCCAGCCGGATGTGATTCATTGCCATGATTGGCAGACGGGTATGATTCCTGTCCTGCTAAAGGCGCATTATCAACATCTCCCTTTCTATAGCGAGATGAAGACGATGTCTACCGTTCATAATTTGAAATACCAAGGTGTGTTTGATCAATCCCTACTAAAAGATTTGTTCGGTTTATCAGACGATCATTTCACCGGAACAGCGCTTGAATTGCATGGTGGAGCAAGCTTCCTCAAAGGCGGGCTCCTCTATTCGGATCGGATAACAACGGTAAGTCAGACCTATGCGGAGGAAATTCAAACTCCTTTTTATGGTGAATGTTTGGACAGCCTGCTGCGCCATCGCAAAGATCAATTAACGGGCATCGTCAATGGTATTGATTATGATGTGTTCGATCCCATGACCGATTCGCATCTAGTGGTGAATTATCGAGATTCCTTACCGAAGAAGCAGCAGAATAAGCTAGCTCTACAGGAGCGCTTGGGTCTGCCTGTGAACGCTGATGTACCAATGATTGCGTTGGTCACTCGTTTGGTACAGCAAAAAGGGCTTGATCTCATCCAGCATGTCATTTCAGAGATTCTCGCTTTAGACATTCAACTCGTCGTTCTCGGTACTGGCGATTATAGTTATGAGCAAATGTTCCGATATGCGGCTCAGATGCATCCAGATAAAGTATCTGCTCAAATCTATTTCGATGAATCATTAGCCCATCAAATCTATGCCGCATCTGACTTATTCTTGATGCCGTCACAGTTCGAGCCTTGTGGGATTGGACAGTTGATCGCACTACGTTATCGATCTGTACCTGTTGTCAGAGAAACTGGCGGATTGAAAGATACCGTGCAGCCTTACAATGAATTCACGGGTGAAGGAACCGGGTTCACATTCAGCAATTATAACGCGCATGACATGCTGCATATCATTCGACGTGCTGTATTTTTCTACAAGAATGATAGAGAGGCATGGCTGAAAATTCAGCAAAATATGAAAAAAGGCGATTTCAGCTGGAAAAAGTCAGCGCAGCAGTATATCGCACTTTATAAAGTAATGGTTAATCCCAACGCTTAAAAGGAGACTGGAGGCAACTTGCTTCCAGTCTCTTCTTCTATCTAGTTCCTCTTCATTTTTTCCTTGATCGTGTCGATAAAGACATTACCGGGTGAAATTTTTTTAGGAGAGGCAGTTGTTCATAATGAGCCGGACTGAGGTATGTTTAACGGATGCAGATATGTATCATTGCATGTTGTTTCAAACACCTGTAGAGGTGTGGTTTGATGGTGAATTGGAAGACGCAGGTTCATTGATTGAAGCTTATTCGGATGATGTCATTAAAGTAGGCGGCGTTTATTATTTAAGAAAACTGTGCCTAATTAAGAAAATAGCATAAATGGCAGCTTGTAAATGACCTCTTATTCACGATGTGAATAGGGGGTCTTTTCCTAATTTGTCGAAATTCAGGTATAATAGTGAAGAGTGGATATAAATGGTTTGGAGTGGTGTTATGGACTGGCTATCACATGTACTAACTGTCGTCTTTGTGATCAATATTTTACTTGCCATAACGGTTGTGTTCTTAGAACGTCGAAACGTGGCGGCAACCTGGTCATGGCTTATGGTGCTCTTATTCATTCCGATCCTCGGATTCCTACTCTACGTGATGCTTGGACAAAATTTAAGCCGCAGAAAACTGTATAAATGGAATCGCCGCATGCTAGAAAGAGTGCAAACCGTCATTTCAGAGCAGCGAGAACAGCTAATCGACGGGACGCTGCCCTATATTGATCCGATGGTAAGTCAGTACCGAGATTTGATTTATTTGAATGTCGCAACGAATGATGCGTTCCTCACGCAGGATAATGGTGTACATATTTTCACAGACGGTGTTGCTAAATTCAATGATTTACTGACGAAAATTGAAGCTGCGGAGTCCCATATACATATGCAGTATTATATCGTTAAGAATGATTCGTTGGGTCACAAGATCATGGAAGCTCTCACGAGGAAAGCGGAGCAGGGGGTCCACGTTAAATTCTTATATGACGATATTGGCTCAAGGTCGTTGAAGGATTCCTTTTTTCGAGATTTCCTTAAGGCTGGCGGGCAAAAAGCGGCATTTTTCCCATCACGAATTCCATTTCTGAACTATCGGGTAAATTATCGCAATCATCGTAAATTGGTTATTATTGATGGTCAGATTGGGTACATAGGCGGATTCAATGTCGGTAATGAATATCTGGGTTTAGATCCGCGATTTGGGTACTGGCGGGATACACACCTTCGTTTGACCGGAAGCGTCGTTCGCGCTTTGCAGTCGAGATTTATTCTGGACTGGAACTTAGCATCCGTGCATCAAATGGAAGTTGCGCCTGAGTATTTTCCCGAAACTATGGTGGAAGCCAATAGCCTGGAACACGTGCCAATGCAGATTGTGGCAAGTGGACCTAATGAAGCATGGCCGCATTTCGTGTTTACATTCCTTAAAATGATTCACATGGCCAAGTGCAGAATCCTCCTGCAGACTCCTTATTTTATCCCTGAAGAGAGTATGTTGAATGCGCTGCGCATTGCCGCTCTATCGGGCATTGACGTTAGAATCATGATCCCTGAGAAAGCAGACCATATGTTTGTACATTGGGCTTCCTTGTATTATGTAGGTGAATTGCTGCGAGCTGGAGTGAAATGCTACTTATATGATCAAGGCTTCCTTCATGCGAAAACGATCATCGTCGATGGGCAGGTTGCCTCTGTAGGGACGGCCAACTTCGATATTCGCAGCCTTCGGCTGAATTTCGAGACTAACGCCTTGATGTATCATGCGGAGACGGCGAAGAAGCTGGAAAACACGTTCTGGAAGGATATGGACGGCTGTATGGAGCTGACATTGGAGGAATATGATAAGCGGTCCTTACGGATTCGGTTTCTGGAGTCCGTATCGAAATTGGTTTCTCCGATATTGTAAATGAATGTAAAAAAGGATATCCAATTTTTTCTTGAGAAAGAAAGATTGAATATCCTTTTTGTATAGTGAAAAAATTTAATTAATAAACCGTTTCACCATTGTCGTAGTTAAACTGCCATTGAATGCCGAATTTATCTTCTAGGTTGCCATAGCATTTGCTCCAGAAAGTTTCTTGAAGCTCCATGCCTACTTTGCCGCCTTCTTTCAACTTATGAAAAGCTGACTTCACTTCATCGATATCTTTGCTCACTAAGGAAAGGCTAATGTTGTTACCGGCAATGTAAGGCATGCCCGGGAAAACATCGGAGAACATAACTGTACTTCCAGAAATGCTTAAGCGTGCATGCATAACTAAATGTTTGGCTTCCTCAGGAAGAGGATAGGATGGGTCGGGTGGTGTATCTCCAAAGGTCATGATTTGTGGCTTGTCTAGTCCAAATACTTCTGCGTAAAACTCAATAACTTCACGAGTGTTTCCGTTAAAATTAAGATATACATCAATAGCCATTACATTCACTCCTCAGGTTTGATTGTCTATCATTTCCATATTGTATCATTTAACCATTCTAAAACCAATATACCATCGGATGAACAAATATAAAAATTATATGAATGTCGGTGATACTTACACGTTCCTGCGGAAAATGAACCGACTTGACATGCTTCATATATTTGGGATATTATGATTTTACGAAATTATATTTTGAGCAATTTAATTTAGGGTTAATAAATTAGGAATATACATCAAAAATGACAGAAGGAGACTGGAGATGACAGCGATGTCTATGAATGAATCCAATAAAGCATTTGGTGAAGCACTTGTGAAATCATTAGTAGGAGAACGAGGGCATATTCCGATAACCAGAGCACTGCGCGATATTACTGCTGAACTTGCAGGTACTAGCACCGCGGGTGCGCCATACACCATATATCAGTTGTTGAAGCATATGAGCTACTGGCAGGTATTTTTGTTGGCTTACCTTGAGGGTGGCAAGCCCGAATTGCCTTCGCATGTTATGGACAGTTGGCCTAGCGCAGCAAGTCCTGAGAGTGAAGAGGAATGGGAGACGATCGTTCAAAATTTTCTACAAGGGATTGAGAGAGCTTGTGAGATTGCTCGAACATCACAACTAGATGAAACTCTTGAAAAGTTTCCGACGGAGACGAAAGCAGGGATTTTGCGCAACATTGCCTCTCACAATTCCTATCACTTGGGAGAAATCGTTTTGCTCCGCCGAATGAATGGAGCTTGGCCGCCACCTGGCGGAGGTTACCCCGCATAATATGTAGAAGTCGGATTAAAGATGAGACTTTAGTAAGTAACAGCTAATTTATATAAACCATTAAACAAGGAGTGCAAACCAAAATGGCAAAAACCTTTAAAGACATGGTAACTGAAGCTCGCGAGAATGTGCCTGGAATTTCCTCTAAGGAAGCAAGAGAAAAAATGAATGCTAATCCTGAGACTTTGGTCATTGATGTCCAGGATGCCGCGGATGCAGGAGCATGCGGACTTATTCCAAGCAGTGTAAACATTTCCTTAGGTATGCTGCCAATTCGAGCGGATTTAGGCGTGCCTGAGCGGCTGCGTGACGAGCGGCTTTCCGATAGGAACCGCCCCATCTTGGTTACATGCGGAGCAGGCGGACAAGCTTCCTTAGGAGCCTACTTGCTGAAACAAATGGGCTTTCAAGACGTGGCTTATATCGATGGTGGTACTGCCGCTTGGAAAGATGCGGGTTTTGATGTTGAATAACTGATGATAGATAATGATAGGGGCTGACCTTAAGTAGATACAATCTACTTGGGGTCAGCCCTGTTCTCTTTAAATTAGACTTGTTATCAAAAAAAAGCGGGACAGTAACCGGTCATTGACCGTGTGTTCCCATTCGAACGTGCAGTCGATGCGCTGCATTACTTAGCGAAGGGATCGCATTTTGGAAAGATTTGCATCAAGTTCTAACTCGATCATTTGAGTAAAAGATAATTAGGATACTTGTATGTTTTTTGAGATTGGGGCAATAGAAGCGTGCCCCTGTTAAGCATCGTTAGCTAACAGGCTTGGCCCTCGTATTCAAGGACGGCGTAAGCCGTTTTTCTTTTCATTTTAACGATATAAGTTGCTAGTTGCTGATCGAAAATACATTTCGTATGAGCGAGTTATGGTTAAATAACCGGATTGACAGATGATGAAATGCAGGGTAATATTAATTTAAATTTTAGTAATTTAGTAAATTACTGAATTAGTAAATTAGTGAATCGAATGATGGAGCGTGTAAACAAATGAAAATACCAACTACTTTAAAACATAAGCCAGTTATTGTTTCAGAAAACTATGAGCAGGTTGACGGCCGGTACGCCCGAAATACGGATGCAAAAGGTCTGTCCCTAGGATTGGCCCAATGGAATGATAGGGGAAAGGTCGATATCTCAGCAAAAGTATGGAGATACACAGGGGAAAAATGGTCAAGGCAGTCGGAAGAGTTGCCTATGCACCGTGTTCTTGACCTTGCCATTTTGATTTGCAGAAGCAACTTATATTTTCAGGACGCGTATCGTTTCCCGAAAATGTATGACCCTGATAACACGATGATTGACCGCATTGGGCTGCAAGGGGATGCGATGAGTGTGTCCGTGTGTGCAGAAAATCCCATGATCGATAATGATATTAAGCTGTTTGCTCAAGCTCTTAGTGATGATGGCGAAATGATTGGCGAACGCCTTCGTGTCTTATCCAGTCTTCTGAAAGAGATGGGGTATTAACCAATTTAGGAAAGGTGAAAAGGTATGAACAATCAGGATGAATATAAATTGTCGCCAACAAGGCAACTGACGGAGATAGAAGAAGGACTTATTTGGAAAAAGCCGTTATCTCATAAGGTAAGTGAAGAAGAATTGCGTATTTGTAAAGAAATAAAGCGCAACTGGCATCGCGGGGAGATGAAAATCGCCAATATTTTGTTAGAAGGTGACGCCGGTTCCGGTAAAACACAACTTGCCAAAGCATTGTCGGCGGAATTCGGGCTGCCTTATACGAAAGTGACTTGTTTCGCTGATATGGATAAATCAGACGTTATTGGCGCTATTTTGCCGGTCATTTCATCTGAGCGTTTAGAAAAGATGGAGCCTGCGGAGCAAAATACCGAGGACGAAGAGATTGAGTATCGTTTTTACCCCTCCGAAATCGTCAGAGCCTATCAAAAAGGATATCTTCTAGAAATTCAAGAACCCACTGTTATCCGGGATGCCGCAGTATTAATGGCACTTAACTCTGCCTTAGAGCTGGATGGCAGCATTAATCTTCCCACTGAAATCATACGCAGACACCCGGATTTCATAGCGGTCATCACAACAAACCGCAGTTATGCAGGGACAAGACCGCTAAATGAAGCACTGCGTGACAGAGTTCAGCATACAGAGAAGATGGATCTCCCAACCAAAGAAATCATGATTGAACGGGCAATGTCCAAAACCGGTTTTACCGATGAAAAGGTGTTGGATGTTTTGGCAGAGATCATTATGATCTTGGACAAAACAGCCCGTGCCAATGCAATAAAAGGAGTGGCGGGCATGCGTTCATTTTTCTATTGGGCGGATGCGGTTGCCGGAGGTGCTTCACCAAAAGAATCCCTTTATCATAAAGTCATCTACAAGATAACAACCGATTCCGAAGAAATTAAACTATTGGAAGAAGCACTGAAAAGCCATGGTTTATTAGCGGGATTAGATCAAGTTGAGATTGAATTAAAAAAAAAAGAATTTTTGATGAAGTAGAGATAAGAACGTGGGGAAATATCGACGATACTGATTTTGAGCACGATAACAAAGATGAAGAACAGGGGATTGCAATAAAAAAATCTGCGGATAGTGATGAAAGTACTACCGACGTTTCTGATGATTCTACCGATATGGAAAGTTCAGATAGGGGAGTGGTACTCCCAAATATCATCAGGCAAACCCTGAATCAATGTCAGACGAAGCGAAACAAAAAGATCGAGATTTCCGTAAAAAACTGAATCGCGACGCAAGGGAGGTTGTGTCCGATTCTATTCATAAAAGGGTTAAACTTATTGTTCACCGTCCGGATTATACGTTTGAAAACCAACAGGAATATGTCAGTCTAAGTATGGAACTCATGCCTGTCGTACGGGAAATTGCCAGAAAGACACTTCCTCTTTTAGAACATGAGACATCTTCTGAATTTGCGAGGAATCAATATTATGGCAGTAAATTTCAAGCGGATAGCGTTGCTTATCGGGATTTTAGATATTTTGCCAAGAAACGTCCTCCTACAGATTCCCCTTCCTTAGTGGTCGGTCTAAGGGTTGATGAGTCAGCATCCATGTCAGCGTTTGGGAGATTAGAAGCTGCAAAGCGTGCCGTGATTGCCGTCTATGAGTTTTGTCAAATTTGTCATATTCCCATTTTGATTTACGGGGATACTGCGGATGCTTCCAAGTTGGAGCAAATGTCGATTTATGCTTATACCGATTTTGATCATACAGATACCAATGATCGATTCAGACTTATGGGGATTCGTGCTAGAAGTAATAATCGTGATGGGATGTCTCTTAGAATTATGGCAGACCGAATAGCCGGTTCACCTGGGCAAACAAAATTATTGATCAGCCTAAGTGATGGGCAACCCAAAGCCATGGATGATTATACCGGAAATTATGCAATCAAAGACATGCAGCAAACCATAGCCGAGTATGAACGGAAAGGAATTACATTTCTTGCAGCGGCAATAGGCCAGGACAAGGATGTGATTAATGAAATCTATGGGAATGAGAAATTTTTGGATATAACGAATCTATCAGAGCTGCCTGCAAAGTTGGTTCGGATTATCGCTCGGTATTTGTAATTGTTATAGCAATTTATAGGACCAGAAAGGAGAGAAAAGCATGGACAAGAACAAACGCAAGGAGCTTCAGGAGGAATACAAGCAGATTAAGACCTACATGGGTGCAATACAGATAACGAACAAGGTCAATGGCAAAATTTACGTAGATAGCTATCCTAACCTGAAAAACAAATGGATGACCTTACAGATGCAACTGGACGCGGGAAGATTCGCAAATGCCCAATTACAAAAGGACTGGAAAGAACTGGGGAGCGAAACTTTCACCTATGAGGTGCTTGAGGAGAAGGAAGCTGACGGAGTTATTGATGTGCGCTGGGAGGTTAAGCAAATGGAAAAGCGGTGGCTGGAGAAATTGCAGCCTTACGAGGATAGAGGATATAATAGAGCGCGATCATGATAGAATGGGTGAATGGACTTCGTCAGCAAACAAGCAACGACTCCGAGCTTTTAAAAAGATCGGAGTCGTTTATTATTCGTTGGATTCGCTTGATTGACCAAGTGAACTCCCTTAAGTGATGGAGGCTTCATAAATGTCACGAATGGTTTTGGACAGCATCGTGTTGAATTCATCGTCTGTTTGCTCGGCGGTAAGTCCCTGTGATAAGGCTCGTGAGAAACTGGCGATCAATCCATGATTATGAGCCAGTTTTTCGTTTGCTTCCGCTTGCGTGTAGCCGCCTGATAAAGCGACTACCCGAACTACATGCGGATCCTCCATTAAATCGCTGTAGAAATTGTTTTCCGTCGGTATGGAGAGTTTTAACATGACTTTTACGTCTTTGCCAAGTTTGGATAATTGATCGAAAATCTCAACTTTTAATAGTTTCTCAGATGCTCCCTTATCAGCGCTGTGGATATCAACTTCCGGTTCGATAATCGGAACCAGCCCCATCTGAGCGATTTGGTTACCGATGGCAAACTGTTGCTCAACGACTTGTTTGATTCCGGCAGGATTGGCTTCCTTAATAAGCGAGCGCATTTTCGTTCCGAAGATGTTTCGCTCAACCGCTCGCTTCAGAAGGTCGTCTAAACCTGAAAAGGGCTTCATGAGCTGAACCCCATTTTCAAGATCGGCGAGCCCTTTATCGACTTTTAGAAACGGCACAACGCCTTTCTTCTCCCAAAGATAATCGGCTGTAAATTGCCCGTCAATGGAACGATCCATTGTGTTCTCAAATAAAATCGCACCTAAAATGTACTGGGAATCAAACGCGGAACTCTTAATAATACGCGTTCTCATCTCATGCACTAATGCATACATCTCTTCTTCATTGGAATAGCTGTTTTCCTTAATGCCATACTGAAGCAAAGCCTTTGGAGTACTTCCGCCGCTTTGGTCCAAGGCTGCTATAAAGCCTTTTCCTGTATGGATACGATTCAATTGCACTGAATTCATGGTTGTTTCTCCTTCCATTTCGTGGACTGACTTGCATCGTAAATCTTATTAATTATAGCACTTTTACTTGCAGGGATACATGCTAGGTTGTCCTCGCCGAGTAAGTATTGTCAGCAAGTTCAATCAAGATTCATACCTAGGCTCAATATGCGAAAGTCACCTTCGGGTGGCTTTTTATATTCTAAAACTTGGTTTGACATAAGTGGGATTTATGTATATATTTTATTTATTCCGACTGTACGGTATAAAAAAACTTGAGTAAACATGGAGGATAACAATGCCTAAAGTAGGAATGGAGCCAAAGCGTCGAGCAGATGTCATTAACGCTACACTAATGTGTATGAGCAAACACGGGATTGATGGCATGACGCTGGATAAGGTCGCTGAGTATGCGGACTGTTCAAAGGGCGTTGTCACTTATTATTTTAAGAATAAAGATAGCTTGATCATTGAAGCTTTCAAGTCTTTCTTAGCCTATTATGGTTTGAAAATCCAGTCAGAAATTCAGAAAACAATGGCAGCAGAGGAAATGATCGATGTCACGCTTAAGCACATCCTGCCGCCATATAGCGATGATAAGCAAAAGACTCTCAATGTTTCGGAACTTGATGGGATTGAGAGAATGTTTATCCCACATGAAGATCAAGCCAAGCTGTTTCTTCAGTTCTTTTCCAAAGCCGTATTGGATCACAATTTACAAGATGTAGTATCCAAGAGCTATATGAAAGATCTTCACGGCATTGCGAGGATCTATGAGTACGGCAATATGTCAGGGCAAATGAAGGTGGACGATTCTAGTAGTGCCGCTTACGGCCTTTTGGCGATGGTGGTTGGACTAAGCTTCTTTAGAGTAGCGAATATTCCTACATTGAATAATGAAGATAATCGGTATATCTGTGAGGATTATGTCAGAAGATTAATTAAAGGTTGAAAGACGGATGGAGGACGAATATGAAGATAATTACAATCAAAAAGAACGATGTAGAAATTGCCGTCGTTGAAAGCAACGAAATATTGATAACGGATGTTCAGTCGGCTTTAGATCTAATGGCAACTGTACGATATGAAGCAGATTGTGACCGTATAATTTTAAATAGCTCGGCATTAAGTGAGGACTTTTTCGAATTAAAAACACGGCTTGCAGGAGAAATATTACAAAAATATATGAATTATCGAGTGAAAGTTGCAATCGTTGGTGATTTTTCTATCTATTCAAGTGAAAGCTTGAAGGATTTCATCTATGAGTGTAACAAAGGGAAGGATATCTTTTTCTTGTCAAACGAAGAACAAGCTATGGATAAATTGAGCAGCAGTTAACACGAGCTAACCTAGGAGGAAGATGGAGTGTCACATGGATTGCAGCGTCTTGTTGATTATCCGATGGTAAAAGTTCCTGGTGGAGAAATAGATCTAAGGGACGATCGAACAACATCGAAATGGAAGGTTGACATACTACCGTTTCTTCTTGCCCAGTATCCAGTCACTAAGCAACTTTATGATGCCATTTCACAAAAATCAGTTATTTCATATGACGGAGATCAACATCCGGTTGTGAATATATCATGGAATGATGCGATTTCTTTTTGTAATCTACTTTCTCAGAATGTTGGTTTGAAGGAATGTTATTCAATAAGTAATGATGGTGAAACTATCATCTGTGATTGGGAATCAGACGGCTATCGCCTCCCTTCCGAGGCGGAATGGCAGTACGCATGTAAAGCAGGAACTGCAGGATATAGATACGGAGAGCTTGATAAGATTGCCTGGTATCATGAAAATTCAGCTGGCACTACTCATGAAGTAGGAGGAAAGGAACCGAATGCATGGGGGCTGCATGATATGTTAGGGAATGTTTGGGAGTGGTGCTGGGATTTATATGATCAGAACGTATACGGCTCTTACCGAATTTTCCGCGGTGGCAGCTGGGCTGAAGAGGCCAGAGGTTGTGGGGCTACGTGTCGTCGTCGCAGTCACCCGACATTTGCCATCGATGACCTTGGATTTCGACTTGCAAGATCTATGTAAGCAGAAGGCTAATCTCAAAGCATGATGTATCCCTAATTTATGAGGGGGGCATCATGCTTTTTTGAATAAGGAAGTATAAGTTCTCGGATCCCGAGAACCGCTTTCTTATTGGTGATAAAACCTAATATAGGGATCTTTGGTCGTAGACCAAAGTCTCTCCTCGTTAAACGCGGTCGCACATCCTTGAATGGCCGAGGGTAGAGGTTTTCTCACTTTTATGTTTTAGGATTCTGGAATAATGGTAAAGGCAATCGTTCGAATGGGTGCATCCAGATCATTAATGTTGTTAGTCGTGTTGTAGTATTTTATCATTAGCTCGTTTAATTCATTTTGAAACTTGATAAAATTTGCATCATCAAGCTTTAATTCTACAAGTGAAAAAGTAGAACCATCATCAGAGCTTTCTTGTTCTTCTAATTTGTCAAGATAATTTTGATATTGCGTCATAAGCGATAATTGGTAATGCGAAACATAATTCAGCTTGTCCTTCATAGAAGATTTTTTCCACTCAGCTGCACTAAGTCGGGCTTCTTCTTCATTTAAAGTGTAGTATTTTTCGGAAATGGATCTCACTTTTTTTTCTTTCAAAATGCGGATAATTCCAGCATCTAACAAAACTTGAATATGTCTATATAGCGTTGCCTGAGGCACATCTTTTATGATTTTTACCATTTCGAGTGAAGTAAGTCCATTTTCTTTGTTTCTCATCAAAGCTTGAGAAATCTTCATCCTTACGGGGTGCAGGATAATTTCAGCTTTATTAACCATTTTTTTCTCCCCAATCATAAAAGATCTCGTTATTATCTATAATGATAATATTATCAGTGTAAATAACAATAAGAATTAAAACAATATTCTTTAAAGAAGAAAATAATTGTAACATTTTACATTCATATGTTATCATTATCGATAATGATAACATAATTTAAAAACAATGACTTTAGGGGAGATGGTTGATTTGCAAATGCATTACGGGTGGAACGAATTAAAAGAGTTTGATTTCATGTCTTTGTTGCCGGTAATTTTACCGGTCTTAGCTGTAGGATTGATTTTGATCCTAATCGCATTAATGGATTTATACAAGAACAGAAAAACGAGGAAAAATGTTTTGCTATGGAGCCTCCTTATTATTTTTCTAAATATGTTTGGTCCAATTCTATACTTTGTTATTGGCAGAAAGGACCGTGAAAGAACATGAAATTAGAAGTTAAAAATGTTACTAAAACATATAAAGCAAAAACAGCTGTAAAAGACTTTTCAATGCTTCTGCAATCTGGAGAATGCGTGGGATTAATAGGGCCGAATGGGGCTGGTAAATCGACACTCATCCAAGTTATTTCAGATATTATTCATCCTACAATGGGAGAAGTATTGCTTAACGGGAAGAAAATTTCGCAAATGAAAAAGGAAATTGGCTACTTGCCACAGTACCCTAACTTTTATCATTGGATGACTGCACAAGAAACTCTTGCTTTCATGGGGGAACTATCAGGATTAAGCAAAGAAGAATTGACGAAGGCGATCCCAGAGATATTATCAAAAGTAGGGTTAAGCGGAGAAGAGAATTCAAAAGTAGGAACATTTTCAGGTGGAATGAAACAGAGACTTGGCATTGCACAGGCGTTGTTACACAAACCATCATTGATTGTCATGGATGAGCCGGTATCGGCATTAGACCCAATTGGTCGAAGAGAAGTACTGAATCTAATCGGAGAAATCAAGAGAGATACGACAATATTATTGTCGACGCATATATTAAGTGATGCAGAAGAAATATGTGAAAGGTTCATAATAATCAAAAATGGGCAAAAAATTGAAGATACAACCATCTCCAACTTGTTAAACCGTAATAGCGAAAATAAAATGCTTATTGAGGTTACTTCTATCGATCAAGAATGGATGGAAGTTTTGAAAAATTTGAACTATGTAAAGAATGTAGAAGCAGTAGGAAATAAAATAAAAATAGAAGTTGAACACATAGGCTTGAACAAGGATTTGTTACTAAGAAGTGCCTTGGAACATCAGGTTGACCTCGTAAAGTTTGAAATCAATAACGATACATTAGAAGAGATATTCATGAAAATGGTGGTAGAAAAATGAATAATTATAATGTGCTAATGAAAAAAGAGTTTGTGCAAATGATACGTGAATTTAAAATTATTTGGCTGCCGTTAGTATTTATATTTTTAGGAATAACTCAACCCGTTGTTAGTCATTATTTACCCTCCATATTAAAAGCACTCGGTGGAGCACAAGGTATCACAATTGATCCTAGTATGGCTGCTCAACAAGGTGGGGAAGTACTCGCGAGTACTTTAGCTGCTCAATTTGATCAGTTAGGGGTTATCATAATTGCAATTTCAATGATGGGGGTCTTACAGACAGATAAAGTCAACGGGATGTTGGCTTTTATTCTTACAAGACCGGTCACTGTAGTATCGTACATAGGTGGGAAAATCATTGCCAATTACCTATTTGTTGTTTGTTCTGTAGCATTAGGTTACTTGGTTTCGTATGTGTACGTTAATTTGTTGTTTACAAATGTTAACTTTGTGGACGCGATAATCGCTTTGTTGTTTTATTTGTTATGGGTTCTGTTTATGGTGTCCTTCACTACGATGATCAGTACTATTTTTAATAGCCAAGGTATTATTGCATTAATTTCAATTGTATTCTTGCTGGGCTGTAGAATTGTACTTGGTTTGAGTTCAATTACGGATTCTTTGAATCCCGCAAGTATGAGTAAACATGCCATGGAAGTGTTAGTTACAGGAGCAGTCAACCCCAATGTAATATGGGATGTTTTAGTGGTACTTATATGGATTGCACTAACAATTAGTGTAACGATCTTTTGGATTTCTAGTAAAAGATTTAATAATGAATAGTTGTGCTAGTGAAACTCGTGCCTGTCGGTAGGAGTTTTTCTTTAACATATTGGCTGCGATTTTTGTGAGAGAGAGGAGTATTTGTGCAACGCTCTACAAATTTCATTATAGTAGGATTGATGTGGTCAATGGTACGATAGGCTAACCAAACTTCATTCGTTATGGGATTAGTTGGAACCCATAATTCCTTCAAAGCGCCATCGAACAATTCAACCTTGATCATATCATCAGTCATGACACTTACGCCTTTTCCTTGAACTAACATGGATTTAATAATACGGATATCAGGTATAATTACACGTGGAAGCAATGGTGGACATTCTCCGAATGTTTCGATCCAGAATTTTCTATGAATGGAAGATCGGAACTATAGCTAATCTAGTCCAATTGTTCCAATGCCTCTTTTATTGAAGCTAAATCATCGAGTCCCTCTGGGAGCCTAGTATTCGCTGGCCCTACAAGTCGTATCGTTTCCTTCAACAAACGGACATTCGGAAGTACAAGTCAGATACACATACAATGAATTGATATGATTAATAGGAGCTGCATTCAGCAGTTCCTATATGTTTAATTAGGGACTAAGGAATCAAAGTTGAAAACATTTATTGAGAAACCCCATTGCCTCAACACTGCATTTCCCTGTTAAGCAGTTCTTCAGTTCCTTCTTGGCAAGCTCCACATGAATATCAGTTTGAAGTATGCTGACGTTCTCCATCCAATGGTCAGTTGACTCGAATGAGGAACTCTTCCACGCGCTATTCACATCTAAAATAATTCTACTTTCTTTGGCACCTGAAATAACAATATCCATAGTTTCTTGTAATTCCAAAAGAGACCGTTCGAATGGCTTCTTCATTTCTTTGCCATGCATTCTGGCTTTTAATCTTAAGGACCTAGTTTCGATTCCTTCTTCCTCTCTGATTTGTTGATAAAGCACTAAAGTATCCTTCGAAATCAGACCTTGCTGATAGCGAACTTCAATAGATAGGTTGCTTCCTAGAATGGCTTTAACCCATGGGAACAATTCGCGTGAAATGAGAACCGGTTTTTTCTTAATGAATTTACCATAAGCCGCTGCGCCATCACGGGGAAGACGGGTTCGCCAAAGCCAAGGGTCAGCATCAGTACCTGTTAACCATTGCTCTCCCAAAGTGTTATCATAAAGTGAAGGATGATTTGGAATAAGTGGTGCCAGTGGTAAAATGCCCACTTCATTAATTAGCAGAACAGCATCTTCATATGTGGAAATCTTTCCTTGGAACATTCGTTTTTCCTCCTAATAGTTGCTTCTTATAGAGTAAAACGACTTTAACAATAATACAAATTATAAAAACGGTAGGAAGATATAAGGTTTTTTATGACACCAAATAAATTGTACGAAATTAGCGTTATTGTAGGGTTTTTCTTTTTATAATAGGGTATGCTAAGCTCTTTGTATTGACAAATATATCCTAAAAAACAAGGAGGTGTTTCATGACAACGAATATCAAACCTAATAGATTAATCACTGAGAAATCGCCATACTTACTGCAACATGCTCACAATCCTGTGGAATGGTTTCCTTGGGGTGAAGAAGCATTTGACAAAGCGAAACGAGAAAATAAGCCTATTTTCTTATCTGTTGGGTATAGCACTTGTCATTGGTGCCATGTCATGGCACATGAATCATTCGAAGATCAAACGGTCGCGGACATGCTGAACAAAGATTTTATTTCGATAAAAGTGGACCGCGAAGAGCGTCCCGATGTTGATCATATTTACATGGCTGTTTGTCTGGCGATGACAGGGCAAGGAGGTTGGCCGCTTACGGTGTTTTTGACACCTGAGAAGAAGCCTTTCTTCGCAGGGACGTATTTCCCGCGCAGTCGGAAGTACAACCGTGCAGGGATGGTTGAGATTGTTGCGCAGATTGCGGGTAAATGGCAAGAAGATGCTGACCGCTTTCGCGAGGTTGGTGATCAAGTTATTCAAGAGACATCCAGTCGTTTATTAGAGCATCGCACAGGTGGCGAATTAACGGAAGAAACGCTTCATGAAGCTTTCCTGTTATTTGACAAGATGTTTGACTCTGAACATGGCGGATTTGGCAGCTCTCCGAAGTTCCCGACATCACACAATCTATCTTTCCTCCTGAGATATTATCAAAAAACGGGCAAAGAACGTGCGCGTGAGATTGTGGAAAAAACGCTTGATGCTATGTATCGTGGTGGCATGTATGACCACATTGGGTTCGGATTTTCTCGTTATTCGGTGGATGAAAAATGGTTAGTGCCGCATTTTGAAAAGATGCTATACGATAATGCTCTACTAATTATGACTTATATTGAAGCCTATCAAGTGACTGGAAAAGAGAAGTATGCTGTGGTAGCTGAGCAAATTATTACTTACGTTCTTCGCGATATGACGGACGAGGGAGGAGCTTTCTATTCCGCAGAGGATGCGGATTCAGAAGGGGAGGAAGGCAAGTTCTACGTCTGGACGCCGGATGAAGTGGAGAACGTATTAGGCATAGAGGAAGGCGATCTATATTCCGAGCTGTACGATATTACGGAGTCGGGCAATTTTGAGGGGCATAATATCCCGAATTTAATTGGAACGACGATGGAATCTTTTGCGAAGCGTAAGCAAATCCCACTGGATGAGCTGAAGCAGCGGATTGAGGTTTCCCGCGTCAAACTGTTCGCGCATCGCGAACGTCGCATCCATCCGGGCAAGGATGATAAGATTCTGACCGCGTGGAACGGTCTGATGATCACTGCGCTGTCCAAGGCGGCACGCGCCATGGATAAGCCTGCTTACGCGGAGGCAGCCGCGAAAGCCGCGGACTTTCTCCTGCGCGAGCTGCGCCGCGAAGATGGGCGGTTGCTTGCCCGCTATCGCGATGGTGAAGCGGCTTTCCTCGGCTACGTGGACGACTATGCGTTCCTCGTGTGGGGCCTCATCGAGCTGTACGAAACCACGTTCGAGCTGCGTTATCTCCGTGAGGCTGTCCAGCTGAACGCAGAGATGCTTCGCCTCTTCGGAGACGAAGAGAAGGGCGGGCTCTTCTTCTACGGCAGCGATGCCGAGCAGCTGCTCACCCGCCCCAAAGAGATCTACGACGGCGCGATGCCGTCGGGGAACGGAGCAGCCGCGCTGAATATGCAGCGGCTTGCTAAGTTGACCTACGACGCGAAGCTGTCGCAGGCAGCAGATGTGCAGCTCCAGGCGTTCGCCGGAGCTGTCGCGTCTTACCCGCCGGGCCACGCGCTCACGCTGGCCGCGCTCGACTTCGCTTATGGCGAAGCCAGCGAAATCGTCATCGCCGGCGACCCGGCGAAGCAAGAGACACAGCACATGCTGCGCACGGTGCAGCGGCAGTACCTGCCGAATGCGCTGCTGATTCTTCATCCGCCGGGAGCGGCGGGCGAAGAAGTGCGCAAGCTCATTCCGCTTGTGCAAGACAAGCTGCCGCTTGGAGGGCAGGCAACGGCCTACGTGTGCCAGAACTTTACCTGCCAAGCGCCAACGCAGGATCTAGAGGAGCTCGAAAATCTCTCCTCGAAACACTGATAATAATTATCATTATTGGTTACAATGAGAATAAGGGCATGGGAAAAAGAAAAGAGGCCCCCGACAGGGCCTCTTTTTACGCTCTAACTCTAACGCTCTAAATCTTAGACTCAAAAGTCTTACAATCTGTTTCCTCAGAATTACGAGCTTGGTTGCTGCCGCGGTGACTCACGACGTAAATCGAGCTCGCATTGCATTTGTTTTCGGTAGCCCAATATTTGCAGGAATTCACTTCGCAAAGAACATCTTTAGCCATGCCTCTTTCACCTCCTCAATGATAATAAGGGAGCTTTGTTCGAGAACAAAGTTCCTCCTTATTAGGGTGGGCGAAAGAGGCCTATTTTTATACATAGGCTGGAAGGGTTTGTTATTCACCTCAGCTGTGTTAATCCACATATACATGAAGTAGCTACCAAACTTCAAGGGGTTGAACCTATGGCTAAGGATGAGCTGCAACAATGTGTTCGGTGTAAATATGTAGCTGATAAAGAAGATAACTACTGCATTCGGTGTGGAGCGCCGCTTAAGAATAAGTGCACCAAAGAGAAAACTTTATTACACAAAGGGTGCTATAAAGTTAACAAGCCGGATGCCAAATTTTGTTCGGGCTGCGGTACTGAAACCATTTTTAGCGAATGGGGACTTATTTGATATGCACAAAAAAACCTGAGGCTCTGCCTCAGGTCCTTGATGTAACCCATTCTTTTGTGCATGGGGAGGGATGGATATGGGTTTGCATATGCATCCCCTAGGGCTTCGCTAACGTACAAGGAGAACGATTATTCACTCAAAGTCCACAATAACTGCGAAAGTGCAGGTGTTTTTGCTAAAATCGTTTGAAAAGAGGAAATGCCTGCTATTACGCAGGAATTTTAGCTTTTCCGTCCTAAAAATAAAGAAAGACCGTAAAAGCCTGCACGATCGCAGGAATTTACGAATAAGAGCTATTCAAAGAAAAAAGCATGTATAATTGCAGGCTTACCACAACTGTAGTCACTTCTTCTTGTTAAAGTTCGCTCTAACCAAAAACTCATTAAAAAAAGACCACAGCAGTTCAAACTGATGTGGTCAAATTTTATATGTTCTAATATGTATCCATTCATTTATTCTGCAAAATCAATTTCCATAAGTCCGATTGATCATAACCAAGCCGCCAAGCTGCGACACCAGCGATGTCGTACTTTTTCGCCATGTCCAGACGAGCTTTCACTGTGGCCTCATCTTCCAACCAGAACACATAAGTGAAGCCATCCTCTTGGTACTCGATCCGATATTGTTCATAGGTTGTGTCCCAAGTTTGTTTGGTTGATTTGGAAGCCAATAAGGCTGGGATGTCTTTCATCAGCAAGGTTCGATTACTTTGCAACGCTCCGGCTGCGTCAAGCTTCCATTCACGCACATAGTAGGGGATACCTAGAATGATTTTGTCCCGCGGAATGCCATAGGAAAGGAATTCCTGAATACCGCCATCCGTCCAAGGAAGTCCGGCTACGGACCCTGCAGAAGTACTGCCGCGCCAGAATTGATCATAGGCCATGATGACAACGTAATCAACCAGACTTCCCAGCTTCTCATGATCAAATGCAGAAAGATGGTTCCATTTGACACTTCCACGCGGCAGGTCAATGGATACTACTAAGCTGTTCAAGTGAGCATAAGAAGTTAATTTGGCAATGAAGGCAGTAAAAGCATTCCGATCCGTACCAGCCAGGCTTTCGAAATCCACATTGATCCCCGGAACACCAAGCTGCACAGAGCGGTCTACCAAATCTTTCACGAATTTGTCTTGGGCAGCGCTATCCGCAAGAAATTGCGTCGTCAAAGTAGCGTTGAATTGGTTGCTGACTAGCGGATACACGGTGTATCCATTCTTTTGGAGCCATTTGACGGTATCGGCATTGGATTGATCCTTCAAATTACCAGCTGCATCCGCAAGCTCGAAATAGCTCGGAGAATCAACGTCAAGTCCGACTGTATTATTTACATGCGCTTTAATCGCATCACCACCGGCCATGCCGTTCCAGCCCCATACTTGCAGCTTTTTGAAGTTATCCCAAAGAAAGCGATGATCGAGCGTTTGGACAGAAGAATTACTATACTGCACACTGTAACTTAATGCTTCGGGAATCGTCTTGAATTCGCCAATGAGTGCAGTATTTTGAAACACTTGATAGGAGGCGTAGTTGTTCCAAATTTTGTGGCCATCCATGAAGATAGAGCTGTGTCCCCAAAGGCGTGCGTAATCTGCTGCTTCATTCAAGGAAGCAAAGTCCTGCAGAAACGTGTCATTCTGAAATACTTTATAAACTTTAAGATTGCTATATACCGTTTTTTGCGATTTTTTATTGACGACAGTTGAATTTCCCCATTTGAGAGCTTCATTAATAGCGTCTTCTAAGGATGCAAATTCCCAATTGTTTGCTGAAAATGTACCTTGATACACCTTGTAAATAAGCTCGCCAGTGCGAAGTGCATTTTTATCCTCGCTAGAAATATTGTCCCAAATCCACTTATTACTATTTAAATCAATAATATGGGCGCCGCCCCATTTCTTCGCTTCGGCAACGGCTTCGTTCAGCGTTTGAAACTTCCATGAATCCTGTGTGATCTCATTTTGGTACACTTGGAAATTAGGGTAGTTGTTCCACACCCAACCTGTAGATTGCAGGTCTCGTACACTTGCGTAGCTCCATTTCTTTGCTTCAGCGATGGCTGCGTCGAGTGAGGTAAATTGCCACTCAGGCAGTGATGCATCCAACTGAAAAACTTGATAGCGGGGGAAATTGTTCCACAGCCATTTGCGAGTGCTTATTTCTTCGACATGGCTATTCGAAAAGCCCTTTGCAAATGCTTCTGCTTGCCCATAAGCTGCAAATTCCATGAGTACATGATTGTATTGATAGACGCGGTATTTCGTTGTTTTGTCCGGATTTGATTGAACCGTACCTGCTGCCTGAACAGCATTTGGTACGCTCATTGATAATATCAGGGTGCCTGTGAGCATCCATTTTCCAATTTTCATCCATCACGCCTCTTTCTAGTAAACTATTTAATTGGACGTAGGAAATGATAGTTTGGTTGCGTTGGAAATTATATGAAAGTTAACGAGTCCTATGATCGATGTTGGACGGAGGCATAACTTTTGGAGTAACATGAGAAGTAATTAGGCATTACTCGTGATCACAACAAGGTGAGGGGAACGATTCATGAAGCTGTATCCGGAGGCATATATCGATTATTTACTTTATTTCCATGCACAGCGGGATTATTTTGAATGCCATGAAGTCATGGAGGAGTTCTGGAAGGAGCATCCTGGCGATGCACGCAGCAGGACCTATGTCGCACTTATTCAAATTGCAGTAGGTATGTATCATATTCGTAGAGGCAACCGCAGTGGTGCTGTAAAAATGCTGCAAAGCGCGGGCAGGAATGCGGAAGCTCCTCATGTCCTTTCTTTGGGATTAAACCCTGATAAGCTTCAAGAGCTTCTTAACCAGGTTTGGTCTTCTATTGAGCGAGATGAATTCTTGTATACGGATATTAATTTGCCGATTACTGATCCGGAACTTATCGATTTCTGCTTAAAAGAATGTGAAAGAAGAGGGCTGAGATGGCAGGCGCCAAGCCAAATGGAAGACGAACTGCTCATCCAGAAACATACGCGAAGAGATCGTTCAGAGGTAATCAATGAAAGAGCAAGGCAGCATCAGATTCGTAAGGAAAAGGGTGGCGCTAGATGAGTTCGGAAGGCAAAGTTCTAGTTGTAGATGACGAACCGAATATTGCTGAAGTCGTCAGATTATATTTGGAGCACTCGAACTATGAGGCGATTATACTGCCGCGAGGGCAGGAAGTGCTTCGTACGATAATAAATGAGAAACCAAACTTGGTTCTACTGGACATCATGCTGCCTGATATATCCGGCTATGAGTTATGTGAGCAAATTCGCAAAATGGAGGCCCCCTTTCATCAAACGCCAATCATTTTCCTTACGGCAAAAGGGGAGTCCATCGATAAGCTGAGAGGCTTTAATCTGGGGGTTGACGATTATTTGGTCAAGCCATTCGATCCGAATGAGCTCATTGCCCGTATTAAGGCCGTGCTGCGCCGCATGATTCAAGTACCTATGGATCTGTCTCAAGCCCAGAATTCATCCCGCAAATGGCTGGAAATCGGCAATATTGTTATCGATCTTGAGCAGTATCGGGTCACAGTCGGTGGGAAACGAGTTGAGCTTACGCCGAAGGAGATTGAACTGTTATATTTCCTAACTAGTCATCCAAGCCGCGTATTTACACGAGAGGATCTTCTTGGTTATGTGTGGAATTTTGATTTTACAGGCGGTACGCGCACGGTTGATGCCCATGTGAAAAACTTGCGAAAAAAACTTGGACAGCATGACATGTGGTGCATCCAGACCCTGTGGGGAATTGGCTACTCTTTTGAGGTGGTTCAGCATGTTTAAACGGTGGTTGACGGGAAAGAGCAACAGCTTGTATTTGAAAATTTTCCTGTCTTTTCTTGCGACATGTGTGCTGTTTTTTGCTGGTCTATTTCTGTTCTGGAACTACTATTTTACGGATTTATTTTATAAAGATAAGATTGAATTGATGGAGAAGCGTAATGTAGAAGTCACTCGCTTAATGAATTCATTGCAGGATGGGACGATCTCAACCCGCGAGCTGAAATATACGGTACGTATTTTGGCTAGAAGCATTAATGGACAAGTTTGGCTTGTTGACGATAAGGGCAACATTCTGAATGGCTCCTCGGATAGTGAAGGGAGAGCAATTCCTAAGCAGATGGATGCGCTGTTTATTGATGGTCTTCACGGTCATTCCGGCTATGGCATGGTTGGCTTAACGGCACCTGATGGGCGCAACGTAAATTTGTTTACTTATCACGCACCGTACCAACTAAACGGACAACCTATGGTCATTTTCCTTCAGTTTCCTGCTGGAGATATTAGCGAAGCCATTTCCGCTGTGCGTGTTAATATTCTGGTTCCCCTCTTATTTTCACTGGTAGCTGTTGGTTTCATTCTGTTTATTATTTCTCGCAAATTGGCTGGCCCGCTTCAACAGATGAATCGAGCTGCACTCGAGCTCGCGCACGGTGATTTCACTACACGGGTTCCGGTTGCCTCACAGGATGAGGTAGGGCAGCTTGCGGCTAGCTTCAACTTCATGGTAGAGCAGCTGGAGGAATGGGAAGGAACGAGGCAGGAGTTTTTGACGAATGTCTCACATGAACTTCGTTCTCCGCTGACGACTCTTCGCGGCTTAATTGTGGCCATGAATGATAAGGTCATTCCGGAGGAGAAATATTCGCATTACCTGCGTATCTGCGATCAGGAAGTTCAACGGCTTCAGCGTCTTGTGACCGATCTTTTAGATTTGGCGCAGATTCAAAATGGGGTCGATGTGTTCCGACTAAGGCCTGTATCCATCGCAGAAACACTTGAAGATTCGTTGGAGCTGCTGAAAGAGCCGATTGCAATGAAGGAAATAAACTTTCACCTCATTCTTCCTGAGCCTGATAGGGTGCCCTCACAGGTTCAATTAGACCCTGATCGATTTGCCCAAATTGTACAGAATTTAATCTATAATTCGTTGAAGTTCACACCAAAGGGCGGAACGCTAACGGTAGCTCTGGAAGAGCAGGAGCGAGAGGTTCATTTGTATGTTTGTGACACAGGGGAAGGGATGACCGATACCGAGTTAGCACGCATTTGGGATCGTTTCTACAAAGCAGATGAAGCAAGAACTTCACGGTCCGACGTTAAGACAGGAACGGGTCTTGGACTTACGATTGTGAAGCATTTGGTTACTGGTATGAATGGAACGATACATGTTCGCAGTCGGGTAGGCGAAGGGACCGAATTTTGTGTTACTTTTCCTCGTATTACGTAAATCTTTCACAATTTTTTTACATCTAAAGCAAACTTAATTCATCATTATTTCGTATCCTGTTGCTGTTGGACAGGATTTTTTTGTTTTGGAGGTGTATGTAAGTTGAGATACACACAGAAAATGGTGCTGCATTTAACACTCATTTCCTTCCTGCTAAGTGGTTGCAGTGGGCACATGCCATTGCTTGACAGTACTTCGACATTGGTATCGCCGACGCCATCTTCTGGGAAAACTCCGCAGGATGCCCCCCTCGCTGAAGATGTCCAAAATCTTAGAGAGATGCAGCTCGTTATGCTGTTTCAGGGATTAATTCGAATGGATCGGCTTGACTCCCTTACCATTACCGCCAAGCAGGCTAAGGCTATACTGCCTTTTGTTCGCAAAAGTATGGATGAAGGAAGCATTACCGAGTCTGAACAAAAACAAGTCATTAGTGGCTTAACGCTTTCGCAGCGAACATTTCTGGATGAGCAATCCAAACAAATGAAGAAACGTATGGCGGAGCGAATGGACAATCGGGGTGAAGAGGTATCTTCAGAAGAACGGGAAAGGCGAGTCAATGCGTTTATTCAAAAAAGAAAGGCGGAGCGCCAGGTTGAAGCTGGCATGATGGACCGTGGAAACGGTGAATTTCAGCAATTTGACCAAAGAAGTATGGGAGTCAGTGTAGAACAGCAGCTAATGGAGCTGCTTACGTCCAAACATGATTAAATGTAAGCGGCAAGCGATGTAGGAACACTTTTAGGCTTACGTTACAAGTTTTGATTGAGCAAAAAAGTTAAGCATAAGCTTTCTAAGCCAGTTTTCTGGCGAAAATTATAAGGGGGAAGTCACTACATGAAATGGTATCGCAGTAAGTGGTTCATTGTGATAGTCGCAGTAAGCGTTTGTGCGGGTGGTTCGTATGCTTACTTCGGTGGGAAAGGGAAGAAATCAAAAGCTGCTGCTGTTAAAGAGGTGACGGTCGATGCCAAAAAAGGGAATATCCGCTTCTCCGTCTCCGGCACGGCACAGTTCGAGCCTAAAGATACACAAACGATTTCATCAACAGAAAATGCGAATATTAAGTCAATCAATTTAACTAGAAACCAAGCGGTTAAAGCTGGAGATGTGCTAATTGAACTAACAAGTACAAGCTTGGAAAGCGATTTGCAAGATGCGCTTTTGACTTATGAGCAGCTTGAGAAAGATCTGAACTCCTTACAGCAGCAGCAAGGATTAATGGGTGTTAAAGCACCTATTTCCGGTAAACTTACATACGCAAATAACATCGATTTAGGGTCTACAATCAATAAATCGACCAAAATTGCTACGATTGGCGATTTAAGTACTTTAACTGTTACACTTCCTTTCTTTGTGGAAGATGCTTCGCAGCTGCATAAGGGAGATCCGGTGGATATTACGTTAGATGGATTTATGATCACAAAAACAGGATCGATTCAAAGTATCTCCAAAGATCCAAAATCGGATGGAAAAGGCGGTAAACTGATCGACATCGAAGTTGTAGTCCCGAATGACAACTCCATGGATGCAGGAACGAATGTGTCGGGTTCGGTTACGCTCGGTGGACGAACTGTCGATTCTCAAGGCAAGAGTGCCCTGCAGTACTTGAAGGTGACGACGATTCTGGCTGGGACAACGGGGAGTGTTTCCGTATTGCCATTTAAAACGGGGAACATAGTACATCAAGGTGATACGATAGCAACCTTCGTGAATGATACATTGTCCGATGATATTTTGACGAAACAGTCTGCTCTTGAACGGCAGAAGCTGAAAGTGGACGCGGCTAAGGACAAGGTGGATTCCCTCAAAATTGTTGCTCCCTTTGATGGCGTATTTTCAACCGACTTTGTGAATAAGAAAAATGACATTTTGAGTAATTTCAGGGTCGGCAGCAAGGTAACCAACGGTACGCAGTTCGGAGCTGTCGCTAGCTTAGCGAAAATGCAGCTGCCGGTGCAAGTGGATGAGCTGGATTTACCTAATATTAAGACGGGGATGAAGGCTGAAATCAAGGTAGATTCTTACCCAGGACGCATATTCCCGGCTGAAGTGACGCAAATCTCTTCTGTGGGAACGACAACGAATGGCGTAACGTTCTATGATGTTGTCCTAGCTGCTGAAAATAAAGACAACATGTTGAAATATGGGATGACGGCAACTGGCGAAATTTTAATTCAAGATAAAAAAGACGTTATTTATTTACCGCCAGAAGCGCTGCAATCACAAAAAGGGAAGCGTGTTGTTTCTTTGAAGAAAGCTGATGGTACGGTTGAAAGTGAACATGAAGTTAAAATAGGGATTCGATCCAAAACGCAAATCGAAATCACTGAAGGTCTTAAAGAAGGCGATAAAGTTGTTCTGCCTGGCGTGGTGAAGAGACAACAGAATTTAAGTCAGGATGAAATTAACCGCTTGAGACAGCAATTCCAGCAAAACGGTGGCGCTGGAGGCAATGGTGGATTTGGTGGTGGTGCAGGTGGTGCTGGGTTCCAAGGCGGAGCTGGTGGAGCAGGTGCAGGCGGTAACGGCGGTGCTGGGGGCAACGGCAATACGGGGGCTACTCGGACAAACGGCGGTGGCGGTAACAGATAATGCGGCCGGGAAAGGAGTTATTGCGGTATGAATATCATTGAACTGAAAGAGATTACCAAAACATATAAACGTGGGGAAGAAGATCTTCATATTCTGCGAAGCATATCGCTATCCGTAGCCGAGGGTGATTTTGTCGCTATTATCGGACCGAGTGGATCAGGGAAATCGACCCTCATGAACACGATTGGCCTACTCGATGTGCCTACGACAGGCAGTTATACGCTCGATGGCGTTGTAACCGAGAATATGGGTGATAATGCCCTTGCTGAGCTGCGCAACCAGAAGATCGGATTCATTTTCCAACAATTTAACTTATTGCCTCGTCTGTCAGCTATGGAAAATGTAGAGCTACCGATGATCTATGCCGGTATTCCAAGGAAGGAACGGCGCGAGCGGGCGAATAACATGTTGAAGATGCTTGGGATGGGGGAGCGTGGTCATCATAAGCCGAGTGAGCTATCAGGCGGCCAGCAGCAGCGTGTGGCCATCGCGCGGGCGCTTGCGATATCACCTTCGCTCATCTTAGCAGATGAACCAACGGGTGCGCTTGACTCCAGAACGGGTGAGGAAGTGTTGGAGTTAATCCTGCAGCTGAATGCACAAGGGAATACCATCGTATTGATTACGCATGATCACCATATTGCCGAAAATGCCAAACGTGTAGTATCCCTTAAAGATGGCGTCATTATGGATGACTACCGGAATAACATTCAGATGCGTGCTCAGCATGAGGTGAGTGTATGAAGCTAAGTGAACTCATTCGAATGTCGCTTCGTACGATCATATCGAGTCCGCTGCGAACATTTTTGACTATGTTAGGCGTCATTATTGGCGTGAGCTCAGTTGTAACCTTGGTATCGATAGGTCAAGGCACTTCAGAGCAAATCGCCAAGCAATATGAGAACATGGGAACAAATCTGCTTGTTGTCACCGCGACTGGGAACGGACGTGCAACGCAATTGAATTATGATGAGCTGATGAATTTCGAGAACTTCCCGGAATTCAAGTCGATTGCGCCAACGATGACGAAGAACGGATCCAACGTTAAATATGATCGTACGCAGGAGAAATACAACGTTATTGGAACGAACGATCGCTATTTTAACATTATTAAAGCAAATATTGATAAGGGGCGGAATCTCGCTCCAGCTGATTTAGAGTTTCGCTCGAATGTCGCTATATTGGGTAGTGAAGTGGCAAAAACGTTCTTTGGTCAGTTAAACCCTGTAGGTGAAGATATCAATATCGACGGTGTCGTGTTCAATGTTATTGGAACTCTGAAAGAGAAGGGATCGAACATTGGCGGAGCCTCTGTCGATAGCGCAGTGATTATGCCTCTGGAAACAGCAAGACGACAGTTCAAGCTGGGGCAAATACGCACAACTTACGTCGAAGCGCCGACGAAGGATGATATTTATACCGCTCAAGATACAATGAAGCAGTATTTAACGTACAAATTCAAAAGCGATACGGGCTTTGTCTTAACGAATCAGGATGAGCTGCTTAAAGCACGGACTGAAGCAACGAATACCCTTACGAATCAATTAGTAGCTGTTGCGCTAATCTCTCTACTCGTCGGTGGCATCGGAATCATGAATATTATGTTGGTGACGGTGAGTGAACGAACGCGTGAAATCGGGATCCGCAAATCGATTGGCGCTAAGCGTCGAAATATTTTGCTGCAATTTCTCGTCGAAGCTGTCGTCATCAGCGGGATGGGCGGATTAATCGGACTTGCGCTTGGCATCGGATTATCCTATGCGCTGCCTTATTTTAGCCCGAAGCAAACAACCAGTTTGTCTTTTGACATTAGTCTGTATGCCTTTTTATTTTCGGTGCTTGTCGGCGTTATTTTTGGCTTGTATCCGGCGAACAAAGCGTCTAAATTGCGTCCAATCGACGCGTTGCGATCTGATTGATTTTGATTTGATCTACGAAAACTCTGAGGAGGACTACCTGTGAACCAACAACGAAAGATGAAACGCTTGCTCAGTCGTTCGGCTTTAATGCTAACCGCAGCAAGCTTCCTAACATTCCCCTTTGCGACATCGGCTTTTGCTGGAAAGGAAGGCGTGTTTCTCAGTGATTCCGTCTACTTTACTTTGGACAAAGTAACCTTGTCTGCAGGGGCTGAAGATGGGTCACTTCGCTTCTCATTAGGCCTGAACAATAACAGCAGCTCGCCGATTGATTTCAACAACTATGGGGTCAAAGTTATAGACACGAATGGTGTGTCTTACACGGCGAAGCTGAGTGAGAAAGTAACGGCTCGTGTGAAAGCGGGAGAAACCGGCACCTTCAAATTTACTTCTGAAATTCCTGCGAATTTGACTCCGTCCCAGTTAAAGGTCGATATTTTCGAATGGAACTATAATGCAATGGAAGATATTGGTGCTCTATCCGTAGAGGCTGCTTTGGCGGAGTCGGGTCAATCCGTGCTTCAACAAGCTGTTCTTAATTTGAAGGAATTGGACTCTACGCTTGCTGATGATGCGTTAGTAACGGCCCAATTAGGCAATAGCTATAAGGTCTATAAAGACGGGGTATGGATGGTGAATACAGACTTATTACTTGAAAATCTAAGTAGTTCAACGTTAAAGCTGCCTGATGGACTTGAATTCAATTTTCAAGATAGTAAAGGGCTAACATACAGTGCCCAGTTTGCTCAAGGGGGAGGGCAATCTTTACTTCCTCAGCAGCCTGTTAAAGCCACCTTACAAGCTGCGATTCCAGCAGCCCTGGAGACCAAAGATTTGGCATTGCTGTTCTCTCCAAAAGGTAAGGTGAAAACCACCGTTTTGGGTTCACTGAATGTTGCGAAGTCTTTTTCCGTTGGTAAAATCGGTGACAAGACGGAGTACCCAAACTCGGATGTTAAGGGCCTAACAATCTCAACCTCATGGGCAGCAGCTAGTAAGCAATCGGATGGATTACATTTGCAAGCGAATGTGACCTTAACGAATCAAAGCGATGGAATTGTGACCATACCCGCCTTATCGGCAGAGTTCCAAGCACTTCGAGGCAGCGTAGCTGTTACCTCTAGTGATAACGCCGTACGTACGTCGTATTTATCACCGAATGAGTCTACGACATTCCGTTTTTCTGGTATTTTGCCTGCTGGGTTGAACACTGATGCGCTGCAGTTGGTTGTGCTTGAAAAGCAGACCGGTGCTTCAACAACGACACAACCAAGTACAGGAACCGGTAGTTCAGATTCAAGCGCCAGTAAGCAAGCGGTAAATTTACCGGTTTCGATTACGACGCTTGCCGGAGCAGGAAGTGGTGGAGAGGTTTCCTCTTACGCAGCAGCACAAGCATATACCCTTGGCACACCATTCAAGCTTACGGCAAGTAATCTTATTGATTCGAATGTTGATGTATCCCTTGTGGAGTTTGGGATGAGTGAGAATTCGGACTTCGGCTTTAAAACGGTAGTTGCAAAGTATAAGCTGACGAATAAAGGAACAGCATCTTTGACCGTTCCGGATTTCCAAACGGATTTGACAAGCGCTGAGGGCTACACATACTCAGGCGTTCGACAGTCAGCAATAGCGAAGACGATTGCACCCAACACCAGCTATGTGATGAGTTATTCTTACATGCTGCCTGCTGGCGAGAAAGCCGATCAGCTTGCACTTAATGTTTATGATGCCAATCGCCTAGCGGTAGGGTCATACCAAACAGCCGTTCAACCAATACCAAGTACGGGCCCTATCTCCTTGTATCCATTCACCATCGACTTGAAGGATTACTCCGTGAGCGCTACTTATAGCAAAGATTCATCCTATGCTTACAGGTTACGATTGGATTTGGATGTGAAGAGGCAGGAGCAGGTGATTACGGATGCGAACTTCTCAACACTTGCTTTTGAAGTTGTTGACTCGGAAGGACGACTGCTAAGCTCCAAGTCGATGACCTTCACAGGGCAGCAAAAAATCATGTCCGGCGTTCAATTCATTGATTTCGGCAATATCAAATCCGAACAATTGAGTTCCGATGTCAGCATCAACGTGTATGAAGTAGTAGCAACACCTAACGGCGACGCTAAACGCTTAGTGAAAACGATAAAAATGTAACACGGTAAGTGCAAAGGCGCCTACCCCGTTAAGGGGGAAGGCGCCTTTTTTGAAATTTATATGTTTTTGGTTGGAGCGAACTTTAACGAACAGGAGTGACTACGGTTTTGGTAAACCTGCAATTATACAAGCTTTTTTGCTCGAAAACCGCGCTTAAGATGAGCGAGAACAGCGAAGAGCTGAGTATTTGAAGGAGATCCACAACGAGTGTAAATGTCACAGAAAAAAAGCCCTCAACTCCACATTCGCAGTGGGTTAGAAGGCTTCTTTGTTATGGATTTTTTTTGGCTAGCTCATTTTACTCCTTAGATACGGAACCGTCTGACTCATAACCGACTTCCACCAAATCGAGTCGTCCTGATTCGGGGTCCATAATGAGACCGTGAACAGGTAAATTTTTTGGAAGCAAAGGATGGTTTCGAATGATGTTAACGCTCTTCTCAATGCCTTCGCGCACATGATTAAAGCCTGTTAACCAGCGAGACAAGTCGATACCTGAATGTCCAAGTGTCTCAATGACATCATCGGAGATGCCTCTGTTTTTCGCTTTCGTAATTACACTCTCTGAATTTAACCCCGTCATCCCGCAGTCGTGATGCCCAATAACGAATATTTCATCCGCTTCTAACTGATAGACGGCGACGATAATACTACGCATAACACTTCCGAAGGGATGAGAGACAATCGCTCCGGCATTTTTAATGATTTTGGCGTCTCCATTTTGAAGATTCATGGCTTTGGGCAGCAGTTCGACCAGCCGCGTATCCATGCAAGTAAGAACAACCATCCGTTTGTCTGGAAATTTCGTAGTCAGAAACTCTTGATACTGCTTCGTTTCTACGAATTCCTTGTTGTAATTCAAGATTTCGCTAATCAAAGACATGGTTTCCCTCCAGGTAAGTTGATGTGCTGCTTGTCTATATTTTTAGCAGATTTATCTTTTGTCGACTAAGCTCATACCCGCATTATAAATTTGATTATTACTCTTAAGTATATAGGATTTATTCCCTTCATGGTAGTCAATTTTCATGTTTTCTTCAAAAAAGATTTCATCCTTGGCTTTATAAATGAGCTTGAGAGATTCGGTTTCAGCGGTAAGATCACCATCATTTGCTTGGGAAACTAGCCAAAGGGTAGGCACTCCATTCACAGAGCAGCCGCAGTCTTCGGTATCAAAAACTAGCTTTAATATAGCTTCATTTTGTCCTATAAATGGTCTCAATCTATGAATAGCTGTATCGGTAAACGTGATTTTCATAAGAGTCATCTCCTTCGAGTGTTTGCACAGATAGGCTTTTTGACTAAGCTTGTCATTATTCTATCATACCTCAGCATAAATTTGATTCTGAGTAGGGGACGAAGTATGATAAAATAAGAAACTTTTGGGAGGAGATTAGAGCATGAGTGTGCAAGCAGCCCCAGCAAAGCTGGAATCTTTCAAGGCCTATGTCCGCAAAATGAAGCAATATGAGGAGGCCATCGCCTTAATTTATTGGGATATGCGTACCGGCGCTCCAAAAAAAGGAATAGAAACGCGTTCTGAAGTCGTCGGAGAGCTGTCCACCGAAGTTTTCCGTATGTCTACATCCGATGAAATGGGAAGTTATTTGGACTTTTTCATGCAGCCTTCCGAACTGGAGAAGCTAGATGCCATTTCCAAAAAAATGGTCGTAGAATGCAAAAAAGAATATGATCGCAGTAAAAAAATCCCGGCTGAGAAATATCAGGCTTATGTTGTCCTTACTTCGCAAGCTGAATCCGCATGGGAAGATGCGAAGCATAACTCCGATTGGGCTTCGTTCCAACCTTTTTTGGAGAAAATCGTAGCTACAACCCAAGAATTTATCGAGCTTTGGGGCTATGAAGGCAATAAATACAACACGTTATTAGATATGTATGAACCGGGAATGACCGTTGAGAAATTAGACGAAGTATTCGGTGCGCTGCGTGAAAAAGCGGTTCCCTTACTTCAGCGTATTCAAGCTTCAGCCAATCAGCCTAATCGATCCTTTTTGGATCAGCAATTTGAAATTAGCAAGCAGAAGAAGTTCTCACTTTCTATTTTGAAGCAAATGCAGTATGACTTTGAAGCGGGCCGACTAGATGAAACGGTGCATCCTTTCGCGACGGCGCTGAACCCAGGTGATGTACGGATCACAACACGCTATTTGCCGAATGACATTACGTCCGCTTTGTTCGGAACGATTCATGAAGGTGGACATGCGCTGTATGAGCAAAACATTTCAAAAGACTTAGTTGGCACGAATCTGTGCACAGGCACGTCGATGGGAATCCACGAATCACAATCCCGCTTCTGGGAAAATGTGATCGGTCGCAGTAAACAGTTCTGGGATCGTTACTATGGTGAGCTGCAAACGACGTTTAGCGGGCAAATTGATGATGTGGACGTAGATTCCTTCTATCGTGCCATCAACCATATTGAGCCTTCATTAATCCGCATTGAAGCCGATGAATTGACTTACAACTTACATATTATGATTCGCTATGAGCTGGAAAAAGGGTTGTTCAACGGGACGATTGCCGTAGCAGATCTGCCTAAAGCTTGGAACGCCAAATACGAAGAGTATTTGGGCGTTGTTCCTGAGAATGACGGCGAAGGTGTACTGCAGGATGTGCACTGGTCTGGTGGCGCATTTGGTTACTTCCCGTCGTATGCACTCGGTAATATGTACGCGGCGCAATTCACGCATACCCTTCGTAAAGAGCTTCCGAATTTCGATAGCTTGATTGCAGAAGGCAATCTGGTACCGATTAAGGAATGGTTAACGGATAAAGTGTACCAGTATGGCAAGCTTTTGACGCCGAATGAAATCATTCGCCAAGTGACTGGGGAAGAGTTGAATCCCGACTATTTGGTTCAATACTTGGAAGAAAAGTACCAAACGGTTTACGGTATTTAACATGGTTAAAGCAGCATCTTGAGGCAGGAATATGGCCTTGAGGTGCTGTTTTTTTTGCTTACCGTGTTGCATTTTTTACAACATAGATTGTGTGAACATATGAGGAGTTTGCTGAGGGTCAGGAACTCCCATATTTTCAGAAAAACAATATTAACCGACTTCTGGGCTCCTGCATAGGATACATTACTACTTTTATCGGAGGGACGTCTATGAACAATCGGAAAAGATGGGGATTCACTTTATCCACCGTCCTACTGCTCAGTGTAATCGTTACGGCGTGCGGAACGAAGAGCCAAGAAACCACTAAGGTTCGTATTGGCGAAGTGACGCGATCCATCTTTTATGCACCGCAGTATGTGGCTTTATCGCAAGGTTTTTTCAAGGATGAAGGGCTTGACGTTGAATTGACCACCACACCAGGTGGCGACAAGACGATGACAGCCTTATTGTCAAACGCTATTGATGTAGCTTTAGTTGGATCGGAAACTTCGATCTACGTATCTCAACAAGGCTCGGATGATCCGGTTATTAATTTTGCTCAGCTGACACAAACGGACGGTACTTTCCTGGTTGCTCGGAAGAAAGTGGATAAGTTCGACTGGAACTCGCTTAAGGGATCTGTTTTCCTCGGTCAACGAAAAGGCGGCATGCCTCAGATGGCAGGAGAGTTCACGCTGAAGAAACACAATATCAACCCGCAAAAGGATCTCCAGCTCATTCAGAATATCGAATTTGCAAATATTGCTTCCGCGTATGCATCGGGAACAGGGGAATATGTACAGCTCTTCGAACCGCAAGCTTCCATTATTGAAAAAGAAGGCAAGGGCTTCGTTTTGGCTTCCTTTGGTGTGGAGAGCGGACACCTGCCTTATACGGTATTTATGGCCAAACAAAGCTTCATGAAATCAAACACTAGTACAGTTCAGAAGTTCACGAATGCGGTACAACGAGCTCAGCTTTGGGTTGCAGCAAAAAGTGTGGATGAAATCACGAATGCGGTTCTGCCTTATTTTAAAGATATTGATGTAGAAATTGTTAAAAGTGTTGTCAAACGTTATAAGGATCAAGGATCATTCGCGACTGACGGTATTATTGATGAACAAGAATGGAACAATTTGCTGGATGTGATGACTTCTGCGGGTGAGTTGAAAGAAAAGGTAGCTTGGAAAAAGCTAGTGAACAATACCTACGCTGAAAAAGCGAAATCGAACGTAAAACCATAGTATTCAGTACTAGGCATGTCGATGAATCGAACAAGAGGGGGTACGAACATGGATACAGCTGTGACTGTGAAAGACGTGACACAAGTTTATGTGACCGAGGAAAGAGCTACGCTTGCTGTGGAGCAGATTGATTTTGAAATCCAGCGTGGTGAATTTGTTAGTCTGATTGGTCCAAGTGGCTGTGGGAAGACAACTCTCTTATCGATCATTGCCGGGCTCATTCGTCCGACAGCAGGTACAGTGACTGTAGCGGGAGAAGTCGTTAACGGGCCATCGACAAGGGTAGGGTATATGCTTCAGCAGGATTATTTATTCCCATGGCGCTCGATCGAAGACAATGCTTGTATGGGATTGGAAATTACAGGCACGTTAACCAAAGAGAAGAAACAGGGTGTGCTTCATTTATTGGATGAGATGGGGCTGCTCGGATTCAAAGATTATTATCCCTCTCAGCTATCCGGAGGCATGCGTCAGCGAGTAGCTTTAGTAAGAACATTAGCCACAGAGCCAGAACTGCTTCTGCTGGATGAACCGTTCTCCGCGCTTGATTATCAAACCAAGCTTCAGTTGGAGGATTTGGTTGTAGAGACACTTCGTGCGAAGAAGAAGACAGCTCTCCTCGTGACACATGATATCTCTGAGGCGATAGCGATGAGTGATCGTATCATTGTGCTGGATCCTAATCCGGGAAGAATTCGCAAAGCATTTATAATTCCGCAGGATATTCGGTCTTCCGTGCCTTTCGCTGCGCGTGAATTGCCCGATTTTCATGTACTCTTTCGATTGATATGGCAGGAGTTTGGGGGCGTGTATCATGAGTGATGGTCAGCAGCAGGCGCGTCTCAACGTAAATGCGGACGATACGCTTAAACAGCAGGTTCATCAGCAATTTTTGGCCGCAAGGAAAAAGAAAACGAACTATGTAAGGCTTGTTCAACTAGCCATCCTACTTTTGTTTTTTTTCTTTTGGGAATTGGCTGCCCGTTTAAAATGGATCGATGTGCTGCTTTTTAGTTATCCAACGAAAGTGTTTAAGCTGCTCTGGGATAAACTCCTTGATGGCAGCCTCCTTCCGCATGTGGGCGTAACGGTCGTTGAAACCATTATCGGTTTTGTGCTAGGCACTTTGTTCGGTACTGCGTTAGCTGTTGTGATTTGGTGGTCGCCGTTTCTCTCTCGCGTGCTTGATCCATATATTGTCGTGCTGAATAGTATGCCTAAAGTAGCGCTTGGACCGTTATTTATCGTAGGGTTGGGTCCAGGCTTGCTTTCGATCATTGCAACTACGCTTTCGATAACAGTGATTATCACAACCCTGGTCGTATACGGGAGCTTCAAAGAGGTGGACCACAACTATGTAAAGGTCGTCACATTATTTGGGGGTAATCAGCGAAAAGTGTTCTTAAAAGCTATTCTACCCGCTTCATTCCCCGCCATTGTCTCGACGTTGAAAGTGAATGTAGGTTTAGCATGGATCGGTGTGATCGTAGGCGAATTTCTCGTTTCGCAAATGGGTCTTGGTTATTTAATTATATACGGTTTTCAAGTGTTTAATTTTACGTTGGTTATCTCTACTTTGTTCGTCATTGCGAGTGTGGCTACAGTCATGTATCAAATTGTGTCCAATTTGGAAAAAAGAATGACAAAACATCGATAAAGCTTGCCACTTATTGCCCAAAATGAAATAATGAGCCCATAGTTAAAACCAACAAAGAGGTGAAAAAGCTATGGGCTTTCGTGTGCTCAAAACAGCGCTGGCGGTCGTTATAGCGATGTATCTAGCGCACGTTTTCGAGATAAAATCACCTGCGGCAGCGGGACTTCTCGCTATTCTGGGTATCGAAGTGACGAAGAAAAAAGGGATTCAAAGCGCACTTCATCGGATCGGAGCTTCCTTGCTCGCGCTTCTTACAGGCTCTCTTCTTTTTATGGTATTAGGCTTCCATGTGTGGGTAGTGGGTATATTCATTCTTGTTGTGTTCCCCATCCTGCATCGGCTGCGAATTACGGAGGGTGCTGTGACTGGGGCTGTCGTCATGTTACACCTCTTCGCCTATGAGTCTGCTGGATGGACGGCAGTAATGAATGAAATATTACTTCTGCTCGTTGGACTGGGTACAGCAACACTCATCAACATCGCCTATATGCCTAAGACGGATAAAGCGATCGAGGCGCATAAGCAACGAATCGAGTCGTTATTCTCGGATATTTTTGTAAACATGGCTAAGCATTTGAGAGACAATACCGTTGTCTGGGATGGCAAGGAGCTTTTGGAAGTAAGTGATGAGATTAATCAAGGGGCTGGACTGGCTAAACGTACGATGGAGAATACACTTATTTTCGGAGGAGACCCCTACTTGCAGGTATATTTCTTTATGAGGGGTGAGCAGTTGGAGTCTATCCATCGGATGATCGATCTGGTAGCACAAGTGTATCAAACTTTGCCGCAGGGGGAGTGGGTGGCAGCGATTCTTGAAGATATTAGTCAATCCGTTAAGGAAGACTACTATACTGGTGATGCGGAGAAAGAATTGCAAGCTCTAGATGCTCGTTATAAACAGCTGCCTCTGCCGGAAAGTCGGGAAGAATTCGAGGTGCGATCTGCCATTTTACAGCTTAACAGGGAGCTGATGCAATATTTATCTATAGCCAAAAAGCAAAAAAAACAGCGCCCAGAGGCGGGTTGACTCTTAAAGATATGAGTATTTTTATATCGTAAAAATAATATAAAATAATTGTCACTCTAGACTACTGTCCTGCATACACTTGTAATGAATGATTGTATGGAGGAGGTTGAAAGGATGTCATTAGATAAAGATTTGCAAAGCAGAGAGATCATAACAAAAGCTGTCTGCGGTAAAGGTCGCAAATTTTCGCATGTAAGTCATACCGTGACTCCGCCCTTTTCTCCGACCAGTATATTGGGCGCTTGGATTATTAATAACCAATTCGAGGCGATCCAATCCGGAGAGGGCGTAGAGGTAGTTGGTACTTATGATATCAACATCTGGTATTCTTACGATCGTAACACCAAAACAGACGTAGCAAAAGAAACCGTTTCTTATGTAGAAATTGTTGGGCTAAGCTACCTGGACAAAAAACATAAGCCGACGACAGCCGAAGTTTCTGCTGTTGCGACGCAAGAGCCTAACTGTGTGGAAGCTAGTATCTCTTCAAGTGGCAACAGCGTTATCATTCGGGTGGAACGCGAGTTCTCAGTCGAGCTCATTGCCGAAACGAAAGTTTTTGTCATTGTTAGCCCGTATGGTCCAAGTGACTTCGACGACAAGCATGTGGATTTCGATGACGGCGGCGATGGAGATTTCGAGGATCTCGATGCCGATCTGCTTGAGGATGGATTGGATTAAGGAATCTTATACACCAGTGTATGCGGGTGAAAGAGGTTCGGCAGAGGGCATTTGCCCTCTTTTTTGTTTTATTTCAATAAATGGGCAGTTCGAACAGATGCAGAGGACTGTGAGGATGGAATGAGAACGGAGAAGGGGCAAAACGGATGGAAACATTCTTACTGCACGCACAGGAAAAAGAAGCGCTCGAGCTAGCGAATCTCATCCGCATACCCAGTGGATCCAATCTGCCGGTTGATTGGCGAGGCCAGGTCGTCATTCATTGGGGAGCTGCTCATGATGAGTGGCCGCAGAAGCCCGCTCTGCAGCCCATCAGGGCTATTCTTAGGGCTCAGATGCGTTCGAAGCGGGAAGAACTGCTTCACTTGCATGGCATCAAAACCGTAGCGTGGCATCATAGCCGAAGTGCAAAAGATGAGCGGTTGGCATTCACACATAAGTATAAGGTTGCTGTATTTCATTTACAGACATTGATTGTTTATGAGAAGAAGGAAACGCTTCTGTTATCGGAGAAAACGCTCTATGATCAAAGACAATTAAATACCAACCCGGCCTACATAGAAGTTACACCAGATCGTGCCAATTTTCATGTCCGAAGGGCTAGCCGTGAGTCTGTAAAAGCTGTCTATGCGCTCGGCCTAGACTATGGTCTTGTCACCATAGGTGTGTTACCTAGTGGGCACACCTTAGTACTAGATGTGGATCCCGTTCCGAAGCTGAACGGGAAGCTGACGCAGTTATTCGCGCAAGCGATCGATCGCTATGAGATCGCCTGCGCGAAGGAGCAGCGGCGCGAGGAGCGGGCGATGCTCGGCAGCGACCCCGAGTTCCTGCTGCTCAGCCCGCAGGGCAAGGTCGTCTTCGCCGACCGCTTCCTGACGCGGGACGGCGAGGTCGGCTGCGATGCCGTCGTGCTCAGCGGGCATCGCTTGATCTTGCCGCTGGCAGAGCTGCGCCCGCAGCCCAGCACAGACCCGCGCGAGCTGGCGAGGAACCTGCGATCTACGATGCAGCTCGCCGCGCGGAAGATCGACGACGAGAGCCTCTCGTGGCTCTCGGGAGGCATGCCGGTGGGGGGCTACCCCCTTGGCGGACATATCCACTTCAGCCGCTGCTGGCTGAATGTACATTTATTGCGCGCGCTCGATAACTACCTCGCGCTGCCCTTGATCTTGATCGAGGGCGACTCGACGCGGGAGCGTCGCCCTCGGTACGGCTTCCTAGGCGACTTCCGCAAGAAGTCGCATGGGGGCTTCGAGTACCGCACACTGCCGAGCTGGCTGCAGTCGCCTGATATTACGCGCGGTGTGTTCGCGCTATCCTCGCTCATTGCTGACAACTATTGGCTGCTGCCTCGGCAGCCCCTGCAGGATCCGGAGATCCAAGCTGCTTACTATCGTGGGGATAAGCAGCGGCTTCAAGCGACAGTTGCGAAGCTTTGGCAGGATCTTGAGCAGCTGAAGGGCTATGACCTATTCGCTGACGTTTTGGAACGTCTTCGAGCAAGAATCATATCGATGGAACCATGGAACGAAAAAGCAGATTTTCGCAAAGCTTGGAAAATTGCACCCTACCATCGTAAAGAAGCTTTTGAAGAACAAATCATGCTATAATAGTGTATCTATAAGAGATTTGAAATGGTTTTAATCTGTGCATGGGGATCCGCATGTAGATGCTGCATTTACAGCTGAATAAGAGCCTCCGGAAGCTGCTATTTTACATAAGCGATGCAGGTTGATGGTTAGCGGTTTTTAGAGGCTCTTATTCCGTGAATTTGTACGGAAGAAAGTTTATAAATTGCAGTCTGCAGAGGTTCGTCCTCAGCAATTCTTTTTGCACACATATGAAAATGAAGTTTAGTAGTTTCATAGACTTTGACAATGAATATAGTGATTGGTTGGAGGAACGCAAGGTGGCCCAATATACGCCGATGATTCAGCAATACTTGGCCGTGAAGGCGCAAGTCCCGGATGCTTTTTTGTTTTTTCGTCTGGGTGATTTCTATGAAATGTTTTTTGATGATGCGATCAATGCTTCTCGTGAGTTGGAGATTACGTTAACAGGTAGAGAAGGCGGCGGCGAAGAGAAAATTCCGATGTGTGGTGTTCCTTATCACGCGGCGGACAATTACATGTCTCGGTTAATCGAGAAAGGGTATAAGGTCGCCATATGCGAGCAAGTTGAAGACCCTGCTGAAGCCAAAGGTGTCGTGCGACGTGAGATTGTTCGTATCGTTACACCGGGGACGGTCATGGATAGCAAGCTTTTGGGCGAATCGAGCAACAATTACATCGTTTCCCTAGTGAGTCAGGAACACGGTTATGCCTTTACGGCATGCGATATTTCAACGGGTGAACTGTATACAACACGCCTTTCCAACTCATGGGAACTAGTCGTGGATGAACTCAATGTATATAATCCTTCGGAGATCATTACGGATAAGGGCTTATTAACAACAATTCGGGAAACGGGCCTCACTTGGGGACGCAGCACGGTGCTGACGGAATGGACGCAAGCGGATGAGAAGCTGCTGGATGAGCACTTTGCCGAGGATGCCGCTCTGCCTGCTTTATCAGCCTTGAACCGACAAGGTGTTGCCTTGCTGCTTGCCTATTTGAAAGAAACACAAAAAAGAGCATTGACCCATGTAAAGCATATCCGGATATATGAACCCGATCAATTCATGACGATGGATCCTTTTACACGTAGAAATCTTGAACTCGTAGAAACAGTACGTGAACGTGCTAAAAAAGGTTCTTTGCTTTGGCTGCTCGACAAAACGGTGACAGCGATGGGTGCACGAATGCTGCGTCGTTGGATCGAAAAGCCGCTCATGAGCGTATCACGCATCGAAGAGCGTCTGGAAGCTGTTAATCTGCTCTACAATCAGCTCATTATCAGAGAAGATGTGAAGCAAGCACTGAAGGAAGTCTACGATTTGGAGCGTTTAGTTGCTCGTATTTCCTACGGGAATGCCAATGCTCGCGATATGATCGCTCTCAAGCACTCCTTGCAGCATGTTCCGCTGCTGCAAGAAGTCTGTGCAGCTTCCGGCTCCGAAACACTTCGCAAACTCGTAGAAAATATGGATGCCTGTGAAGATGTCATGTCTTGGATTGCCAGCGCCATTGAGGACGAGCCTCCTGTATCCATTCGGGATGGCGGAATGATCCGCGAAGGTTACCAGCCTTATCTGGATCAACTACGGGAAGCCAGTAAGAATGGAAAACAGTGGATCGCGGAGCTCGAGCGTCAGGAGCGGGAGGCGACGGGCATCAAGTCGCTCAAAATCGGCTACAACAAAGTGTTCGGTTACTTTATTGAGGTCACCAAGGCGAACATGTCCGCGCTGCAGGAGGGCCGCTACGAACGCAAGCAGACGCTTGCGAATGCCGAGCGCTACGTAACGCCGGAGCTCAAAGAGAAAGAAGCGCTCATTCTGGAAGCGCAGGATAAAATGGTTGATCTGGAGTATGAACTGTTCACGGAGCTTCGCGACCGGATCTCAGAGCATATCTCCAGATTACAGAAGCTGGCGGAAGTGATCGCTACCGCCGATGTTTATCAGTCGCTGGCCACGGTCAGCGCGGCGCATCACTACCGCAAACCGGAGATCGGCGAAGGCTTCGATCTCGAGATTGAAGAAGGCCGCCACCCCGTGGTGGAGGCGGTCATTCAAGACGGCTCGTTCATTGCGAACGAAACGAGCTTGCTGCTAGATCAGGGCCGCATTCTGCTTATTACCGGACCGAATATGGCCGGTAAAAGTACCTATATGCGGCAGGTTGCCGTGATCTGCCTGATGGCGCAGATCGGCTGTTTTGTCCCTGCCAAATCTGCGCGCATTCCGGTCACCGATCGAATCTTCACGCGGATTGGCGCTGCTGATGATCTGATCGGCGGTCAGAGTACATTCATGGTTGAGATGATGGACATCCAAGTGATGACTGAGAAGGCGACAAGCAAGAGCCTTGTCATCATCGATGAGCTTGGCCGCGGAACCTCGACCGGGGAAGGGATGGCGATCGCGCAGGCGGTCATTGAGTTCCTGCATGACCGGATCGGCTGTAAGACGCTCGTTTCGACGCATTTCCATGAGCTTGCGCATCTGGAAGAAAGCCTCTTGCATCTGCGCAACCACTGCATGGCTGTGAAAGAGAGCGGCAGGCAGGTGACCTTCCTGCGCAAGCTCATCCCCGGGGCAGCGAGTACAAGTTACGGCATCTATTGTGCCGAAATCGCAGGGCTGCCCGAGGACATCATTCAGCGCTCTTATGAGCTGCTGAATGGGTTTGAAGAGCGGGCGGCGGGCGCTGCGCAGATCGCCGCAACGACGGCAGCCGTTCCACCAGCGGCAGCCCCTGTACAGCAGCTGTCCCTCTTCGAGGACGACAGCAGTACAAACACGGCTGCTAAGAAGAAGCAGCCGGACGGTAAATCTCAGATGGTGCTCGACCAGCTGAAAGGGATTGATTTAATCAATATGACGCCGCTGCAGGCGCTCAATTTAGTATACGAATGGAAGCAAAAGCTGCAATAGCTGCAATAGCTTGCTTAGCACGTTTTTAAGGCCTAATCATATATATTCGAGGAGAGACGCACATGAAACAACCAAGAATGAGAACAATGAAGGTTACACTAGCACTGGCGTCGGCTCTTATGACGGTTCTACCCCTAAATGCATTGGCACAAGAAGATTTACAAACCCAGCAAGTCAGAGAAATCATTGGCAAACTGCATGTGAGTGGTGTAACAGAAGAAGCGTTAGCTAATCAAAGCATTAAGCAAATGATAGAAGGTCTGAAAGATCCATATACTGTATTTTTCAGCCAAGAAGAGTACGGCCAATTCTCCAGCTCCCTAGAAAATAATTATGTTGGTATGGGCGCTCGAATCGGGATCGATGACAAGGGTGTGTATCTATCTGAGGTTTTTGCAGGTTCATCTGCCGAATCAGCAGGCTTGCAGCGTGATGACTATGTCCGTGCCGTGGATGGCACACCTGCTTCTACAACCTCTATTGATGAAGTCAGAAACAAAATCGTTGGTGTAGCGGGCACGAAAGTTAATGTTACCGTTCAACGCGGAGACAAAGAGTTAACCGTCGAGATTACTCGCAAAGGGATCAATGTACCGGAAGTGTATAGCAAGAGCTTCACGAATGGTGTTGGTTACATTCAAATAACGGATTTCTCAAGCGATGCAGACGAGGATTTTGATAAACAGCTTACGAATCTGCAGGCAAAAGGTTTGAAATCGTTGATTATTGATGTTCGTAATAATCCAGGAGGTCTTGTGGATACGGCTCAGAACATTGCCAAGCATTTTGTCAAAGAAGGTGTTCTAATTCATACAAGAGACCGCAATGGTGTAGATGATCCGGTGTTGATCACGGGCGGAACGGAATTGTCTATTCCTGTTTATATTTTGGCGAATGAGTATAGCGCTAGCGCTTCGGAAGTGCTGTCAGGCGCACTGCAGGACTATAACGTTGCCAAAGTGATCGGCATGCAAACGTATGGCAAAGGCAGCGTACAACAGCTTTATCAATTGGATAGTAACAGTGCGCTGAAAGTGACGGTTGAAGAGTATTTAACGCCTAATAAACGTAAGGTCAACAAAGTCGGAATCACACCGGACATCAAAGTGGACGGGGCTTCTGCTCAATTGATTACCGCTTTACAGACAGCAGGGATCACAGATATTAACGTCGAGATTTCCAAGCACAGTGTGACTTATAACGGCGTAGAAATAGGAAGTGGATTCGGTAATTTCCGTGAAAATGGCAAATTATATGCATCAACTCGCGGCCTAGCGGCACTTGTTGGAGCTACGATTACATGGAACGATGCGACCCGAACAGTCGAAATTTCCGATAATAAAGGAACGCATACGATACCTGTAGAGGCTGACAAACTAATCATTGAAAATGGGACTAGCTACGTCAATGTTGATCTTTTCGATGATTATTTTCCACAGCTGCAAGTGAAGGATCAAGGGGAGAATGTTTCCATTCGCGCTGTAAAGGGGAACTAAGAAATATGGGTAAAATCCAGCTCTTAAGCGAACATATTGCGAATCAAATCGCCGCTGGGGAAGTCGTTGAACGACCTTCTTCTGTGGTGAAAGAACTCGTCGAGAACTCGGTGGATGCCGGCAGTACTCGGATTGATGTGACGATTGAAGAGGGTGGTCTTCAGCTGATTCGGGTGTCCGATAACGGCTCCGGTATGGCTTTGGAAGATTGCGAATTAGCTTTTCAGCGTCATGCAACGAGTAAAATTTCAACAAGTAAAGACTTATTCTCGATTCGAACATTAGGCTTCCGAGGTGAGGCTTTGCCGAGTATAGCATCCGTATCTAGGCTAGAGTGTGTCACTAGCTCTACGAATGATGGACTGGGGCGGAAAATTTCCATTGAAGGCGGCTCGATTCGCAGTGTCGAAGAAACGGCTGCTTCTCGCGGGACTGAAGTGTCGGTGAGGGAGTTATTTTACAACACACCGGCGCGGTTGAAATATATGAAAACGATCCAAACCGAGCTTGGCCATATCTCCGATTATTTGTATAGATTAGCGCTGGCTCACCCAGGTATCGCCTTTTCGTTGAAACATAACAGCAATCTCCTGCTTCAAACGTTGGGCAACGGAGATTTGCTTCAGGTCATCGCCGGCATCTACGGTACGGCAATCGGCAAACAAATGCTTCCTCTCCAAGTGGAAAGCTTGGACTACACCATCACGGGTTTCGTGGCGAAGCCCGAAATGACCCGCGCGAACCGTGGCGGCATCTCGACCATAGTTAATGGTCGTTACGTGCGCAACTTCGCGCTGAATCAAGCGCTGCTGCAGGGTTATCATACCCTGCTGCCGATCAACCGCTACCCGGTGGCCGTGCTGCACATCGGGATGGATCCTGCCTTAGTGGATGTGAACGTGCATCCATCTAAGCTTGAGGTCCGCTTCAGTAAAGAAGCGGAGCTAACTGCGTTAATCGAAGCCGAAGTGAAGCGGCTTTTTGGGAGGCAGGTGCTGATCCCGCAAGGGATGAAGCCTGCAGCACCCAAGGGCGCATACGTTCAGGAACAGCTGGATCTTACAAGAACGGTTGAGCCAGTAACTGATTCAAGCTCAACTACGCCGGCAGCTTCATCTGCGATCCCTGCGAAGCTTCCGGATTCTACAATTCAACGCGTACTCGTGGATTCAGACCGTATGGTTTTGCCACAAGTGAAGGAGGCCGTTACACCGTATCGACCAGAATCGGTGTCAACTTCCCGACCGCTTGCAGATGAGCCGCAAAGAAGTTCGACATCTTCGATAGCTTCTGGAGCTTCTGGAACATCATTTTCGAGCCGTCCGTCATCGCCATCCAACAACAGCTACACGTCTCCTGCTGGAGGCAATCCCAGAAGTACGTCGATTCAGCAGCAGCGTCGGACGAATGAAGCATTCATGGACCTGCTGCCCTCCAAACAGGAAGGCGAGGCTCCCCTGCTTCCCGCTTTTCCAAGATTGGACCCGATCGGTCAAATGCATGGCACTTATTTGGTCGCCCAAAACGAAGAAGGCTTGTTCCTGATTGATCAGCATGCTGCGCATGAACGAATTAATTATGAATATTATTATGAGCATTTTGGCAATCCTGCTGAGGCAAGCCAAGAATTACTCGTTCCTATTACTTTAGAGTTTACACCGTCTGAAGCTGGTATTATTGCCGAGAAGCTGTCGCTTTTTGAGCAAGCAGGCGTGTATATGGAGGCTTTCGGCGGGAATACGTTTCTTGTCCGTGCGCATCCCCACTGGTTTCCTTCAGGCGAAGAGAAGGGGATCATCGAGGAAATGTGTGAGTGGGTTCTCAGTGAGAAAAAAGCTGTAGACATCGCCAAACTAAGAGAAAAGGCGGCTATTATGTGCTCTTGCAAAGCATCGATCAAAGCTAATCAAGGACTAAGTGTTCTTGAAATGGAAACGCTGATCGATCGGCTAGCAGGCTGCCGTAATCCTTACACCTGCCCGCACGGACGGCCCATTGTCGTCAGCTTTACGACTTATGAACTGGAAAAAATGTTTAAGCGAGTGATGTAAACCCGTGTTAGTGACAACTTCATATAATCCGTCCAGTGTTTTATTGGACAAAGCCGTACGATTGGCTGCTGCGTATGACGGCCGAGTCGTACCCCGAAGGAAGTATTCTTTGGAACATCTTAGGAATAATTATAAGGATGATTCCCTTCTGCTTGTGACAAGAGATGAGATCAGGTACTATGGAGATGACCAACCTGCGTACTTTTTTCATCCAAGTATGGCCCTCGTTCGTGTCAAACGTATGCAGCGAGGTGAAGCCGATTTATTAATTGAGGCTTCTGGTGCAGCATTTGGCGATGATATCGTGGATTGTACAGCAGGTTTAGCGTCGGATTCTATCGTTTTCTCCTTTGCTGTTGGCCCGCAAGGAAGCGTCACGGCACTTGAAAGCGAAAAGATTCCAGCTATGCTGATCCAAGAGGGTTTAGCCGTTTATGAATCGGAAATTCCCGAGCTTAACGAGGCTATGAGGCGCATCACGGTTAGAAAGACACATCACCTCGCGTATTTACAGCAATTGGCACCGCAAAGTGTAGATGTTGTCTATTTTGACCCGATGTTTCGCAGTCCGATTGAGGAATCTCAAGCGATTTCTCATCTTAGACGCAATGCGAACGATGAAGCTGTCCGTATGGCATCTATCGAAGAGGCTAAAAGAGTTGCACGCAAGAGCATTGTGCTCAAAGAAAACAGAGACAGTAAAGAATTTGCCCGGCTCGGGTTCGAGCATGTATTGCGATCGACGACCAAAACAACGTATGGAGTGATTCGACTGTGTTAGCCCCATCAGCCAAGCCGAAATTACTCGTGCTACTAGGTCCCACGGCAGTTGGCAAGACCAAGCTAAGTTTAGAAATCGCTCAGAAGTTTGGCTGCGAAATTATTTCCGGAGATTCCATGCAGGTGTATCGAGGTATGGATATTGGAACAGCCAAAGCGAGTGAAGCTGAGCAGAAGCTTGTCCCGCATCATTTGATTGATATTCATGATCCTTCCTATCCCTTTTCGGCGGCTGAGTTTCAAGAGCGTGTAAAGGCATTGATTCTGGACATTCATTCGCGTGGGAAGCTTCCATTTATTGTAGGAGGTACAGGCCTTTATATCGAGTCTGTATGTTACGATTATCAATTCACGGAAGTCAGTATGGATGAAGCTTTCCGCCAAGAACAGGAAGCGTTCGCTATTGAGCATGGGGACGAGGCGCTGCATCAGAAGCTGCGTGATATTGATCCTGAAAGCGCTGATCGACTTCATGCCAATGATCGCAGACGTGTAATACGAGCTCTTGAGATCTATTATATCTCTGGTGAAACGATGACAGCCCATTTGGCAGCCCAGAAAAAAGAGTCTCCTTACGAACTATGTATCATTGGACTGACGATGGATCGCGCTACTTTGTACAAGCGAATTGAGGAACGTATCGACGTTATGATGCAGGAGGGGCTTATTGAGGAAGTTCAATCGATCCTAGCCGCAGGCTGTCCCAAGCAGGCGATTTCTATGCAGGCACTCGGTTACAAAGAAATCGTCAGCTATCTGGAAGGTGAGTTGAGTTTAGAGGAAGCGGTAACGCTGCTTAAGCGTGACACGCGCCGATTTGCGAAGCGCCAAGTGTCATGGTTTCGGCATATGAAAGACATTCATTGGGTGGATGTTACGGTATCAGCAAATTTTTCTGCCCATTTCCAAATTATTAATGATATACTAGCAGGAAAGTTTGTACATAAAATTGAATATAATTAACAAATACACCAACAGAAAATAGCGCCTTCTGGCGATAGTTTCATTCCATTGAGGGGGACCACTGATGAACAGATCCATTAATATCCAGGACAATTTTCTTAATCAATTACGTAAAGAAAGCATTCCCGTTACCGTATATTTAACCAATGGGTTTCAAATCAGAGGACTAATTCGCGCTTTTGACAACTTCACAATCATTATTGACAGTGAAGGCCGTCAACAAATGGTTTACAAACATGCCATCTCCACCTTCACGCCGCAACGAGCTGTTTCTTTAATGGCTGCTGAAGCTTCGGAATAATCCGTCCTCGAACGTTTAAGTATGCAACTTTTTTATGGACTGAATCGTCTAACCGAATAGAAACTTGTGGGAGCAACCTTGTTTAAGGTTGTTCTTTTGTTGGTTACTACAAGAGAGAAATGAACAACGAGGGAGTCGATGGATTTGGAGAAACCTACGAATAAGCAAACAACTGCGAATACAAAGACGAAACCACAAGGAAGCAAAAAAGGCTCTAAGAAAAAAGGATTCAATGTTCGCCAATTTATTATGGGTTCGATTATTGCTGCCATTCTGGCTATTATTTGTGCAATGGGCATTTATATCGTCGTTATTATGAACGGCTTTAAGATTCTTGATAACAACATTGATAAGATTGATACGGCGAGTGAATCGACGCTCATTTATGCGCAAGAAGAAGGAAAAGATAAGACTGCAAAGGAAATTGGTAAAATCTATAAAGGTGAAAATCGAGAAAGTGTGAACATCAAAGATGTTCCGGAGCGATTAAAGCAAGCCTTCATTGCAACGGAAGATCGTCGGTTTAACGAGCATTCAGGTGTTGATTTTATATCCATTGGGAGAGCGCTTGTTAAAGATATTATTCATATGAGCGCTGTAGAGGGTGGAAGTACAATTACCCAGCAGCTCGCTAAAAATGTGTTCCTGAGTTCCGAGAAAACAGCTTTTCGTAAAGGGACGGAAATGTCAATCGCTTTCGCATTAGACGAAAGGTTTAGTAAGGATGAAATTCTTGAGAAATATTTAAATCGGATTTTCTTCGGCAGTAACGCCTATGGCATTAAAGCGGCAGCCAAGGTGTATTTCGGTAAATCCAATTTGAATGATTTGAAGGTATGGGAGATGGCGACGCTAGCTGCTTTGCCAAAAGCGCCTTCGAAATATTCGCCACTCGCTCATCCGGACTTATCGAAGGAACGTCGAGCTGTCGTTCTTAGGCTGATGACTGATCAAGGCTATATTACAGAGGCCGAGCGTGCTGAAGCTGCAGCAGTAGATTATGTTCCGCCTGCAGCGTCTACGCAAGGCACCAAGGATTATGCGACTTTCTTGGATTATGTGGTAGATGAAGCTGAAAATATGTATGGCATCGATGAAGATGAATTGCTGACCAAAGGCTACCGCATCTATACGACCATGAATGAGAAAGCGCAAAAAGTGATGGAGCAGACTTATGCAAATCCAAGCTTTTTCCAGAAGGATGCTTCTGATGGTCAAAAGATTCAGAGTGCCATGGTTATTATGGATAACAAAACAGGCGGTTTGATGGCAATGGTAGGCGGCCGGGATTACAAAACAAAAGGCTTCAGTCGGGTCTATTCCAAAAGACAGCCGGGATCATCGTTCAAGCCGATAGCAGCATATGGTCCTGCGCTTGAGAGCGGGAATTATACACCGTATTCCATCTTAGATGATACGCAGACAACTTTCGGTAACGGGACTTACTCTCCACGTAACTATGACCGTACTACACATGGGCAAGTGACGATGTTTGAGGCCGTCAAAAAGTCTTATAATTTGGCTCCTGTTTGGTTATTAGATCAACTTAAAGTATCGAAAGCGATTGAATTTGCCAAAAAAGTCGGCGTTCCTCTCAATGAACAAAAGGACAAGAACTTGTCCATTGCGCTGGGTGGACTAACGGATGGCGTTTCTCCCTTGCAAATGGCGACGGCGTACACAGCATTTGCTAACCAAGGGATGCAAAATAAAACACATGCCATCCTACGCATAACGGATTCGAAAGATAAAGAAATCGTTGCCTATAAGCCTGAGAAGAAACAGGTTATTCAACCTAAAACAGCTTATTACATGACGCTGCTGCTTCAAGGTGTTGTAGAACCAGGCGGTACAGGGACTAAAGCGAAATTCAATCGTCCTGTTGCCGGCAAAACGGGTACAACTGGACTGGACATCAAGGGAATTGAACAATATGATCGTGATGTGTGGTTTGTCGGTTATACGCCGGAGTGGACAGCAGCTGTCTGGGAAGGTTTCGATAAAGTAGATGCGAAGCACTATGTTACAATCGGCAGCGGAAGCCCGTCGGCTATCTTTAAAGAAGTGATGTCGAAGTCGCTGGAAGGGCGACCTGTGACGAACTTCGTGAAGCCAGATGGGGTGCCTGATCTAACGGAACCGCCAAAAGGGATCTCGGATTTAACGGCTGTTTATTCACCTGAAACGAAGTCGGTTAAATTGGCCTGGACCTCACTAGGAGAGAAGATTGCTTATCAGGTGTTCCGAAAAGGTACCAAAGACACAGAGCCGAAGATGCTGATTCAATCGGCAACAACTGAGGTGAATGATACTACTGTTAGCAGCGAAGAAACTTATCAATATTATGTTGTACCGATTAATTTGGACTCAAATACTGAGGGTGCCAAATCCAATATAGCTTCTGTCGAAATACCGAAGGATGGCACACTACCTGACGGTACCAAGCCATCGCCTTCACCATCGGTCTCGCCGTCTACATCACCTGGTAAGAATCCGCTAGAGCCGACGCTATCGCCGGGTACGAAGCCTACGCCATCGCCCGGAAGTACGAATAAGCCTGGCACAAGTCCAACGCCAAGCATCAACCCAAGTCCAAGTCCTACCCCATCTCCGGCTAATAAGCCGGTTGATGGTTCCGAGGAAAAGCCGAAGGATGGCAAGCAAGACGGGGGACAGGTTATTGTACCGAAGCTATAGTAACTTGTTACTTTAGCGGGGTCTTTCGGATCGAAGCATGAAATACAACTAGACCCGCATTCCGCGGGTCCACACTACATACTATTAACGGAGGAATTTTCAATGAATTTGCCTTTCAACATGATTAAACCAGCTAAGCTATTTCCACTCACGTTAATCGCGTTAACGTTAATCGTTTCTGCCTGCGGCAACAAACCTACTGAATCTGCCGGTGGTTCAGCAACGCCTAAAAGCGGCGCAACGACGCCTGCTGCTACTTCGGTAGCATCCCCAGCGGCATCGCCAACTGCAGCTCCAAAGCAATGGAGCAAAGAGCCAGATATGACGATCGACCCGAACAAAACCTATCAAGCTGAAGTCACAACGTCCAAGGGATCGTTTACCATTGATCTGTTTGCTAAGGAAGCTCCGAAGACCGTTAACAACTTTGTGTTCCTATCCAAAGAAGGCTTTTATAACAATGTGACGTTTCACCGCATTATCAAATCGTTCATGATTCAAACAGGAGATCCGCTTGGCACAGGCAGAGGCGGTCCAGGCTACAAGTTTGCAGATGAGCTGAAAACTTCGCATAAATATGAACCCGGCATTGTCGCGATGGCGAATTCCGGTCCCAATACGAATGGCAGTCAATTTTTCATTTGTTCAGGTGAAGATTGTGCGAATCTAAATAAACAACCTAACTATTCGATTTTCGGCAAAGTAACGTCAGAAGGCATGGCAACAATAGCTAAAATCGCCGATACACCTGTTGAGATGGGTGGCGAAGCCTCACCAAGCAAGCCAAAGGAAAAAGTAACGATTAACGCAATCGCCATTAAAGAAAAATAGATGATCGTATTTTAATATTGTATGTTGGATAGGAGAAAAAACCGCGTGAAACAACCATGTTTATTGTTCCATGGATTCACCGGTGGACCTTATGAGGTTGAGCCGTTAGCACGGCATTTACGTGAACGCGGACAGCTTTGTGAGGTCCCGAGACTCCCATGGAACGGAGAATTCAGTCATCAATTAAGAGATTCGCATTGGGAAGATTGGGTACGTGAAGCTGAAGAGCATGCTGAGCGAATGACGCTCCAATATGGATCATTTGATATGGTAGGCTTCTCGATGGGAGGGCTGCTTGCCGCTTATTTATCCGTTCGATATCCGGTTCGAAGGCTGATCCTTTTGAATACGGCAGTTATTTATGTCAGTCCTAGAAGAATGCTGGATGTCATTCGAGATGAGTGGAAGTATCAAAGGAAAATCAGCTTTATTAAAGCGAAGTCCACGCCGCTGCGAGCTGCTTGGCAGTTTACGCAGCTCGTTCGACATTTGAAACCAGAACTAAGTCAAGTAAGCATACCGACACTCATCGCGCAGTCTGAGAAAGATCATGTCATTCATCCGCAAAGTGCGCAATACATCTACAGAAAGCTTAAAGGGCATCGCGAGCTGCATTGGCATTCGAGATCTAATCATTTGATTTGTCTGAGTGAGGATGCGGCCACGTTGTTTCGTCAAGTCAGTGCATTTTTGGATAAGGAGTAGCAAGGATGACTGTACAGCCAAACATGAATAAGAAACAACGAGCCATCTCTCCAACACCGAAAAAACGCCGACGAACAGGGCAAAAATCTAAGTTCAACCGTATGCTTACGAAAGTGTTTCGGATTGTAGTTACCGTATTCATCTTGCTTGTCGCTTGGATCGTCTATATCCAATGGAAGGTTCAAATTGCTCCTGATCAAACGCTGCCTAAGCAAGTTGACGTGGGTATCGTACTAGGAGCTTCCTTGCGCCAAGATATCCCCAGCCCTGGCCTCCAGGAGCGTCTAGATTTGGCTATTGCCCTTTATAAAGAGGGACGGTTTAAACAACTGATCGTTTCCGGAGGTCTGGATCATAACGGCTCCAAACTAACGGAGGCGGAGGGAATGCGTAATTATTTGGTTAAAAAAGGGCTTCCAGCCAAAAGCATTTTGATAGAGCCGCGGGCGACAAGTACTTATGAGAATTTGCTTTACAGCAAGCAAATTATGGACGAGCAAGGTCTTGTAAGTTCGATTATCATGACCCATCAATTTCATGGTTCTCGTTCACTCGACATCGCGGAAACGATCGGCTTGAAGCAGCCTCTTATTTCATCTACGAAGTCAGAAGTGCTCTTCATGCCTTACCATGAAGCGAGAGAAACGCTGGCTTACACGAAGTGGTATTGGACAAAGCTGCTACTAAAGGTAGGCATATGAGATAACAAAGAAGCATGACCTGTTAGCGGGAATTTCCCACTTGCTGGTCATGCTTTTTTTTTTGTGCCTTCGTTATCCGTTTACAATGGCTCCACCGTTTACATGCAGGATTTGACCAGCCATATAGGACGAATCCTCACTTGCAAGGAAAACATAGCTGGCAGCGAGCTCACTTGGCTGACCGGCACGTTTCATGGGTGTTGTCGAGCCGAACGTGGCAACTTCCTCTGCGGTGAACGTAGAAGGAATGAGAGGCGTCCAGATCGGACCAGGAGCCACGCCATTCACGCGTATGCCTTTAGCATTCAGTTGAAGAGACAGGGAGCGTGTGAAGGTGACAATGGCCCCTTTTGTAGCGGAATAATCGAGCAGCTGCTCATGACCGTGATAAGCGGTAATAGAAGCCGTGTTGATAATTGCGCTTCCGGATTTCAAGTGGGGTATTGCAGCTTTGGTCAAATAAAAGAAAGAGAAGATATTGGTTCGAAACGTCCGCTCCAGCTGCTCCGAAGTGATATTCTCGATGCTAGGCTGAGGATGCTGTTCTGCTGCATTGTTAACTAAGATATCGAGTTTTCCGAACTTCCCGATAGCTTGTTCAATGATTTGCTTGCAGAACTTTTCGTCACCAATGTCTCCGGCCACATGCAGACACTTTCGACCTGCCTTTTCCACATGACGCTGTGTTTCTTCCGCATCCGTATGTTCGTTCAAATAGACCAATACGACATCAGCGCCCTCTTTGGCATAGGCAATCGCGACAGCGCGGCCAATTCCGCTATCGCCTCCTGTAATCAGGGCGACTTTATCCTTAAGCTTGCCAGCTGCTTTATACCCAGAATGCTCAAAGACAGGAAGAGGGTTCATCTTTGCTTCAATGCCCGGTTGCTGGTCCTGATGCTGAGGCGGGAATGCCGGTTTCTTTTCTGTTGCTGTTGCCATGTGTTTATGCTCCTTTCATCCTAGACAAATTCTTTGTTAGGATGATACAAGGGGCTGCAATTCATACTTAGTTCGGTAATGATAGCCATAACTAGCTTGGTAACCCAGCTTTTCATACAAAGTTACCGCTGGTTTATTGGAAGTAATAACCTGTAAATACTGCTTCGTAGCACCGTGGTCCATACTCCATTCCGTCAGTGCGTGCATGAGGACGTATCCGAGTCCTTTGCCTCGGTAGTCTTCATGGATAACGACGTTTACAAAACCTGCCCATTCGTTCTCCACAATAGCTGTGCCTAACGCGATGATCTGGTCGTTTAATTTCAGCTTTAGGAACCCTTTTGAAGTCGGCATTCGTTCAAATAGTCCGTAATAGAAAGTTTCGCGTTCTTCGGGAAACTGTTCAAGCTTGAGAAAAGCATCAAGCCATGGAGCATCTGCTGCTTCAGCCCATTCAATCTGGACGGATGAATTCTTTTGCATGATCTTATTGTTTGCGTTATCGCAGACTTGTTGACTTGTTGCGGTCATCATTAAACATGGTGTGTCTATCACATATCCTTTTGTTTCAAGAAATTCATCCAGACCTTCGGGGGAAGCGTCGCTAATTTGAAAAATTGCGGGTAAACCAAGCTTTTGATAGAATTGCTCTATTTTCGCAAGCCAATTAGGATCATCTGGATATTCACCGATGGCAAGGACGCTGTTTGCACGTTTAGTGACGCCTCGGGAGGCCCGTAGGAGCCAATTGTCAAGGGAAGTGCATGTTTCGGCAGGCCACGTGTTTGAAGCCACTTTATCGATGGTGATAAAAAAGTCTGTTTTTTCGTACATTTCCAGCGTTCCTTCCTAATATAAGTTTCCAATATTATAAATAAAATTATAGAGTTATGTATATAAAATAATCCTGCGTATTTTAGTGTTGTAAAAATATCCCTAAAGATGCTAGATACTCAACTCGCCCCGGTAATCAGCTACTTTAACGATGAAAAACATCCTTAAAATTGCTCCTTCCCCCTCGCCACCCACAATCTTTATTCACCAAACTCACACACATATCCTTCCGCCAACGTGCTCCGCCAAAGTGGTAAAATATTATCCTTTGTTGTAAGCTATGAAACAACAGGAGGTGGATTTTCTTGGGACTCATCATTCGTACCGCACAATTAGAAGATTACGAATCCGTGAATGCCATCATTCGAGTAGGGCAGGAAGAACATGCGGATGCGTTGCCGAAGCGTTTTGCCAGGTTAGATCACGTTGTTGCTATGGGTTGGTACCGAAGTTTTTCAGATCAACAGAACAAAGTGATTTTAGTCGCAGAGAAAGAAGGCTTGGTCGTTGGGGTTGCTATGCTGGAAATGAAGAAATCGCCTACCTACGAAGCGCTTGTTCCTCGAACTTATGCGTATTTAAATGAACTGGCCGTTTCACCGGATTTTCTGCGTCAGGGTATTGGTACAAAGCTATATGAAGCTTCTATTGCCTGGGCTAAGGAGCGTTCAGCTGCTTCACTTGAATTAAACGTATGGGAATTTAATGAGCGTGCCATTGCCTTTTATCAATCTTTAGGGATGTCAACCTTAAATCGGACCATGACGACCGAGATATGATCAACAACGAAGGAGCATGATTATGCTATTTATCGATAACGAAGGAATCACAGATCCTCGGATTAATTTAGCCATAGAGGAATATGCCCTAAGACAACTCCCTAACGATGAGAGTTACTTGCTCTTTTACATCAACGAACCATCCATTATTATTGGTAAAAATCAAAATACAATTGAAGAAATCAATCCCGAATATGTCAAAGCGAATAACCTTCATGTGGTTCGGAGATTATCGGGTGGCGGAGCCGTATATCATGATTTGGGCAACCTGAATTTCAGCTTCATTACACGGGATGACGGTAACTCATTTCACAATTTTCAAAAGTTTACTGAACCCGTTGTTGAAGCTCTTCGTAAGCTTGGTGTTGAAGCGGCTTTAACGGGCCGCAATGATATCCAGGTGGGTGAGCGCAAAATTTCGGGCAATGCACAGTTTGCAACCAAGGGCAGGATGTTCAGTCACGGAACACTGCTCTTCGATTCAGAAATCGAAAACGTCGTATCAGCCCTTAAGGTTAATCTCGATAAGATTCAGTCCAAGGGCATTAAATCGATTCGCAGCCGGGTCGCTAACATCATCGAGTTCTTGAATGAGCCGATTACGATGGAGGAATTCCGAAATAAGCTTCTTGTTTCTATTTTCGGTGCCGAAGAGTCTGAAGTTCCCCTGTACAAGCTATCTGAGGAGGACTGGGACCGTATTCACGAACTATCTGAGGAGCGCTATCAGAACTGGGACTGGAACTACGGGAAATCACCCAAAAGTACAGTGCAAAATTCCAAACGCTTCGAAGGCGTCGGTACCATAGATGTGCGTTTAGATATTGAAGTAGGTCATATTCATGATATAAAAATATATGGAGACTTCTTCGGAGCCAGTGACGTAGCAGAACTAGAGGAAGCGCTGCGTGGTTCGCGGTATGAAGAGTCATCTGTAAGCGAACAGTTGTCAGGAGTGGAATTGCAGCGTTACTTTGGTGCGCTGGATTTGGAGTCTTTTATAGCATTAATGATGTTAAATTAGTGCAAGGAAGGGGGATGAAGACGATGACAAAGCTTTATTTAATTCGACATGGGGAAACGATGTGGAATGTGGAGCGCCGAATGCAGGGTCACTTGGATTCACCGCTTTCTACTTTAGGGGAGCAGCAAGCCTCTTGGTTGTCAAATGCTTTGAAGGATGTTCATTTTGATGTTCTATATGCGAGCAGCAGTGGTCGTACTTTGCAAACGGCGAATATCGTGAAAGGCTCGCGTGAGTTGGCGATTCATGCCTCGGATGAGTGGAAAGAAATGAATCTAGGTGCTTGGGAGGGGCGGATTTCGGCAGAAATTGCGGATCTGGATCCTGACAATTTCCATGCATTCTGGAATGCGCCTGATCTGTATAGACCTACGCAAGGTGAGTCTTATGCGGATTTGCAGGCTCGCGTTATACCAGCCACTGAGCAGCTGCTAAAGGAACATGAAGGTAAAACAATTGCCTTAATTTCACATACAGTCACGTTGAAAATGATCATGGCTTACTTCGAACGAAGAGCTCTAGCAGACTTGTGGAATCCGCCATATTTTCACCCTACTTGTTTAAGTCTTGTCGAAATCATTAATAATGAGCCTCTTATCCGGCTTCACGGGGATACGTCCCATTTTCAAGAGGAAGCTTTTGGTTTCTAACATACAGTATCAACTGGAGGAGATATCCATGATCTTAGAAGTAGCCATCCTTCCTGTAATCACAGGGAAAAATGCAGAGTTCGAAGCGGCGTTTCGCCAGGCATCATCCATTATTTCATCGATGAAGGGCTACATATCTCATGAGCTGCAAACGTGTATCGAGGATAGCAACAAATATTTGCTGCTCGTTCGATGGGAAACACTGGAGGATCACACCGTAGGCTTCCGCGGCTCTGAAGAATATCAAGAATGGCGAAAGCTGCTGCACCATTTCTATGACCCATTCCCGGTGGTCGAACATTATACGCTGTCACAAAAGTATCATTAACGGCTATCGCGGTCTAAAATGCGTCAAACGAGCGTAGGATGGATTGATACGAACCATCAAACCATCCTGTAAACGAGGTGATCCTCATGAGTGGTCGAAGCTTGCCATCCAGACAGATCAACATCGTCTTACGGCAGCCAGAGCCTGGTATGCATAGGCGAGCCGTTGATGGAGTAGGCAGCCTGACTCACGCTTCGCCGCTAGCCGATGCCGAGCCGCAGCTCACAGGAAAGAAGACGCCTCTCGAGGGTCCGCTTTCGGAAGTTTTCAAAGAGCTGAATCAACTGATTGGCCTTGATAATGTCAAAGAGTTGGTGCATGAAATCTATGCGCTCTTACAAATTTCGCAATTTCGCGCAGAAGCCGGGCTGCTCAGCAATGCGCACGTGTACCATATGATTTTCAAAGGGAGCCCCGGAACGGGTAAAACGACTGTAGCTAGACTCATGGGTCGTATGTTTCATGCCATGGGTGTTTTGAGCAAGGGTCATTTTATTGAGGTGGAGCGTGCAGATTTAGTAGGAGAATACATTGGACATACAGCTCTTAAGACTCGTGAGTTGATGAAAAAGGCAATGGGCGGCATCCTTTTCATTGATGAAGCCTATAGTCTGGCACGTGGAGGAGATAAGGATTTTGGTAAGGAATCCATCGATGCGCTGGTCAAAGGTATGGAGGATAAGAAGAATGATTTCATTCTTATTCTTGCAGGGTATAGCGACGAAATGGAGCAATTTCTGGCTACGAATCCAGGACTTCCTTCACGGTTTCCTATTCAAATTGATTTCGAGGACTATCCGATTGAACAGCTGATTCAGATTACCGAGCTCATGGCGAAAGACCGAGAATATGTTCTTCTCCCGCAAACGATTGTGAAGCTGAAGCAGCATTTAACCGATGAGAAAGCCGCAACGTGGCGTGCATTTAGTAATGCAAGGTATGTTCGGAACATTCTGGAGAAAGCGATGCGTCATCAGGCGGTAAGGTTGCTTAGTCAATACGTAAACGCGCCTTCCAAATTAGAATTGATGTCAATAAGGCCTGAAGATATGAAATTTAAATGAATTTTATAAAGCGATTTAACTTTTAACAGTTAAATGGCTTTTTTTTCTGGAATAAAACAATTGACAGATTGCTTGAACCGAGTAAAATAGACAGAGTGATTGATTGGTTGATAATGATTATCAATATTAACTTGGTTGAATTTGGGTTTTATTTTTCAATAGGGAGTTGTGATTCATGCGTAAAGTCATCTTAGTGAGTTGGTTAGCGCTAATAATGCTGCTATCAATTCCTTTAACAGTAGGTGCTAAGGCGGAGGACGATCTGGCCAAGGCGGATGAAGGTATCGTTCGCGCCATTCAAGCTGCGGAGAGCGGGAAGTTGGAGGATGCCTCTAAACTATTCGATACGTTTCAAATGAATTGGTTGTCCTATGAAAATGGTATTAAGGATCGCTCGCTGGCAGCCTATCAAAAAATTGAACAAGCGATGGGCGAAGTATCCTTCCAAACGCTCAAGCAGCCAATTGATTCGCAGAAATTGATCGCAGGATTGAATAATCTGCACTATTTGAACAAGAGTTTTATAGATGGCAATATGGATGCTTTCGGTAAAGTGGTTCAGAGCAATGGGGATATTACGGTGAGTTCATTGGTTGCTTTGCTGGAGAAAGCGGCGGATCAAATGAAGCAGAATGATATCGTAGGTGCTTCCGCAAGTATCCAAGAGCTTCGTAGTTCCTGGTTGCAGATTGAAGGTATAGTACTTACACAATCCTCATCTGTCTACACCTCGATGGAAAGAGACATGGTTACTGCGTACGCACAGCTGTCTGCTGTACCTGTTCAAGCTGATGAGGCTTCCGCAACCATTGCGCGAATGCACGCTGATTTGAAACCGTTAGCGGCCAAAACAAGCTATACCATGCTGGATGCAACGACTATTTTGCTCCGAGAAGGTCTGGAAGCTTTGTTAGTCGTTATTGCCTTACTAGGTTTCCTGAATAAATCAGGTCATGGTGATAAAAAGCAATGGATTTGGTATGGCGTACTTGGAGGCTTGCTCGTTAGTATGGCGCTTGGTATTGTCGTTCAACAGTTGTTTTCCGCAAGTGCATTTGGGAACAACAACTTCTTAATTGCTGGATGTACAGGGATTTTCGCCGCAGTCATGCTGCTGTATATGAGCTACTGGTTACACAGCAAATCAAGCGCTTCAAATTGGCAAAAGTACATACGGGATCAAAGCGTAAAAGCTTTGGCTACCGGAAGTCTCGTTTCTCTCAGTTTGCTTGCTTTTCTTGCTGTATTCCGTGAAGGAACAGAAACAGTCCTTTTCATGATTGGTATGGCATCCTCCATATCCTTGAGCTCACTTCTTGGAGGCATAGGAATTGGCGTTGCCGTCCTGCTCATTGTAGCTTTCTTAATCCTTAAAATTGGCTTACGTATTCCAATGCGTCCATTCTTTCTAGTTTCAAGCTTCTTCGTATTTTATCTTTGCTTTAAATTTGCGGGGATGGGTGTGCACGGGCTTCAGTTGGCAGGATATTTGCCCGCAACGACAGCTTCCTGGCTGCCAAGTTGGGACTTTATCGCACTGTATCCTACGTTAGAGAGTGCTATACCGCAATTTATTTTACTGATATCCGCGTTGTTCGCAGTTATCTGGGACCGTCGTAAAACGATTCAAATGAAAAATATGGCCTTATCTAAATCATAAATTAGAGAAAAGTGGAGGGGACTATCCCATGAACAAACGTCAACAACTTATCATTTTAGCAGCTGCAACAACACTTGTACTGGCAGGCTGCGGCAAAACAGAAACAACAACGGAAGTGACGAAAGTACCAGTCAAAGAAGGCTCAGCAGCACTCCTTACAAGTATTGAGCAATTGAAGGGTCAACTAGACACAAGTAAGGTTAAAGATCCGCAGAAGCAATCCGCACTGCTTGAAAATCAGTGGGCTAGCTTTGAAGATGAAGTAAAACCTAAGTTCCCAGAGCTATATTTTAAAGTAGAGAAGTTTCTGACTCCATTAGAAGCGGGATTGAAACAAGACAAGCTGGATTATGCGACATTAACGGCGCTCAATAATAATTTGAAAGCAGCAATTGCGGAGCTCAGGACATCCCTTGAAGATAATAAAGGTGCAGTTAATAAAGATGTCATCACCGCTTCCAAAGAACTGCAAGAAGCTGCAAAAGCTTATAATAATTATGTTCAGGAACAAGGGAAACAATTAGTTGCTGGACTCGAACAGCTGGATGCTGCAGTAAAGAGCGGCGATCTAAAAAAGGCACAAGAATCCTATGGACAATCCCGGATGCCTTATGAGAGAATTGAGCCTATTATTGAAGCTTTTAGCGAGCTGGATGGTGTAATGGATGCTCGTGTGGACGATTTTAAGGATGAAAAGGATCCGCAGTTCACAGGGTATCATCGTATAGAGTATTTGTTGTTTGTTAAAAAGAATGTGAAGGAAGCGGAAGCTTTTTCTTCACGATTGCTAGAAGACGGCAAGAAAATGCAGCAAGCAATTGCAACCACTACTATTGAGCCTACCGATTTTATCGCCGGTGTTGGGGAATTGATGGAAGAAGCGCAATCCAAGAAAATCACGGGTGAAGAAGAGCGCTGGAGTGGCGCCACTATACCTGTTATTCGTGCTAACGTTGAAGGTGCGCAAGCTATCTATGATCTCGTCAAAGGTGAGTTGAAGAAGAAAGACGCGGCGCTAGATGAGAAAATCAGCAAAAGCTTAGCTGCGGTTATTGAAACTATGAATACACTTTCACCTGCGGGTGCTGCTTGGAACGATTTTAGCAAAATAGAACAAGCCAAACAAATCGATTTGAAAAATAAACTCGAGGCATTCGCTGAGCCGCTAGTGAAAATGCCAGGAACATTAAGCAAATAAGGGAATGGAGAGGAGATCAACGGTAATGGGGGATAAAATGAATCGTCGTGCTTTCTTGGGGATGACGGCGGCAGGTGCTGCAGGCGTTGTCATTGGGGATCTGCTCGGGAAGGCACAGAAAGTGATACCTACCGGTTCGAACAAACAACTAGGTACTGTCGCTGCAAGCGCAGCGAATGAAACCATCTCATTTTATGGTGCTCATCAAACCGGTGTTGTGACTCCGGCCCAGAACTTTGCGAACGTGGCAGCATTTGATGTGACGACTCAGGATGTGAAGGAGCTAAAAGAGCTTTTGCAGCAATGGACCGAGATGGCAGCGACTCTTATGGAAGGCAAGCCTCTCGCGGTTGAACCTCAGGAAGGTAAATTCCCTCCTGTGGATACAGGGGAACAAATGGGCCTCGATACGGGTAAACTAACGATTACTTTCGCAGTTGGTGCTTCTTTGTTCGAAAAGGATGGTGTCGATCGGTTTGGACTTCGTTCTCGCAAACCAGCAGGTCTCACGGAAATGCCTATTTTCCATAAAGACTCGCTGCAAGAACAATTGACCCATGGAGACATCATTATTCAGGCTTGTGCAGATGATCCGATCATCTGTTTCCATGCGATTCGCAACTTATCGAAAGCGGCTCGCGGCGTTGCCCATTTGCGTTGGCAGCAGACCGGACAGTTAGGCGTGAAGTCCCAAGGGACGAAACGGAACTTGTTTGGCTTCAAGGACGGTACGGCTAATCCAGACTTGCAAGATGAACAATTTATGAAAAATAATGTTTGGGTTGAGTCGGGAGACGGTGCCTCATGGTTTGCAGGTGGAACCTACATGGTTGTTCGTCGGATTCATATGCGCATTGAAACATGGGATCAACAACCATTTTCGGATCAAGAAGAGATTATAGGACGACAGAAGGTTTCCGGAGCACCGATGGATGGACATTCGGAATTCGATAAGCCTAATTTCGCCGACGATGCCAAAGGTGAAGTCACACCACTTGATTCTCATATTCGCCTTTCAAATCCGCGCACGGGAGAGAATTCAGAACGTGAGCGCATTTTACGCCGCGGGTATAATTTCATGGATAACCTCGATAACGTTGGACGAATCAATGCCGGTTTGCTGTTCGTTTGTTTCAATCGGAATATCCAAACGCAGTTTGAATCCATCCAGAAAAGATTGACGAATCCGAAGCTTCCAGACAAGATGCTTTCTTATACGGACACAACTGGTGGAGGTTATTTTGCTGTACTGCCGGGTGTTCCATCTAAAGGTTCGTTTTTGGGACAAAGTTTATTTACTTAAAATAGGTGGAAAGCTACCGAGAGGCCGATGGTCTTTCGGTATTTTTGTGCCTTCTGATGGGAACACCGTTATAATCGAATTTTCCACTCATGCAAATTGACTTTCCCAAGCATTTCCTACACAATGATGAAGGAATACGCCCGCATGAGGCTATTTCGATCGTTTGAATGCAGCGTAAAGGAGACACTTATGAAAACAACTTCACATATGGTTGAGAAAGAAATCGATGACCGCGCGGTACTCGTTAGTCTGGTCACTCAGAAACAGAAGAAAAATGAATTATTAGCGGAATACTCGCTACAAGAGTTGGTCAAGTTAGCGGAAACAGCAGGTGTGCTTGTTTTGGAGACATTGACACAGAACAAAGAAACAAAGGATTCCAAATGGTTTATTGGTAAAGGGAAAGTTGAAGAGCTAAAGCTGCGTTTGGAGGAGCTTGGCGGGAATACGGCTATCTTCGATCAAGAGTTATCGGGTGCTCAAGTCCGTAACCTAGAGGCAGCCTTAGATGTGAAAATTATCGACCGCACGCAGTTGATTCTGGATATTTTTGCTCAGCGTGCCAAAACACGTGAAGGTATTATTCAGGTTGAGTTGGCGCAGCTCAGCTACTTGCTTCCAAGGCTGTCGGGACAAGGTAAGAACTTGTCACGTCTTGGTGGCGGTATCGGGACGAGAGGTCCCGGGGAATCGAAGCTGGAGACCGATCGTCGGCACATTCGCGGACGTATTGACGAGCTGAAGGCGCAGCTGGAAGAAGTAGTTCGTCATCGGACTTTGCATCGAGAACGCCGGAAGAAGACCGGTGTGTTTCAAGTTGCCCTTGTCGGCTACACGAATGCAGGGAAATCAACTTTATTAAAACAATTGACGCAAGCGGACGTCTATATTGAGAATCAGTTGTTTGCTACGCTGGATCCGACATCGCGGACGATGGAATTGCCAAGCGGCAAAGAGATCGTTCTAACGGACACCGTAGGTTTTATTCAGAACCTGCCGCATGATCTTGTTGCATCTTTCCGTGCTACGCTGGAAGAGGCCAATGAGGCCGATTTGATCCTTCATGTCGTTGACAGCTCAACCGATATGAGAAATGAGCAAATGCGCGTTGTCGCTGAGGTTTTGGAAGAGCTGGGCGCACATCAGAAGGAACAGCTGACCATTTTCAATAAAATTGATCTGTGCTCGCAAGAAGATAGAGAAATGCTTTCTACCGAAGGTGAATTTCTGAAAATCAGCGCGTACAATCCAGATGATCTGGAACGTCTGCGAATCGCCATTCAAGAGAAGCTGATGGGTGAGAGTAAAGAGTTCCGCATTCCAGCTGACAAAGGAGATATCATTTCCCTTATGTACCGAATTGGCGATGTCCTGGAGACGGATGTGGACGGAGAAGATATGCTGTTCAAAGTTCGCGTGAACAAGGATGATTACGTCAAATTGGCCTATCAATTGGTGGCTTACGATCAACATGCTCAGCAAGAGGCTCAAGATAGTGAGGGAGAGATTTACTAATCATGCAATTCGGGGATAAAGTTATGGAATTAATGGAAAGCGCAGAACGTCAAATAGATAGCGCTTTTCGCCAGATTGAGAAAACCATTGATCTAAACCAGTGGAAAGTGATCAGCGCTTTCCAAAAACATAAGGTAAGCGATTACCACTTTGCTTCTTCGACAGGGTATGGCTACAATGATCGAGGCAGAGAAGTGCTCGATCTTGTCTATGCGGATGCGATGGGGGCTGAAGCAGCACTCGTACGACCGCACTTTGTTTCAGGTACGCACACCATAGGCACCGCTTTATTCGGTGTGCTGCGACCGGGCGAACATCTACTTTACATAACGGGTAAGCCTTATGATACGTTGCATAAGGTCATTGGCAAGCCTAGCGACGGTATGGGATCGCTGCAGGACTTTGGCATCGTGTACAGCGAGGTTGCGTTGACTGAGGATGGCGCGCCGGACTGGTCGGCCATTGCGGCTGCCATTCAGCCGAACACGAAGGTGATCGGCATACAGCGATCGCGCGGCTACTCGTGGCGGCCTTCGTTCACGGTGGAACAAATCGGAGAAATGGTCCGATTTGTCAAGGAAGTGAACCCGGCCCTGATCGTCTTCGTCGATAATTGCTACGGCGAGTTCACCGAGCTGCTGGAGCCGACGCAGGTTGGCGTCGACCTCATGGCCGGCTCGCTGATCAAGAACCCCGGCGGCGGTATCGCCCCATCCGGAGGCTACATTGCCGGGCGGCGCGACCTCGTAGAGCTCGCCGCCTACAGACTGACCGCCCCCGGTATCGGGGGCGAGGTCGGTGCCATGCTCGGCGCCACGCGAGCAATGTTTCAAGGGCTTTTCCTTGCCCCTCACTTGGTGGGGCAAGCCGTCAAGGGCTCGGTCTTCGCCGCCGCGGTGTTCGAAGAGCTAGGCTTCGAGAGCCATCCGCGGTGGCAAACGCCGCGAACGGATCTGATCCAAGCGATCCGCTTCACGTCGGCGGATCACTTGATCACGTTCGTGCAGGGCATCCAGAAGGCGGCTGCCGTGGATTCGCACGTTGTGCCGGAGCCGTGGGATATGCCCGGCTATGAGCATCCCGTCATTATGGCAGCCGGGACGTTCATCCAAGGCGGCAGTCTGGAGCTGTCCGCGGATGCGCCGATTCGTGAGCCTTATATCGCTTATTTACAGGGCGGGCTTACCTATTCACACTGTAAGTTAGGGGTATTAACAGCGATCCAACATATGGAAGACAAGGGATTGTTATGAAAAATAAGACTGTGAACAAACCTAACACTCCTTGACACGTTTTTGTTACAAAGGTACAATAGTGGAGAGGTACTTACTGACCAGGAGTGATTAGCATGAGTGATGAAATACGTAGAAATATGGCGTTATTCCCGATCGGGATCGTCATGAAGCTGACTGATTTAACCGCCAGACAAATTCGTTATTATGAGCAGCATGAACTTATTATTCCGGCTAGAACAGCTGGTAATCAACGACTGTATTCGTTTAATGATGTAGAACGACTTCTTGAAATTAAAGATTTAATTGAAAAAGGCGTGAACATCGCCGGGATCAAGCAGGTTCTTCTCCCTGTTGATAAAGATTCAGAAGATGCAACGATTTTGAACGAACACACAGAAGTGAAGCGTAAAGAATTAACCGACTCCCAACTGCACAAAATGCTTAAGCAGCAGTTGATTGGCGGAGGTAAACGCCCTGATCAGGTATCTCTGATTCAAGGTCAGCTTTCCCGATTTTATAAATAGCAATTCCTAACCGCTTGTAAATTGAGAGGAGACTGCACACGTGAGCTACAACAATAATTTTTCCAAAGAAGACATCTTACGTATTGCCAAAGAAGAAAATGTTCGGTTCATTCGTTTGCAATTTACAGACTTGATGGGAAGCATCAAGAACGTAGAAATTCCTTACAGCCAACTCGAAAAAGCACTCGACAACAAAATGATGTTCGATGGTTCTTCCATCGAGGGTTATGTGCGAATTGAAGAGTCTGATATGTATTTGTATCCTGATTTGGATACATGGGTTATTTTCCCTTGGGTAACTGAGAGCAAAGTTGCACGTTTAATCTGTGATATCTATATGCCTGATGGCAGACCGTTCGCAGGAGATCCGCGTGCGATCTTGAAAAATGCTTTGAAACAAGCTGAAGAAATGGGCTTTACGGCTATGAACGTAGGTCCAGAACCAGAATTCTTCTTGTTCAAAACAGATGAAAAAGGGAATCCAACAACGGAACTGAACGACCAAGGTGGATATTTCGATTTGGCTCCGATGGATTTAGGCGAAAACTGTCGCCGCGATATTGTGTTGACGCTTGAAGAGATGGGCTTTGAAATTGAAGCATCTCACCATGAAGTAGCGCCAGGTCAACATGAAATCGACTTTAAATATGCAGATGCGATTAAAGCGGCTGACCAAATTCAAACCTTCAAACTCGTTGTCAAAACCGTTGCTAGACAGCATGGTTTGCATGCGACTTTTATGCCTAAACCTTTGTTCGGCATGAACGGTTCTGGTATGCACTGTCACCAATCGTTATTCAAAGGTGATGTGAATGCGTTTTATGAAGAGAACGATAAATTAGGTTTAAGTAATGTAGCTAGACATTATATGGCGGGTGTACTTCGTCATGCACGTTCTTTCGCTGCGATTACGAACCCTACTGTTAACTCTTACAAACGTCTAGTGCCTGGATATGAAGCGCCAGTTTATGTAGCTTGGTCGGCAAGTAATCGTAGCCCGATGATCCGAATTCCGGCATCCCGTGGATTAAGCACTCGCGTTGAAGTTCGTAACCCGGATCCGGCTGCTAATCCATATTTGGCGCTTGCTGTAATGCTTGCTGCCGGACTGGATGGCATCAAGAACAAAATGCAGCTTCCTCCTCCTACCGATCGTAACATTTATGTTATGACTGAAGAAGAAAGAGAGAGCGAGGGCATTCCTACATTGCCATTGAACTTGAAACAAGCGTTGGACGAGCTGCTTCGCAATGATGTAATTTGCGATACACTTGGCGAACATGCTTTGGCTCACTTCTATGAACTTAAAGAAATCGAGTGGGATATGTATAGAACACAAGTTCACCAATGGGAGAGAGATCAATATCTGTCCCTGTACTAATCGCTTAGCAAGTTGATATTCATGCAACAATTAGATACGAAAAGCCCGTCATTCTTCAGGAAATATTCTGAGCTGATGGGCTTTTTCACGCGAAGGAGATCATACGTATGATAGACAACTTTCAGAAAAATTTGGAAAAGTACGCTGAACTTGTTGTTAAAATAGGAGTTAACCTCGGTAAAGGCCAAGATCTGATGATAGAGTCGCCGATAGAATCCATAGAATTGACTAGACTCATTGTTAAGAAAGCCTACGAGGCAGGGGCGAATTTTGTTCAAGTACACTGGCAGGATGATGTGATAACTCGCAGTAGATTTGAATATGCCCATGATGAAGCTTTTGATTATTATCCAGAGTGGTATACGAGTATGTTAGAACGTTTTGTAGAAAACGGTGGAGCATTGCTGAACATCAAAGTGCCGGATCCTGATTTGTACGCGGGCATTGATGCAAGTTTGGTTTCTAGAGCATCTAAAGCGATGGCTACGGCTAGAGCTAAGTATCAGCATTATGTGAGAACAAGTAAGTTCAGTTGGTGCTTAATCAAAGCGCCTACGGTGGCGTGGGCATCCAAAGTGTATGCCGATTTGCCTGAAGAACAGCGGGTCGATGCGATGTGGGAGGACATTTTCCGGATAAATCGTGTTTATGAAGATGATCCGATTGCGGCATGGCGAGTACATATGGATCAATTGAAGCGCGTTCGCAGCGTGTTGAATGAGAAGCAATACGAGGCGCTTCAATATCGAGCGGCAGGAACAGATTTGCGAGTCGAACTGCCGGAAGGCCATATTTGGCTTGGCGGTGATACGGAGAACGCAAGTGGAATTCGATTCGTAGCGAATATGCCGACTGAGGAAGTTTTCACGATGCCTAAGCGAACGGGAGTCAATGGCACGGTGTCGAGCACCAAGCCATTAAATGTGAATGGGGCGCTTGTGGATCGGTTTTCGTTCAAGTTCGAGGGCGGTAAAGTTGTGGACTATCAGGCGGAAGTCGGCTATGAACATCTAGCAAAGTTGCTGGATATGGATGAGGGCGCACGGTATTTGGGAGAAGTTGCTCTCGTACCTTTTAATTCGCCGATCTCTAATCTTGACCGCATTTTCTACAATACGGGCATCGATGAGAATGCATCCTGCCATCTGGCTTTAGGAAGCTGCTACCCGATCAATTTGCAAGGTGGTGTCACTTTATCAAGTGAAGAGTTAAAAGCCCGAGGTGGGAACACCAGTTTGATTCATGTGGATTTCATGATCGGGACGGCTGATCTTGAGATCGATGGTGTCCTTGGTGATGGTACCGTTGAACCTATTTTCCGTCGTGGGAATTGGGCGATTGCTTTTTAGTTGATTATTTAGCTAATATTTTAGCTTAATTTCAATGGTCGAAGTACTCTTGGGTTTATCAATAGGATAGTGAGCAGTGAGCAGATGGAAGACGGAAGATGGAGATAAAGATAAAAGTTAGTAGTTGGAAAATAGAAGTCTATAGAGACCGTTAATTTATCCAAAAGTGTTGTGATTTTTAGAATAGAAGTCCTTAAAGGCTTCTATTCCTTGAAATTGAAGCAAAAGGGACCCAATATTACCGAATAGAAGTCTCTAGAAGCTTCTAATTCAGCAAACTGCGATCCTAATGAGTCAATAGCAGTCTCTAAAGACTCTTATCTGAATCGACAGTTCAGCCTTCTTGGCTATGATGGGATTAAAGCCCATATCATTAACTTTTTTAAATCCATAATTTGGATTTGTTGGACTACTATCTGCTAAGTTCACCCAGTTGATCCATAACTTCATCCATTTAGCCTGTTAATATCGAAAAGAACCGAGGGACTATTGTCCTCTCGGTTCTTTCTCATTGGTATTGTAAGTAGAATAAGGGCTGTATGTCTATTACATATCCCGGAACAAACCAATGACACGGCCAAGAATCGTAACATGTTTCAAAAGGATAGGCTTCAAAGCCGAGTTCTCCGGTTGTAGACGAATATGATCCTTTTCTTTGTAAAAGCGTTTCACCGTTGCTTCGTCATCTTCGGTCATCGCTACAACAATGTCTCCGTTATTCGCGGTTTGCTGCTGCTTAACGATAACATAATCGCCATTATGAATACCCGCTTCGATCATACTATCACCCATGACGCTAAGCATGAACACATTATTATCTCCTACCATGCTGACAGGAAGAGGGAAGTAGTCTTCAATGTTCTCTGTTGCAGTAATAGGTACTCCGGCTGTAACTTTACCAACGAGAGGGACGCGAGCTACAGAAACTGCAAAATGCGTTTCAGCACCGTCTAGGCCTAGAATTTCAATAGCACGAGGCTTAGTAGGATCTCGACGAATCATACCTTTCTTCTCAAGACGCTCCAAATGACCATGCACAGTAGAACTAGAAGCTAGTCCAACAGCTTCGCCGATTTCTCTAACGGAAGGTGGATACCCCTTATCTTTCACTTCATTCTTAATGAATTCCAATATAGCTTGTTGACGCTGCGAAATCTTACTCAATAGTTATCACTCCAATACTGGGAATCATTACCCAAAGTATAACATAGAACCCGAGTTCGTACAAACATAAGTTCGAGAAAAGGGTTGACTCAAACATGTGTTCGTGTTATTCTAATATCAGAACAAATGTTTGGGAGATGATTATTCATGTATATGGCTTATTCAAACACTAACACAACACACACACCTCATAGATCTGCTAGCCCATCCAAAGGGATGACTTTTATTCCTAGTAATACAAAAGCGATTGTTCGCTTCATCCTATTAGCAGTCATTCTTGGTACGGTGTTTTCATTTGGTGCTATGGTTCAAGCCTATGCAGGGGATGGAGCAGCAACTGCAAAGACCACAGTTTCCGTTACTTCTATTAACTCTTCTCCGAAAGCTGTCGCTCAAGATCAAGTCGTCATTCAACGCGGAGATACACTTTGGGAAATTGCTTCCACTCACAATAAAGGCAACGAGAACATTCGTTCTTACGTAGATAAATTGAAGACAATCAATCATTTAACCACGAGCTCCCTGAAAGAAGGACAGGTTTTATTGCTTCCTTAATTTCACTATGCTTTCTTGATAGACTTTAAACACGATGAGGCTTGGACATGTTCCTATGCCTCTTTTTGTTGTCTCTTGACATTCCTTAATAGGGATGGCAAAGTAGTACTCATATTGAATTTTTGACATGGAGGATTACGATGAGTGACAACATGGAACAAAATATCGAACGTATTAATGAGCTTGCTCGTAAAGCGAAAACAGTTGGCTTAACCGATGCGGAAATCGATGAACGCAACGAACTCAGAAAGAAGTATATTGAAGCATTTCGTGGCAATCTTAAAGTTCAACTTGATTCCATCAAGTTTACGGACGAAGAGTAATCGCTGCTCATATAGATACAACATTCAAAAGGGGAAATGAATGATGACGTTGAAAGCCGTACTTTTTGATTTAGATGATACGCTTCTGTGGGATGATCGCAGTGTGCAGGAAGCATTCGAAGCGACATGTGCTGAAGCTGCGAAACACGTAGCCGTAAATCCTGAAGAATTGGAAGCTTCCGTTCGCAAAGAAGCGCGTTCTTTATATGAATCTTATGAAACTTTTGCATTTACGAAAATGATAGGTATTAATCCTTTTGAAGGCTTATGGGCAAATTTCACACAAGGTGAGAATGAGAACTTTCGTAAGCTTGAGAAACTAGCGCCAGGATATCGCACAGAGTCTTGGACTAGAGGGCTTGGTGCGCTGGGAATAGAGGATCGTGAGCTTGGGTATAAGCTTGGAGAACTTTTTCCGGCAGAACGCCGCCGCCGTCCTTACGTTTATGAGGAAACGTTCCGAGTGTTGGACGCTTTGAAAGGCAACTATCGATTGCTGTTGTTAACGAATGGCTCGCCAGATCTGCAAAAGGAAAAATTAGCAGGTGTCCCCAAAATCGCGCCATACTTTGATCATATTGTGATCTCTGGTGAATTTGGTGTTGGTAAGCCTGCAACATCTATTTTCAACCATGCATTGGGATTACTCGGGATAGAAGCAGAGGAAGGAATCATGATCGGAGATAAATTGACTACGGATATTCTTGGTTCTGGCAGCGTTGGTATGCGCAATATTTGGATTAATCATCATGGGCTTCAAAGTGGAGATGAGATTGTTCCTGCGTATGAGGTTTCCCGTCTTCAAGATATTTTGCCGATTATTACGAACGGATAACATAAAATAAACAAAAACCCAGCGGTTGCTTAGGACGTTAAGTCCAGCGCAGTTGGGTTTTTGTTCATATAATAGAATTAGGCTTTAATAAATTCTGGATCATCAATGTTATAAGCAATCCAGCCATCTTTTTCGATGAAAAGACGAACGGCAACGATCTCGCGATTATCCATTAGTGTGAAGAAATGGTTCGTGTTTTCAGGAACGGAGATAACATCACCTGGTTCAAGTTCAACGTCAAAATAGCCAACTTCGCCTTCGGATTTGATAATGAAAATCCCTCGTCCAGAAACGATTGCGCGAATTTCATCTTCTGTATGGGTGTGCACCTGTTCGAATTTCTTCAGGAGCTCTTCGATGTTAGGTGTTGAATCGGAAAGTGCGATAACATCCCAAATTTCATAACCGCGTCTAGCAGCCAAATCACGAATTTCTTCTTCATAAGTGCTAATAATTTGAGCTTTGTCTTCATCGCTAAGAATGAATTTCTCACGTAGTGTTTCCGGAAGTTTGTTAGCATCCCAGTGTTCATAAACAACATTTTGACTATCCAAGAAGGCTTTAACCTGCTCTTCGCCTTCAATACGTTCATTCGTATTGCGAATTCTAATTTGTGCCAAGCTGCATCCCTCTTTCTAAGTAAATATAAATATAGGGATCTTTGACATACGATCAAAGTCTCTCCTTTGAATTATAGTGGAAATTTAGCTAGCTGTCGATGGTTGAACATAAGAATTTCCGATAAAACCTATAGGTAAATATGATATTTCAAATTCTTTTCATAGAAGCCGTATTCTGTTACACTAAAACATAACATATTTTGTCGTTTTTTTAGTTTTCTATTGCTTTAGGATAAGTTGAGAGGGAGTCATGCAATGATCAAAACACCGATACAAGAGCAGCTTAAAAAGAAAATCATGATCCTTGATGGTGCCATGGGTACAATGATTCAGCAAGAGAACTTAACAGCTGAAGATTTCGGGAGCGATGATTTGGACGGATGTAATGAAATTCTTTGTGTTACACGGCCGGATGTTATTCGCAAAATTCACGAAGCTTACTTCGCCGCGGGCGCTGATATGATAGAAACCAATACATTCGGGAGCACGAGTGTGGTACTTGCGGAGTATGATTTGCAAGACCGCCATCGCGAATTAAATCTTGCAGCAGCTAAACTGGCTATCGAGGCAGCGAATAAATATTCGACACCGGAGTGGCCTCGTTATGTTATCGGAGCCATGGGGCCTACGACCAAGACGTTGTCAGTAACCGGTGGAGTCACATTCGCTCAGCTAGAGGAAAGCTACTACGAGCAAGCGTTAGCACTCGTTGAAGCGGGTGTGGATGCTCTTCTACTGGAAACTTCCCAAGATACTCTGAACGTAAAAGCAGGCAGTATCGGGATTCGCAGAGCTTATGAAACATTGGGTGTTGAGCTTCCGATCATGATCTCGGGTACCATTGAACCGATGGGCACAACATTAGCCGGTCAAAATATTGAATCCTTCTATATTTCTTTGGAACATTTGAAGCCTATTTCAATGGGTTTGAACTGTGCTACTGGTCCTGAATTTATGCGGGATCATATTCGAACGTTGTCTGATATTGCTGAAACAGCGATTAGTTGTTATCCGAATGCCGGTTTGCCGGATGAGAACGGACATTACCACGAGTCTCCCGAATCTTTGGCCAAAAAGATGGCTGGTTTTGCTGAGCAAGGCTGGTTGAATATTGCCGGGGGCTGTTGTGGCACAACGCCTGATCATATTCGCGCAATGTCAGAGACACTCTCTCAGTATAAGCCAAGAACGCAATATGGGTCGCATTTACCTGCTGTCTCAGGGATTGAAACGCTATTTATTGAGCCTGAAAATCGTCCTATCATGGTCGGCGAACGGACCAATATTTCGGGTTCAAGAAAATTTAAACGCCTTATTAAAGAAGGAAAGTTTGAAGAGGGCTCTGAGATTGCACGTAATCAAGTTAAAAACGGTGCTCACGTTATTGATATTAACCTGCAGGATACAGACATTGACGAAGCTTATGCCGTTGAAGAGTTTATGCAGCAAGTTGTGAAGAAAGTCAAAGTTCCGTTAATGATTGACTCGACCTATGACCATATCATTGAGCTAGGACTTAAATACTCCCAAGGTAAAGCGATCATTAACTCCATCAACTTGGAGGATGGCGAGACGAAGTTCGAAGCAATTTTGCCTTTAATCAAACGTTACGGAGCTGCCGTTGTTTGTATTCTTATCGATGAACGAGGTCAAGCTGTTTCACGCGAAGCGAAGATCGAAGTGGCGACGCGGGCTTACGAGCTTTTGACAGAAAAGTATGGCATGAAACCTGAGGATATTATTTTTGATCCCAATATGTTCCCAGTAGGCTCTGGAGATCCGCAGTATATCGGTTCCGCCGTTGAGACGATTGAAGGCATCAAGCTGATTAAAGCTAAGTATCCTGCTGCTAAAACAATTCTTGGCTTAAGTAATATCTCCTTTGGTTTACCTGACGCAGGGCGTGAAGTGCTGAATTCCGTCTATCTGTACCATTGTACGAAGGCAGGTTTAGATTATGCCATTGTGAATACAGAAAAACTGGAGCGTTATGCATCCATCCCGGATACAGAACGTCAATTGGCTGAAGAACTTATTTACAATACGAATGATGAGACATTGGCACAATTCGTTGCCCATTTCCGTGAGAAGAAGGTCGAAAAGAAAGAGAAAATTTCGAATCTGTCTCTGGAAGAAAGACTTGCTTCTTATGTCGTAGAGGGGACCAAAGAAGGTCTGATCCCTGATTTGGAGCTTGCTTTACAGAAGTATTCGCCTCTTGAAGTCATCAACGGACCTCTTATGAAGGGGATGGAGGAAGTTGGACGCCTCTTTAATGGCAATGAACTGATTGTGGCAGAGGTTTTACAAAGTGCGGAAGTGATGAAGGCTTCCGTTAATTACTTAGAACCTTTCATGGAGAAATCCGAAACTGCCGTTAAGGGTAAAATTATTTTAGCAACAGTCAAAGGTGATGTGCACGATATTGGAAAAAATCTCGTCGAAATCATCCTTTCGAATAATGGCTATAAAATTATTAATCTCGGGATCAAAGTACCACCAGAGCAAATCATCGAAGCCTATCGTAGAGAGCTGCCGGATGCGATTGGTTTATCTGGATTACTTGTGAAATCGGCTCAGCAAATGGTGATTACGGCTCAAGATTTACGCACGGCAGGTGTGGATGTGCCGATTCTGGTTGGCGGGGCTGCGCTAACACGCAAATTCACCAAAACGCGTATTCAGCCTGAATATGAGGGTGTTGTGCTTTATGCGAAGGATGCGATGGACGGATTGGATATTGCCAATCGATTGAGTGACCCTGAACAACGCCAACGTCTCATTCAGGAACTCAGAGAAAGCTTGGAGTCCGATGTGATGGATACCGGCAAGAAGGAAGATAAACTGCCGCAGCTCACTCGTGTGAGTTCGTCTGCCGTATCGAAGGATCTTCCTGTGCAAGTTCCGCAGGATACAGATCGCCATATCATGAGAGATTACCCGATTAGTCATCTGATGCCTTATGTCAACATGCAGATGCTGCTCGGACATCATCTTGGTTTGAAAGGCAAAGTTGAGCAGCTTCTTAGCGACAAAGATACGAAAGCCCTTCAGCTCAAGGATACAGTGGATTCAATACTATATGCTGCTCAGCATAATGGGATTATCAAAGCCCATGGGATGTACCGTTTCTTCCCAGCACAATCCAGCGGTAACGATGTCATCGTGTATGACCCGCAGGATCACAGTAAAGTGCTTGAAACCTTCACATTCCCGCGTCAAGATAAAGAACCATACCTTTGCTTATCCGACTACCTGAAGTCAGTAGAAAGCGGGCAAATGGATTACGTCGGTTTCTTACTTGTTACGGCAGGGCATGATATTAATGATTTAGCTAAAGAATGGCGAGATAAAGGGGATTATTTGAAATCTCATGCTCTTCAAGCAACGGCACTGGAAATGGCTGAAGGATTTGCGGAGCGGATTCATCATATCATGCGAGATGTATGGGGAATTGCCGATCGCGTAGATATGACGATGCAGGAGAGATTTGGGGCTAAATATGTCGGACAACGATTCTCCTTCGGTTACCCGGCATGTCCGAATCTCGAGGACCAAGCGAAATTGTTCAACCTGCTGAAGCCAGAGGATATTGGCGTTGAGCTGACGGAATCGTTCATGATGGAGCCGGAGGCATCTGTTTCAGCGATCGTATTTGCCCATAAGGAAGCTCGTTACTTCAACGTAGGATAGAAAGTTTATGAATAAAGCGAGGCAGCTTGTACGGACTACAAAGTTCGTCGGCGTCCTCGCTTTCCATTTTGGCATTGTGATTTTAGAGAGAATGGAGTTTAGATCGTGGACTTGTATTTTTTGGGCACGGGGGCGGGAATGCCTTCCAAACAACGAAATGTCACCTCAATAGCTTTAAATTTGCTGGATGAACGTGGAACCTATTGGCTGTTCGACTGTGGAGAAGGGACGCAGCAGCAGATTCTAAACTCTCCAGTGAAACTGGGACGAACGGAGATGCTTTTCATCACGCATCTGCACGGGGATCACTTGTACGGTTTACCTGGCTTGTTAACGAGTCGTTCCTATTTGGGAGGGGATACACCTCTTACGCTATATGGACCGCGGGGTCTTAAGAGTTTTGTTGAAACAGCCCTCTCCGTAAGCGGGGCTCATTTAACATATACGCTTCAGATCGTGGAAATCGAGGAAGAAGGTCTAATCTTCGAAGACGAAAGCTTCCAAGTAGAGACGGCACGGCTAGAACATCGTATCGAATGCTTTGGTTTCAGGATCGTAGAGAAAGATCAACCTGGCAAGCTTATGCAGGAAAAACTAACGGAACTCGGCATACCGGCGGGACCTATTTATGGTAAGTTGAAGCAAGGCCAATCCGTCCAGTTGGAGGATGGTCGTACGCTTCACGGGACGGATTTTCTAGGAGCGCCGATACCTGGACGCATTGTCGTTATTCTTGGTGACACGCGCTATTGCAGAGGGGCTCAGCACTTGGCGCGAGGTGCTGATGTGCTAGTGCACGAGGCTACGTTCGCCATGGATAAGCAGGAGCTCGCGTATTCGTTTGATCATGCCACTTCCGTCGATGCGGCAAGAACAGCTCAGGAAGCGGGAGCGAATGCACTGATCATGACGCATATTAGCTCGCGATATCAGGGGGATGCCGTATTGGAACTTTTGCAGGAGGCTCAGAAGATTCACAGCAATAGCTACATAGCTAAGGATTTCTGGAGCTTTGAAGTGCCGCGTAAAGGGTAAAAAAGAAGCCTCTTCCAATTATGGAAGGGGCTTCTCGCTTTAATTATCTGTTCGTTTCGTCTTTTTTCTCCTCGATGAAGCCGCTAATGCTTTCTTTGCGGCGTTCATTCTTGGATTCGATGCTTTGTTTTTCCTCGGCAGTTATTTCATCCGCATGTTCGTCCAAGTAGTCCTCAGCTTCGTGCAAATTGGCTATCGTATGATCGATGGCGTTCTGCAAACGGGCTGGATTATCTTCGCGATTGTCTGGCTTTGCCATAGTATTTCTTCCCTCCCTTTAAGGCGATTGATTGACATCCTGTTATACAATTCCACAAAGTCAACAAGATTATTCACTGTTTAAGAAGTCAATTTCCTTGATTCTCCTCATACAATAAACAAAATCCCACGTCAACCGAGGTGATCATATGGAAATTACACTCGCTGAAGTGCTGCTTTCTATCTTTATGTCCTCGATTTTTTGTGTTATGTTTAGGGAAATACGAAATTATTACAAAGACTCTGGATAGTGCTGCTCACAGCTGGAATGGAGAATTTATGCTCGGTTTTGCTATATTACTAGGCTTTAATTTCTTAGGTTATGTGCTTCAGATGAGCCTGCACCTGCCGCTACCCGGCAACGTGATCGGGCTCATTCTTTTTACCGCGGCTTTGTTCATTAAGCTCATAAAGCTGGCTTGGGTGGAAGAAGCGGCTTCACTGTTGACAAGGCATATGATGCTCTTTTTTATTCCTTTTACCGTTGGCGTTCTTGCATTTATTCCGATCATTGGAGCTAATTGGCTTGCTATTTGCGGAGGGACTGTCGGTGCGACGGTGGCTGTTCTTGTGGTAACGGGTTGGGTATCTTCAAAGCTAGGACAGGAGAGTGCCAAACATGGCGAATAGCATGCTGCAGCATCCATTGTTTGGACTATCACTAAGTGTAATCAGCTATGCGTTAGCCAATTTGTTGTATCAACGATGGCGGTTTATGCATCCTCTTTTTAGTTGTACGGGGTTCATTATCATTATATTAGTATGCTTTCATATTCCTTATGAAGACTTTAGACGAGGAGCAGACGTGCTAACGCTTTTATTGGGGCCTGCAACTGTAGCGTTAGGCGTACCTCTTTATAAATACAAAGAATTAATACGTAGAAATTTGGCGCGGGTCTTAATAAGTGTTTTGGCGGGGGCTATTACGGGGATTGCAGCTAGTGCGGCCATCGTGGGGTTATTGGGAGGAAGTCAGTCCATTATCCTAAGTATGCTTCCCAAGTCGGTAAGCTCGGCCATCTCCATTGAGATAGCCGCGCGGTTAGGTGCGATTCCTGAATTAACAGCGGTTTTAACAACTTTAACTGGGCTGCTGGGCAGTATGTTTGGTACTCGGATCTTGCGTTGGTTTCGAATTAGAGATGATATCTCGATTGGCATTGCAATTGGAACAGCGGCACATGGCATCGGAACAGCCAAAGTATTCAAGGATTCTGAACAGCAGGGGGGATTTGCTGGATTATCCATGGGGATTTGTGGAATTATGACTTCGATTTTATTTATACCTATTTACATCTGGTTAAAATAGTTCCGTGCATGTTATTAAGGAACAGAGCTCGTTAAGAGCTCTGTTCCTTTTTACATTCAAAAAAAAGGAAAATGCTGAGGTGCGACATTCAAGAAATATTACAAATTCTTAATAACACGAAAACGAACATTTAATAATCCTCTGCTAACCTTAAGTTATAAGACTCAAGTTGAAAGGCGTGAGGAAGATGAGTGGACCACTTCTGAGTACGGCGCCCCAGCAAGCCAAGCTGTCGGTTAGGCTGGCAAGCAGCGCACAAGAGATTGAGCAAGCTATGCGGCTAAGGTATCAAGTTTTCGTCGAGGAAGAGAAGAACATGAGGATGCTGAATGAGCAGGGGCTTGAGAAGGACGCCTACGACGATTACTGTGATCATCTCATTGTGAAAGATATCGAAACCGAGCAAGTGATCGGTACTTATCGGTTGCTTCCAGGGGAGCGAGCTTTGAACGGGATCGGATTTTATTCCGAGACTGAATTCGATCTTACTGCCTATTCTGATTTGAAAAGTCAAACGCTCGAGCTTGGACGGAGCTGTATTGCTCCCGAATATCGTGGCGGAAAAGCGATTCAACTCCTTTGGGAAGGAATTGCAGGTTATATTAGCGAGCGTAATTATTCGCATTTAATCGGATGTGCGAGTGTGCATGTGGGTAATTTGGAGGAACTGAATTTGATCTACTCGATGCTGCGCCATAAGCAGGTGATAACAGACCGATTCGGTATTGAACCGCTTGCCACGCATCGTATCCCAGGTCTTGCTCAAATAGAAATCGATGGCAATGAAAAAGAGCTGTTCCGTAAACTGCCGCCTCTGATGAAAGGCTATCAATGGCTCGGAGCGGAGATTGGCGGAGACCCGGCATATGATGAGCTATTCGAGACCGTTGATTTCTTTATTATTTTACAAAAAGATCGTGTTACACGTCGTTATAAACGCCACTTTCTGACTACTTAAGCAGGTAAGGAGGACTTACCTTGTACGAATGGATTTCCAAGCTGACACTGAATGAACGTAGATTACTTCGCATCGAGAGAGTGCTCCGCGTTTTTCCAATTTGGATGATGTCGGCTGCTTGTTCTATGTTAGCGTTTGCGCTTTATCAGGCATTCCGAAAAGGGTTTCTGAAGCGAGTGGAACATAATTTAATAGACTTACTAGGTACTATGCCTAAGAGTTCATTAAAAGCTATTTCCAAGCACTATGTTCAAAATATCGTGTATACGCTTTATGAAATTCTTTTCCTTTCTGTTCGGTTGAAAAAGCTTCATGCGAGTCACTTTGACGTGCAAGGTGAGGAACATCTACAAGAAGCACAGCATCAAGCGAAGGGGAAGGGATTCATTGTCTATGCACCGCATGTTGGCAATTTTTTTAACTATTATTGGTATTTGACTCAGAAATTCGATTGCTTAACGGTGGCTTCAGCGGGAAGTCCCGAACTTAAACCTCTGTATATGAAGTTTGCTGCAATGGGTTGTAAAGGCTTAGATTACGATAGTGTCCCCCCACTTGCGCTATTTCGTACATTGAAAAAGCATGTGCAGAGCGGCGGAGTTGTTTTCATCCTCGGTGACTTCTGGAGACAGACATTTCCTTTATCTAGGCTATTTGGCCGACTGACTCGTACGCCTGAAGGTGCAGCCATGTTAGCGCTTGATCAGCATGTGCCGGTTGTACCTTTCTACGGGTATCGTGTAAAAGGGTTTAAACATAAGTTAGTTTATGGATCTCCCATGCATTTACACGAACAATTTGAGCGTTCAGGACGTTCAGAGCGTGCGGAGGCTAACTTACTTTTGAATGCGTTCATGGAGCGAGTTGTCCGTGAGCAGCCTTCGGCATGGTTTTATTGGTTTAATGTTCATGAACGATGGGAGAAGGTTCCATCATTAGATGCCGATAACACAAGTAATGATGGGATCGGAAGCATAGATTTGACCACAGAAGCAGCAGGATGATTCACACAACGACCAAAAGGATTGGTGATCGACACATGGACACTGGAAGCCACTTATTGTTCGGCGTCACGTTAGCGGGATTGGCTTGTTTGGAACCGGCAGTCGCACAAGAGCCTGCGCTGGCTCATGCCATACTTGCAGGAACACTCATTGGTTCACATGCCCCTGATTTTGACACCATTGCACGTCTGAGAGGATATGCGAAATATGTTCGCGTTCATCGAGGGATCACACATTCGCTGCCGGCTTTGTTCATTTGGCCCATCCTTTTAAGTCTGCCCCTCGCTGCCATGTTTGGTGTATGGGACCACCTGATAAGCTTATACCTATGGACATTTGCAGCTGTCGTGTTCCACGTATTTCTAGATTTGTTCAATGTGTATGGCGTTCAGTGCTTCCGTCCATTTTCCCAGAAATGGTTCCATCTCGACACCCTCTGTCTCTATGAACCATTCTTATTTGGTCTTCATGGCTTTGGTGTCCTACTTTGGTTGTTCATCTGGCACGGAAATGGTGGCGGCCATATCGGAGAAATGTTCGCTTTGATATATGCGGCAACCTTCCTCTATATTGCTATAAGAGCCTCGCAGCGCAATCGATTCGTAAAGCTCGTAAAAAGTGAATTGAACCTCGCAGACGGCATCTGTCATCTCATTCCGAGCCTAAGTTGGTTTGGGTGGCAGTTTGTTCTTGAGAGTGACAAATGTTTCTATCTAGGAGAGATAAGGCATGGTCGCGTAATGGTTCAAGAGGAGTACAGCAAAGCGGATTACAATCAGAACGATTCGCATCCTATTGTTCAGGCTACTATGGCCACGGATGGCGTTCGCGCCTTCTTGCATTTCGCGCAACGTATTCACGTGTGTTGGAAAGAGAAGAATGATGGTTATGAAGTGCAGTGGCGCGATGTGCGTTTCTGGCACAAACGCAAGCTTCCTTTCGGCGTTAATGTGATGCTTGACCGGGATATGAACGTGGTTAGTGATACGCTCGGTTGGGATAAGAAGGCTTGGGATCCGCCGTATGTTTGATAGATTTTGAAATGAATGGATAAAGTTGAATTTTCATATAAAAAAGAACACCTCAATACGATTCACTCGTGCTGAAGTGTTCTTTTTTTTAAAATTTAAAGCGTCTGACCAAATTCTCCGCTATATAAAAGCTCGCTTAACTCTCGTCTGCCTGATGGGACTTCGCGTTCTTGGAACTTCTCATCGAGAGCGTTAACGGGGCCGCGGTAACCAATGGCGATCACGGCATGAATGTCATACTCTTCAGGGATTTGAAGGGCTTCGCGGGCTTGATTCCGATCGAATCCGCCCATAGCGTGAGTGATTAAACCTTGATTGTTGGCTTCTAAAGCGAGGTAGCCCCAAGCAGTACCAGCATCGAACGCATGACTTGGGTTATCGCCGCCTTTTGCGGTTTTGGTATGTGAAATGACAAGGGTGAGGACAGGGGCTTTCTCGCACCATTCTCGGTTGCCTGGCATAATGAAGTTGTGAAATTTGGCTCTTTGCTCGGGTGTACGGGCAATAATGAAGCGCCATGGCTGCAAGTTGCTACCGGAAGGTGCCCATCTAGCGGCTTCAAAAAGACTAAGGAGAACATCTTCGGTCACTTCTTGATCGGTAAAGGAGCGTGGCGACCAACGTGTTAGGAATTGAGGGTTGATTTCATGATCAGGTTGACGATTGGATTCGACTTCAGCAGGTAAAGAAGTTGTCACTATGAATTCCTCCTTATATTTGTAATCTTCCTAATATTACCTGATTTCAAACTGGATTACGAGTTCCTGGATTTCCCCTTGAATTGTATGGTTATTCATGATTATGGCAAAACTAGTTGTTATGAAATGAAGGACCAAGAAGAGGTGCGAGAAACCATGAATTTTACTAGTCATGATGTTATTATTATCGAAAGAGCTCTAAGAACGGCGATGAAACATGATAGGGAAGAGCATCGTTCAAGAGATTATCAGGAAGTTTTGCTCAAAATGCAAGAAAGTGCGGAACAAGCCCTTCGTGTGAATGCTCAGCTTGCTAGCGCCGATCATGACGGAATTCGGTATGATTATGATGATTCATCTGATCTTATGTAGACATACGAACAAAAAAATGAATAGCAGTTACAGACAGAAGCCCTAGTAAATAAATGGGGCTTTTTTATTTTGTTTGAGACGTTTATAATAGGGGAACAATCGTTCTATGCGGAGTGGTGAAAATATGATAAGAAAAAAATCCCTATCGGATTTAATACAAGGTTTAAAAAGGAATGAAAATATAGTTAATTGGCATGAAGTTGAACCGCAAGAAGCAAAGACTCGTTCAATGCCTGAAAGCGTAGACCTAAGAATAAAGTCCGCTTTAGCTCAAAGAGGAATAGATCAGTTATACACTCACCAGCACACCGCTTATGAAACTGTACGTAAAGGTGAAAATATTGTTGCTGTTACTCCAACTGCTTCGGGTAAAACACTTTGTTATAACCTTCCTGTCTTACAGGCAGTGGCCGAAGACGACGGAAGCCGAGCGCTTTACTTATTTCCAACGAAAGCCCTAGCGCAAGATCAAAAAAGTGAATTGAACGAAATTATTACTGAAATGGGCATTGATATAAAAAGCTTTACATATGACGGCGATACTGCCCCAGCAATTAGGCAACTTGTAAGAACAGTAGGGCATATTGTAATTACTAATCCAGATATGTTACATGCTGCAATCCTTCCCCATCATACGAAATGGGTCAGTTTATTTAGTAATCTTAAATACATTGTCATTGACGAACTACATACGTACAGGGGCGTTTTCGGCAGCCATGTAGCAAATGTTATACGTAGATTACAACGAATCTGCAAATTTTACGGCAGCAATCCACTTTTCATTTGCACGTCTGCCACTATAGCAAATCCGAAGGAACTAGCTGAACAACTTACAGGAAAGCCTATGCGGCTAATTGATGATAACGGCGCACCAAGGGGAAGGAAGCATTTTGTTTTCTATAACCCGCCAATTGTAAATAAGTCGTTAAACATTCGGAAAAGCGCAACAGTGGAAGTAAACCAGTTAGCCAAAGAATTTTTATCAAATAAAGTACAGACTATCGTTTTTGCCCGCAGTCGGGTAAGAGTTGAGTTAATCTTAAGCCACCTGCAAGAACTAGTAAAAAATGAGCTAGGGGCCAAATCCATAAGGGGATACAGGGGCGGCTACTTACCGAATCAGCGACGGGAAATTGAAAGAGGATTAAGGAACGGGGAGATTTTAGGCGTAGTAAGTACGAATGCTTTAGAACTTGGGGTAGACATAGGGCAGCTGCAAGTTTGTATCATGTCGGGGTATCCGGGCAGCGTCGCCAGCACATGGCAGCAAGCAGGCCGGGCTGGAAGACGGCATGGGGAAGCCCTGGTGGTTATGGTAGCCAGCAATACCCCTATAGACCAGTATCTCGTCTTAAATCCCGAATACTTTTTCGAGCGTTCCCCGGAATCGGCAAGAATTAACCCGGAAAATTTATTAATCCTGGTAGATCATTTACGATGTGCAGCGTATGAACTTCCCGTAAAAATTGGGGAAGAATTCGGCCCATTGGAGATAACCGACATATTGGAATACCTAGTAGAAGAAAGGGTACTTACTCATGCTGGGGATTCGTTTTACTGGGCCAGTCAGTCATTTCCTGCCCATGAAGTAAGTCTTCGATCCGCAGCGCAGGAAAATGTAGTCATTATCGACCAGTCAGACGTAGCGAATGTAAAAATTATCGGCGAGATGGACAGATTTAGCGCCATGACCCTTCTGCACGACGAAGCTATATATCTACATGAGGGAGTACAGTTTCAAGTAGAAAAATTAGACTGGGAACATAAGAAGGCATACGTACGGGAAGTCGATGTAGAGTATTACACTGACGCGAACCTGGCAGTGAAGCTAAAAGTCTTATCTATAGACCTAACAGGAAAAAGGCGAACAACGTCAATTCATTACGGCGACGCCGCAGTAAATGTTATGGCAACCATGTTTAAAAAAATCCGTTTAACCAGTTTCGAAAATATTGGGTACGGCCCGATTAAGCTTCCCGAAGAAGAACTGCATACCAGCGCGACCTGGGTAGAAATAAATGAGGTTGACCCGACTTTAGAAACAAAAACACTAGAGCAGTTATTAATGGGAATATCCAATGTTATAAGACATATCGTACCCATTCTTGTCATGTGCGACCGTAGTGACATTCATGTAGTTTCACAAATAAGAGCAGAACATTCGCAACTGCCTACGATCTTTATATACGACCATTACCCCGGCGGTATCGGATTAGCGGAAGATGTATATAAACGATTCGACGAAATAAAAGAAGCAGCCAGGAACTTAATTCGAAAATGCCCCTGTGAAGACGGCTGTCCTTCATGTATTGGAACTGAAATAGAAGGGATGGACGCAAAGAAAAAATCCCTTTTATTAATGGAGGGATTATAAATGCGTGGTTCTGTATCCTACAACATTAACCTGCTTGGCAAGAAGCTGGCCCTGGAGCTTCTTACGCAGCTCGAAGGCGGTGCCCGATGAGCGGGCTTCGTGAGAGGCTGGGCCGCCTGCGAGGACCTGCGGCGGCTCAGGCAGCACCGCCGACCCTGCCAGTGGCAGACGGCGAGTGGGCGCAGCTCGGCGCCCATGTAGAAACGAGCTCGGCGGGCTCGTTCGTCATGCGGCGCCGTGTGTACGGCGCGGACAGCGTGCACGGCAAGTATCGGCTGCGTGAGCTGGCCGATGTTGCACAGCAGCTGTCCTGCTTTCACGACCGTGACGCCGTCGTCCGGCTCGAAGAATTGCTCTTCTTCGACACCGAAACGACCGGACTCGGCGTCGGTGCTGGCAATGTGCCATTCATGGTCGGCATCGGCTTTTATACCGGTGAGCTGTTCACGGTAGAACAGCTATTGATTCGCAATCCAGCGGAAGAGCATGCTATGCTTGTCTATTTGCAAGAACTGCTCGACCGCTTCACGCATATCGTTTCCTACAATGGTCGAACGTTCGACTGGCCTATTCTCAAGAATCGCTATGTGCTTAATCGACTCCAATTGGACGATGGGAAACTGCTTCAGCTTGATCTTCTTTACCCCTCGCGAAGCTTGTGGCGAAACACGCTGCCATCTTGCCGTCTGAGCAAAGTCGAAGAGAGCCGCCTAGGTTTTGAGCGAGTAGATGATGTACCGGGGTCCATGGCACCTGCTTTATATTTTCAGTACTTGGCGGAGAAAAATCCATCCGTACTCGAAGGTGTTTTCGTTCATAATGAGCACGATATCGTTACTTTAGCAGCATTAGCCATACATTTCGGCAAGCTAGTGAGAGGAGAAGGTGAACTTGATCCCGAGCTTGAACTAGAAGAATTGTTCCGGACAGGTCTGTGGCTAGACAAAATGGGCCGTTTTGCCATAGCTGAGACTTATTTCGAAGAATTATATGCTAGGCTCATAAATGATCCGAAGTCATCTAATCCAACTGATCAAGAATCAGCCATTCTTCTATTAGCTGCCTTTTATAAGAAAAATGGTGAATATCTTCGCGCAATTGAGCTATGGAAGCGCTGGATTGCTATCAAAAACGCGAGTATTGCGCTCCATTTGGAGCCTTATTTGGAGTTAGCGATGTATTACGAGCATCGTGAGAAGGACTATGCTCAGGCGATATTTTACGCTGAGGAGGCTTGGGCAAAGCTCTGGCGCCGCCGTTCACTTCACCGTGGTGATAAGCGTCAAAACGAAGTCGAGGAAGCACTTGAGAAACGTATCCGGAGATTGAAAGGAAAGTTGAGGAAAACCGAAAGTCATTCGTTTGAGATGACATCCCCTGCTGTGAAGGGAAAGAACACATCGAAAGCGAAAACCAAAACACGCAAAGTCAAGCCGATTTACGTCAGTGAAGGGCTAATTTAATGAGGATGGATGCCATTTCTCAGAATCTTTAAGAGTAGCTATCTCGCCTAAAGACTGCTATTTGTCATATTCAGAGTATAATGACAGGAATAAGAGTCCTTAGGGACTCTTATTTTAAGTGAAACCTGACCTTCAAGGGTGTGCCGGTGAGTTTCAATGAGTTATATCCGTTTACTTTCCCGGTCATTTGGTTATACAAGGAAGAAAAGGCAAGGAGAGAGTGCCATGCCCGAACTTCCAGAGATGGAAACGTATCGTCAACAATTGACGCGTTTGATCCAGGGAACACCAATCACTGGGGCGGAAGTTACTCGTCCGAAATCATTGAATGTGGAGTCGGATCGTTTCATTCGTAAGTTAACCGAAAACCGAATTGTACGGATAGAGCGCAGAGCCAAACATCTACTGTTTCACTTGGTAACTGGTGAAGTTTTGTTATTGCATTTAATGCTTGGCGGTTGGATGTTCTATGGTACGGAGGATGAGAAGCCGGATCGGACAACGCAAGTTGTGATCCATTTTGGCACAAAGCACTTATATTTCATCGGATTGCGGTTAGGATATTTGCACATGCACACACTGCTTGAGGTTGATCAACTTTTAGGCAAGCTTGGGCCTGAGCCATTGGATGCCAGTTTTACCTTTGCACAATTCATGAAGGTGCTGAAAAGTAAAAATAGCAACTTGAAAGTAGCATTTGTCGACCAATCGTTTCTGTCAGGGATTGGGAACTGTTATTCCGATGAGATATGCTTTTATGCGGGAATTCTCCCTCTTCGTAAGCTATCCTCCCTGACCGAAGAAGAGCAAAATCGCTTATTTCAAGCCATGCGCTCCGTACTTCTCGAAGCTATTCAATTCGGTGGATATATAGACGAACCGTTGTATGTTGGTGACCGTTTAACGGGTCAATTCGATGCGAAATGTCGTGTATATGATCGAGAAGGGGAGCCATGTTTGCGCTGTGGGCATCCACTAATAAAGACAGAAGTTTCGAGTCGCAAATGCTTCTACTGTGCGAATTGTCAAGCGTGAAAGGGCTGATTCGTGATGTTTATTGGCGCTCATGTTAGTACACGTGGCGGCTATTTAGGTGCGGCCAAAACTGCTCTGTCTATAGGTGCAAATGCATTTCAATACTTTCCAATGAATCCGCGAAGTCTTTCTACCAAATTAGTTAATCAAAGAGATACCCATGCTTGCGCACAATTTTGCCTGGAACACAGTATTTTGTCGATTGGACACGCTCCATATCCCTTGAACCCAGCGGCTGATATGGTTGAACGCGAGATTATGGTAAAGCTTTTGAGAAATGGTCTAGAAATTACAGATGCCTGCGGTTCGGTAGGATTAGTGGTACACTTTGGAAAATATATTGGAAAAGACCCGTTACAAGGCTATAAAAATATAATACAATGTTTGAATAGCGCTACTCAGGGATATGAGGGGTCTTCTTTGATTTTATTAGAGAATCAAGCTGGGGAAGGTGCTCAGCTAGGGTTGACCATGGAAGAAATGGTTCAAGTGCGTAAACTCAGTGAAGCTCCAGATAAGATTGGTTTTTGCTTAGATACATGTCATGCATTTGCGAGTGGTTTGTGGCAGGGGCATAATTGGTTAGAGCTTGAGACCAAGGGTAAACACCTTGATTATCTTCCGCATCTGAAGGCTGTTCATTTGAATGACTCTGTCCATCCATATGGTTCTCGTCGAGACCGCCATGCGAATATTGGTTCTGGATACATAGGTCTAGATCATTTTCAGCAGATGCTGATCTCACCTTTTTTGAAGCAAATTCCAATCGTTCTTGAAACAGGTTCAGGCAGGGACGGGACACATACTCAGGAAATTGCACTGGTGAAATCATTGGTTAGAAGTACTTGATTCATTCCATCATGAACAGGAAAGGAAATCCGATCATGATTCATGTATACTTAGATGACTTGCGCCCTTGTCCCCAAGGATTTACTTTAGCCAAAGATGTCAAAGAATGCATTTTACTGCTTCAAGAGTTTGATGTTGATATTTTATCGTTAGATCATGATTTGGGTTGGTCTACGATGGAGACTGGCATGGACGTCGTCATTTGGTTGACGCAACAGCGTAAATTTCCCAAAACGATTTATATTCATACTTCCAGTCCCTCGGCCTGTACGGCTATGTACCAAACACTTTACACGGCCAAACCCGAAGGGATGAGTCTATACCCTCACCGAATTCCTGACGATTTGCTCATGCAGATTGCACAAGGGACTTATAAGAGTGAGCCATAGTCAGAAAGGAATCGACCGCAGATGATCCATTTATCAGGTATTCATTTTATTAGAGGAGAACGTCATATTTTACAGGATGTGAATGTACACATTCAGCCAGGTGAACACTGGGTATTGTTAGGTCGTAATGGTTCAGGAAAGACAACATTGCTTGAAATGATGAATGGATACGAGTTCCCAAGTCGGGGAACGGTAGACGTGCTAGGTAACCGGTATGGTCAATGTGATGTGAGGGAAGTTCGTAAGAAAATAGGCTATATTTCACAGTCTTTATTCGAAAAATTGAATCTAAATGACCCCGTCCTCGAGGTTGTCGCTACGGGTGAATATGCCTATCTACGGTTCTATCAGGAAATTCCGCAAGAGGTGAAAGATCGTGCTCTAGTTATGTTGGAGCGTGTCCGCATTCCTCATTTGGCTCATCAGCCTTTAGGAAGTCTTTCGCAAGGAGAACGGAAAAAAGTCATGCTTGCCAGATCGCTCATGATGAAGCCTTCCATTCTCATTATGGATGAACCGGCGGCTGGTCTAGATTTATACGAGAGAGAACGTTTTCTTACAGATGTCAACGACCTCAGCAAGCAAAACATTACGGTCGTCTACGTGACGCATCATATCGAAGAAATAATCCCTTTATTTACGCATGTTGCTATTATTGAACAAGGTGAAATCATTGCTGCGGGGCGCAAAGAAGAGGTACTGACTCCGGAAAATATTCATCAAGCTTTTGGGATCGATATCACGTTAGAATGGTTCCAAGATCGACCATGGATTAAGGTTATTGAATCAAGATCGTAGATTACATAAAGGATGCGGCTATGACACACTTAACGACATACATTGGTACTTCGAATCACGGGTTCGCTCAATATGCACAAGATGAAATTCGTAAATTATTTCCTTTAACTAAATTTACTTTGTTGGTGCCAACAGAGGTGTTTTTATTCGAAGTGCCCGAGGGTTCTGAAGATATGACCACAACGCTTAAAGAGCAGGAGCCTATGTTTCTTAGGCATGTTCAGCCTGTGAGTCAACACTGGGACCTGAGTCGTACAGATGCGGATATTGTACATCTCAAGGCTTGGTTAAGAGAAGCCATAACTTCAGGGCTTATAGATTCAGGCGAGAAAATAGCCATCCAAGTGCGCAAAGAAGAACGGGCGGATGTACCTTATGCGCCTTTCACTGTTAAGGCAGCTTTAGATGAAATCTTGGTTTCTGAGATTCAGGCTGAACCGGTAGTGCGGTATGCGGATCGAATCATTTCTGTGTATATTAGCGCTAAGAAGCTATTCGTGGGGCTATCCAAGCCTGCCGACAATTTGTCTGATTGGTCAGGCGGTGCGATTCGCTTCATGAAGGAAGAGGATCAAATCTCCCGTGCTAAATTCAAACTTTTGGAAGCGGAACAGCGATTCGGTATTGATTTCAGTGTTGCTCGTACGGCACTAGATATTGGCGCGGCACCTGGTGGATGGACATCATTACTTTTGGAGCGTGGCTTGCGTGTTACGGCTATTGACCCTGCATCCATGAGTCCTAGACTTCAAGGTAATCCTCTTCTCACGATTCTTAAGAAAAATGCTGGCGATGTAAAGCTGAAGGAAAATCAATTTGATTTGCTTGTCTGTGATATGAGCTGGGATCCTCGTCAGATGGGTCGTTTAGTAGCGGATTTACTTTATTCCTTACAAAGTGGGGGAACGGCAATCATTACGGTCAAACTCATGCACAAAAAACCGTTCCAAACGGTACGTGATGTTTTGAAGATTTTGGAGCCGACTCTCTTCCTGCTTAAAGCCAAACAATTGTTTCATAATCGAGAAGAATTGACACTTTATTTGCAAAAGTCGTAGAATGTGGAAATAAATGTAGATTTTTAAAGATGGCCCTCTTATAATCAAGGTAAATCTTACCTGATAAGGGGGTCATTTATTTATTGATGAACAAACAAAGCTGGATCGGAACATGCATTGGGGGAAGATATCGAATTGAAGATTTGCTCGGTCAAGGTGGAATGAGTCATGTGTACTTAGCAGAGGATTTGAAGCTGAAAGGGAAGAAATGGGCAGTGAAAGAATGTTTGCCTTTTGAAGCCGATGATATGACGTTCTTCCTGGAAGAAGCGGAAATGCTCGCTAGGCTCCAGCACCCACAGCTGCCGCAGTTAGTTGATTATTTTACAACCGAGGATGGAAAAGGGTTCTTGGTCATGGATTATATTCAAGGGCCAACGTTACAAGACCTATTCGAAGATAAGGGTCGCGAGTTACCTGTAGCGAAAATTGTTCATATGGCTTTTCAGCTATGCGATATACTTCACTATTTGCACACGTTTCAGCCTCGTCCGATTATTTACCGCGATCTAAAGCCCTCCAATGTGATGTTGAATGAGCAGAACCAAGTCCGATTAATCGATTTTGGCGTTGCCCGACACTTTAAACATGGTAAACAATCCGATACCATGCAAATGGGTACGATTGGCTTTGCGGCTCCCGAACAATTCTTGGGCTTACAAACCGATGCGCGCACGGATTTATTTACACTTGGCTCCATGCTGTATTACTTATTATCGGGCGGCCAGTATGCGTATATCACTCAAAAACCGTTGGAACAGATACGCCCAGATTTACCAGAAGCGCTAACCTCCACCGTACGATTACTCCTGCAAGAACACCCGCAAAACCGTTGTCAATCTGCTATGGAAGTAAAAATGAGACTTCGTAACATCTATTCCGACCCAACTTTGGCCTCGCAAGCTCTTCATCTGCAAACACCATTCGTCAATTCGACACCTGATAAATTAATTATTATTGGCGGTTTATTCGCTGGTGTAGGTGCGACATTCCTTGCGATTACATTAGCGAGAATTTTTCATTCTATGCAGATTCCGAACGCGCTTGTGGAGCAGCCGACCATTGAACCTGATTTGTATATGCTCCTTTACGGCGATAGCAAGGCCCCCAAGGATTACCCATTCGTGTCGAATCTCATTAGTGACCAAACGTCAGCAGCGATTTCATCATGGACTAACGGTTTTACGACATGGGTACCCCTTCATCCTGAGGGGTTTCAAAACTCATGGCATCCTGCGGATTCCTTCAAACTTCTACATACGATAAAAAAACCAATCGTCATTTGGGACGTATCCACGCATTGGGAGGATCCTTCCGTTCAGGAGCTTTGTCATAGTGCGGATGAGATCATTGTTGTCGTAGACGCTTCTCCAGGCAAATGCAATCGACCAAGTTCACGAGCACATTTCAAGGGATTTGATAAGTATCAGCAGCGTGGTAAAAAGGTGCATTATGTGGCAAACGGCACGATGCCGGGACATTTCAGGAATGAGTGGATTGATTCTCTTCCTGCGACACCGATATGTACCCTGCCTGAAATCCCGCGTACTGAAGTTATGCGTGCTGTTTGGAAAGGGGAATGTATTCAAGACCAGACCGAGGTTTTGGTGAAGTTGAGAGACGCTCTGGCCCCTTTACTTAGAGAGATTCTGCCGGCAGATACGCTTGGAATGAGCATTTTGAAGGGGAGTAAATCATTCTTCTCACGTTTCAAAAAGCTTGGTTAGCCTTTAATAATTTTGTAAATCAATTCTCAAGCTATAACCAAACGACCTTAATTGTGTTATGATGAGTCATATTTCATTTAGATGTATATAGAGGGGGCCATACATATGGAACAACGATTTGCTAGAGAATCCAGATGCTTCAAGACGTCACGAATTTTTCCTACAGATGTAAATAATCACAACACGCTCTTTGGTGGAAAGTTGATGTCCTATATTGATGACATTGCCTCGATTGCGGCACATAAACATTGCCGGAGGTCTGTCGTGACAGCCTCAACAGATTCTGTTGACTTTTTGTCGCCTATACACACGTCAGACTCTGTTTGCTTAGAGTCATTTGTGACATGGACAGGTAAAAGCTCGATGGAGGTTTTCGTCAAAGTTGTAACTGAAGATTTAAAAACAGGGGCAAGAAAAATTGCCGCAACCTCTTTCCTGACTTTCGTTGCACTCGATGATAACAAAGTTCCAGTTGAAGTTCCAGATGTGATTCCGGAAACGGAAGAAGAGAAGAAGCTGCATGAATCAGCGCCACACCGTGCAGAAATGAGACGTATACGGAGAGTTGAAAGTAAGAAATTAGCCAGCTTCTTCACGATGAAATACCCTTGGGAATAAAAGGGATTGATTTTCCGTTAAAATGTGGTACAATTTGGATAAATTAAATCGGACAAGCGGAAGCACCGCTGATCGTGGAGATCTTATCTCCTCAATCGGCGCGTGCTTTTTTTGTTTTCTCCGAATCGTGAAGGAGGATGATGCATGAAGGTTGAGACGACAACTCGCATTGCCATTGTGCTTACGGTTATTAGCTTTGTCTTAATTGTCAGTGGCGTGTATGCCAATGTTTCATGACTTACATTAAGGAGGTAGGAATGAATAAAATTCAACTTTACGTCTTAGATGATGACATCGATTACGCAGAACGACTTGCGGCATTCATACGATCTACTGAGTTCGCGGAGAGACTACAGGTGAAGCTTTTTTCGAAAATAGAATTGGTCATCGAGTTGTTAGAGAATCAGCACTTGGATGGTGTTTTATTGCTTTCCGAGGCGTACTATCCTATGTTGATGAATCGGAGTACATCCTTATGCAAAATGATATTGAGTGAAACGATTGCAAATTCCAAAGAAGCGGAGACGAAGATTCCGTTCTTATATCGTTTTCAATCGCTGCACCAACTGATATCGCGTCTTCAGGCATTTTATACGGAAAAGCATCGATTTGATGCGGGTTCTGGGACGAAAAGAACTAGAGTTCTCTCTGTTTACAGCAGCAGCGGGAATAGTGGGAAAACGATGACCGCCATTCATTTGGCGAAGCAGTTGTCTTTTCGTGGGGACCAAGTTTTTTATCTAAGTCTGGAGTTGGTCAGTTCAGCCTCTCTGTGGCTTCAGGGTGATTTAGGACGATTTTCGCAGCTTTTATACTATATGAAAAGCACGCCTGACTTACTAGGACCCAAGTTGCAGCTGCTCAAATCCCACGATTCTAGGCTGCGTATCGATTACCTGACTCCCAAAGATCAGATCAGGGAAATGCAAGAAATGAGCGGCGAGCATGTCCGTCATCTTATTGAATCATTGATCTCGTTGAACGAGTATGACTTTATCATTGTTGATTTAGAAGCCACTGTGCATCCGAGAATTGTAAAAAGCTTGGATATTAGTGATCATGTCATCTGGATTGTACGGGACGATATGAATGACATGTTTAAAACAGAGGCTCTCATGAAGCAAATGGGCTCCTTGCAGAATATACATTTTGTTTTCAATAAATATACGGGCAAGGAAACGAATGATTTCTCAGTTTTGGGAAAGGAAATTACGTATAAGCTTCCGTATATCCCCGAGTGGAAAGTTTTAAGCACTCCAGAGCAGATCTGGCAATCCGGCGTATTTTCAGAACAGACGTATGACATGTTCACTGCGATACAAATAGGAAAAGATTATTCTTCTTCGGTTAGAAAAGGGGCTGCTGCTTCATGAATCATGAGTTGTTTCTCACTTTGAAGCAGCAGATTAAGGAGAGGATTGACCTTTCCAGCACGGTCAGCGACAAGACATTAATTGAGCTTATTGAGGAGTCCGTATTCAACGCAGCAGGAGATCACGGATGGACTTCAAGCGAGATGCATGCTCTAGTAAAGCAAATTTTTGATTCTTTCCGGGGCTTGGATATCCTTCAACCGCTGATTGATGATCCATCCGTGACAGAGATCATGGTCAATGGGCACGAGTGCATTTTTTTTGAAAGAAAGGGCGCCGTTGAGCGATATCCGTATCCTTTGGAGAGTGCAGAGAAGCTAGAGGATCTCATTCAGATGATTGTTTCTAAAGTGAATCGGATTGTGAATCAAGCAACGCCAATTGTCGATGCTCGTCTGCCTGACGGGTCGAGGGTCAACATTGTACTTCCACCGGCTTCCTTGTCTGGGCCGACCTTGACGATTCGTAAGTTTCCGGAAAAGCCCTTGCAAATGGCGGATTTGATTGGTATGGGAAGTATTTCGGAGGAGGCAGCAGAGGTTCTGCAAGTGATGGTTGAATCAGGCTTTAATGTCTTTATTGGGGGCGGTACAGGGTCAGGGAAGACGACATTTCTAAATGCACTAAGTGCTTGGATTCCCCCGCACGAACGCATTATTACGATCGAAGATTCTGCTGAGCTTCAGATACAAACTATCCCTAATTTGGTGAGAATGGAAACCAGAAATGCCAATACGGAAGGGAAAGGAGAGATCACGATCCGAGAACTTATTCGTTCTTCGCTGCGCATGCGTCCCAATCGAATTATTGTTGGGGAGGTTCGTGGTGCAGAGGCATTAGATATGTTAGCTGCGATGAATACTGGTCATGATGGGAGTCTCAGCACGGGACATGCGAATACGTCCGTTGATATGCTCAGCCGACTAGAGACGATGGTGCTCAGTGGAGCCCCGCTTCCAGTAGACGTCATCCGTAAGCAAATTGCCTCTGCATTAGATGTAATGGTTCATGTTAGCAGAATTCGTGATCGCACTCGAAGAGTGACAGAAATTCATGAGGTACTTGGTGTGAAGGATGGCGAGGTTCAATTGCATCCCCTTTTCATATTTGCAGAAAAAGGGGAGACGATGGATCGTAAAGTACTAGGTGAGCTCGCCTATACTGGAAACCGACTGCACAACATGCACAAAATTCAAATGGCAGGTAAGAAGCTGCCAGATTGGTTTACACAGGTGCAGGAAGAGCGTGATTCAGGATGAAGCTAGTACTGCTTCTTGTCATTATCGGAGCTTTCAGCTGGTTTTTTCTTGTGTATTTGGAACGAAGAAAAAGAACATCTAAGAGAGCTGAAGTTCAGCCCATCCAGCAAACAGCTACAGTGAACCAATTGATTGACTACAACTACTATCAGCTGTCCTCCAAGGAAAAAGTAAGTGCTATCCTAATGCTTGCCTTGCCTGCGTTCATTGTAGGTTATATTTTCTACAAAAGCTTCGTTCTTGCTGCAGCATTGGCTGCGGTAGGCTTCGCATTTCCCCGTATACGAAAACAGCAATTAATTCAATTACGTAAAAACAAACTGTATGTTCAGTTTAAACAAGCACTAAGCTGTCTGTCCTCCTCTATGACGGTTGGAAAGTCGATTGAAACAGCATTTAGAGAGGCATTAGAGGATCTGAAGATGCTGTATCCAGACCCCGCTTGCCTGATCGTCATTGAATTTAGTATTATCTGCCGAAAAGTAGAGAACGGGGAGCCCATTGAAGCTGCTCTGAAAAACTTAGCGGATCGCTGTCATTTAGAAGATGTAAGAAGCTTCACAGACGTATTTTTAACTTGTAAGCGGACGGGTGGCAATTTGGTGGAGGTCATGAAACGAACAGCTACGGTAATTGGCGAAAAACTTGAAATTTCACAGGATATATCCGTGATGATCGCACAGAAACGTTTTGAATCAAGGGTGCTGCTATTTGCTCCGATCGTTATTGTTGCCGTACTTGCGTTCTCTTCACCTGATTACATGGTTCCTCTTTACACAGGCAGTGGTGTAATTATCATGTCAGCAAGCTTGGTGCTGCTTGGTGCTTGCTATGTATGGACTCAAAAAATCATGAATATCAAGGTGTAGCATGTGGATCACGATTGTATTTATTTCTCAGATAGCTGTTTGTATGCTGTTATTTCTATGGGGGCGCATGTTATATGGCGAGATTATCAATGCTCACACGTATCCGTTCCAGATGAAACTGCTGTTACCTTACAGCTATTTGCTCATCGACAAGCTTAATTTGATGGAAAAATTGCCCGATTTTACGGCAAGAGTACATCATAAATTAATTACACTGCATGGGAGAAGTTTCGCTGCACAGGGCAGTAAATGGTTTCTAGCTGAGCTTATCTCTGTATCGACCTTATGCTTACTAATCCTAACTCTGTTATCCGTAGTAGCTGGTGGAGATAGTTCTCTGTTTGGGTTTGGGTTGCTAGCCGCTGCCATCGTTCCCGTGATCATGGTGCGAGATTTAGATACTAAAATCCGCAAGAAACAGCAGTTGATGATTCTAGAATTGCCAGAAATATTAAGTACAATTGTGCTGCTCGTAAACGCCGGAGAGACTGTGAATCGGGCATGGATACGCTGTGTAGAGGCTAGACCTCATAAAGCACAAACACCACTTTACAAGGAATTAGCACAAGCCGTTCATGAGCTGGAGATGAATGTATCCTTTGCAAAAGTAATGGAGGATTTCAGCAAACGATGCGCACTTCATGAAGTGTCCTTATTTACTTCTACGCTTCAGCTGAACTCTAAGAGAGGTGGTAGCGATTTTGTTGTCGCGCTGCATGCACTTTCGTTGGATCTTTGGCAAAGAAGAAAGTCGGTATCACGAACATTAGGTGAAGAAGCATCATCGAAGCTTGTTTTTCCTATGGTTCTTATTTTCGTTGTCGTGATGGTCATTGTTGCGGCCCCAGCTTTACTTATGATGAAACAATAATGGAGGTATGTGGAGATGAAAACGACGTTAGATGAGCTGAAAAAGTTTTGGGAAGATGAAGAAGGATTAGGCACTTTGGAGATTTTATTGATCGTCGCAGTGCTTGTAGCTATTGCAATTATTTTCAGAAAATGGATCGTCTCGTGGTTCCAGAAGCTGATTGGGGATGCCAACTCTGATTTGAAAGACAATAGCGCGGTTGTTCCTTGTGCGCCTAGTCCAACAACGAGCTGTGCGCCATAGGCGTCTACTGAGTTTCCGTGTTAGTGAGGATGGAAGCTTTACGTTAGAAGCTTCACTAGTATTTCCGTTGATTCTATTATGTACGGTTACACTTCTTTTTGTGGGCATGTATGCGTATCAGAACGTATTTGTTCAGCAGCTTGCGAGAACAACAGCAGAGCGTCTTGCCTTTACGTGGACTAATAGCCACAAAGATCTGGTAACAGGAAACTTTAACCCTAGTGATACAGATGGCCTTTATTGGCGACTTACACGAGACAATGTGACAGATTTATTCGGAATGCTGAGCGGTGGTGGCACGACAGAAGTCAATATTCCCTCAAGCAGATCTAGTGGTCACGTTGAGAGTAAACTTGTGAAACCCTCAGCTTTACTACCTCAGGGAGTGACGGGAACTGCAAAATACGCCAACTATCTTTTTGACCATCAGATTGAGGTGAAATTGAAAAAGTCATTTCTTATGCCAGTGCAGTTTAAGAGATGGTTGGATTCTGAGCAAACAACTGGGAGGGCTGTTTCACATGTTGTGGAATCGGTTGAACTCATTCGATTAACGGATATTACACGTACGTATTTCAAAGCGATCAAAGGTAGAATTTCTCCTCAAAAGGCTAGAGATGCACTCGTAGAGCCTATTCAAGATGACTTGTCTGGACCTAGTGTGTCAATCCAATCAGAGCGTCAAGCCGCGGCATATTTGAAGTCTTTGGTTGGAGGTACAGAGGTCATTCTAAAGACAGCGTCAGGAAAAAGCAGAACCATCGATGCGTTGGATGCTCGTGGAGTTGGCCACCAGGCTTTTTACAATATGACAGAATTTCAGCTTCGCACCGAGCAAATGCCTAAGGATATAGAGCTCCTTGATGAAAGGGCACAAGTGAAGGGTATTGTGTGGCACTTTTTCAAAAAAGATGCCAGCGGCAATGGAATGCCATCTAATTCATTTCGTAAGGAGCTAGAGCGTAAAGGGATCGTTGTTGTCATCCACAAATAGAAAGGGGGGAGTTTTTGAGGGAATTTGTTCGTTCAGAGAAAGGTGCAGTGTCTGTCTATCTGATACTCATCATTGTGCCGATATTTTTATTTCAAGCCGTACTCATTGATTTCGCAAGAATTAAACTTGCTGAAAAAGAAACGGAATCAGCGGTCAAAGCGGCAACACGATCGGTTATGTCAGCATACGATACAGAGCTGCAAGCGATGGGACTCTATGGTCTTGGTATTCCACAGGATGAAACGGAGGCGTTATTCCGCAAGGTTTTCGCAAGTAATTTGTCAGGTCAAGTATCGGCTGGCGCATTTCATTATGTGGATACAAGACCTGTAGAGAATGGCATGCGTGTTACCCCGGTTTACACATTAGCGAGTCATGCGATTTTTGAGCGTCAGGTGCTGGAGGATATGAAGATCAAGGCTCCCATCGAGTATACACTTGAGATTACCGATAAGTTTCGAAAAAGCGGAACAAAAGCTCCATTCCACTTTGGGTCTCAGTTTTCGAAAGAGGCAGCAGAGATTGAAAAACTCATGGATCAAAGAGAAAGTGCGCTAGATGAAGCATGGCAGAGCAGCGAAGAGCTTGTTGGTAAAATATCGAAGTATCATGCTTATTATGAAAAGCGTATCGCCGAACTAGACGAATTAGCTGCTCAAATTGGCATTCATACAGCAGATGAAGTGAGAAGCGAAATCGTAAATGTGAAAGAGCAACTTCGATCGATTCAAGATTCCATAAGGGATCTGGATATATCAATAGCTGCGCTAAGCCAAGCTGGACCTGGCGCTGTGTCTGGCATACAAGCCCTCGCAGCTTCTAAACAAATATTAAGTTCTCAGGCACAAGTCTTCGCCCAGAAGTTAAATGAGCTAGAAGCGTTGTTGCAGCTGATTATTAAATACGCAGCACTCCTAGCTGCTACGAAGCTGGAGGTTCCGGCAAACGGAAGAGAAATCCAGCGATTACAGCAAACAATTGAGCCAGCTCTACGGTTAGCAAAGCAGCGAAATGACGAGATACGTACGAAGCTGAATGGGATAACTCAAAGTTCGGGAAGCGGAACACCGGGAGGACCATCTAATGTCTATGAAGTGTTCCAAAACGTTCCTGTTTTAGGTGATGAATATTTCTACAGGTATCAGACGGCCATAGCTAGTATTACTGCGTTATTTACTGCATTCGAAGAAGTAATTAACACCGTATTTCTATACACATCTGATAATACAAGCAGAGCAAACCTAGCGAATAGTGCTTATTTTTCTGAATCTAACGAATTTCATAGGAAGCAAAGTGTTTTGGAAAAGACAAGAATGGACAAAAATGAGGCAACGGCAGCGAATAAGCGCCAACAAAAGAACAAGATTCAAGCCATTTTGGATCAAGCTAAACAATCAATCGGTTCTTGCAGTTTGCCGAATAATCAGAGTACTGACACTGAACTATACAACCGTCTTCAAGGGGAGGCAAGACAAGCAGCAGGTGAGAAAGGATTGTACCAAAAGTACAGAGAAGCTAATGCTCAAGATACGATGGTCGGCAGCGAGATTGCTTATGATTTAGAGAAACCAGAACCTGTAAGCTTAAACGCGATGGGGATGCTTGAAGCGTTTAATAACGCGGCAGAATCGATGAGAAATGAGCTTTATGTGAATGAATTTGCCCTTACGAAATTTAGTTACCGAACCTATGGATTGGAGAAAGACCCTGCGGGTCAGCCCAAATTATCCAATGAACTGGTGGATCCTGGAAAGCATAAGTTGGCAAATCAAGAGGTGGAGTATCTGTTATATGGATTTTCATCCTGTATGGCAAATATTTCGTCCGCTTATGCGGAAATGTTTGCATTCCGTATGGCGATCCGAACAGTCGAGGCGCTCCTTGATCCGAAAAAAGAACTGCTCGGTATAGGCTCACCCTTACTCGTGTTCTTGGCTGCTGCAGCAGAAGGCGCGCTGGAAGCTTTTCAAGATATGAACAAATTAACAAAAGGTGAAGCTGTAGAGTTATCTGCCAAAATCACGACATCAGTTTTAAGTTTGACGTATAAGGACTATTTACGCATATTTCTGCTCTTACATAATAATAATACGAAACTTATGGCTAGAATGCAGGCTCTAATCGAACTAGAAACGGGTAAAGATTTAGTTCAAGAAACGACGTATATTCAGGGAAACGGATCAAGCGAAGTGAGGTTGTGGTTTATTCCGCAAATCATGAAGCTGCTAGATGGGACTGGGTTACTGGGGTGTAAAGTGCAAGGGAATCAGTGCAGGTTCAGCAGTACTTCAGCTGTAGCATATTGAGGAAAAGGGGGCTGTTTATGCTTCGAAAGTTTCACCATGAGCAGAAAGGCGGCATGGTGTTGGAGGCCTCTTTGGTGCTGCCCTTCTTTTTAGCTTTTGTGATTGGTCTGATCATATGTATTCAAATTGCTGTACTAGAGATGGAGCTGCAAGCCGGTGTTTCGGAGGCAACAAAGTCAGTTGCCGGACAATTATACCCTGTAAGGCTTCTTGTCCAAGAAGCTAAATCGAAATTCGATCAGAGTCATGCAGCTCAGATGATGAGTTCAGTTGTAGATCGTGTACAAACGGCTCGTGATCAAGTGAAGAACACGGAGAATTTGGCCGATGAATATGCTGCTTACATACCGAATACACTCCTAGAGCTTGTTAAATTGGAAAAAGAGAAGCGCGAGTTAGGAGAAGGGAAGGCTCAAGAAGAGTTGGAAGAGCTTTATGATAGTCAAGTTAAGCCGCGCATTCATGCTGCATTCACACCGATTGTTTATGCATTTTGTAATCAAACAATTATGAAGAAAGAGAGATTTAAGGTCACTGCTATAACCCTCCCCAGTATGGAAAGCGGTGGTGATGCCCTTTTCGGAATTGAAGCTCAAATGACCTACAAGCTACCGCTGCCGTTTATAAGTCACACGATAATATTAAAGAAGAAGGCTGTGGAGCGGGCATGGGTAGGCGCCTAAGAACCTTGAAAAACGTTTAGGAGGGACCATTTTCCTTTGATTCATTTGATCTTATTTATACTTATTGCCGTTGCCTTTGTAATTGATGCACGTAAATCACTAATCCCAAACAAGGTTACTATCTGTGGAACAATGATTGGCTTTGTATTCCATGCTTTTACTGAAGGTTGGAGCGGTGTTCTTTTTGCTGTAATGGGTGCAATTACTGGTTTTACGGCTCTTCTTTTGCTTTATTTTTTTGGTGCTTTAGGTGCTGGTGATGTGAAGCTTTTTGCCGCAATTGGGGCGATTATGGGGGTTTCATTTGTCCTTCAATCGATGTTATATGCCATTTTATGTGCAGGTGTTATCGGACTTATTTTGCTCTTTATCCGTAAACAGATGATACATACAGGTCGTAAGCTTGCCATGTGGCTAGTTTCTATCGTTGTTATTCAAGACATGGGCAGTCTGATAGGAATGAAACATCAAAAAAACATGAAATTTCCGTTTATGTATGCGGTTGTACCGGGCGTTGCATTGACATGGTATTATTCGTTTTTATGAGAGAGGTGAATCGATGACGCAAGAAGTATTTGGACTTCGTTATGAATTTGTATATCGACATGGTCATTACATGGTGTTATATAAGGAAGATGGTTTGGATTCAAAGACTCTTTCGACTTTGCAGGTCAGGATGCTTGAAGCCAACGATGTGCCGAACCTTCTGCCGCTAGAAATACAAGAAGTGGATTTCCGCATAAGTTTACTATATAACTTGTCGGCTAAACGAATGTTGGCTCATGTTCTGAAGGTAGAAGGGTTGTCTAAACAGCATTTTGCAAAACTCATGTATGCGATTGTTTGTGCATTAGGAGAAAGTAAAAATTACATGCTTTTTGAATCCGGATATGTTTTGAAAGATAATTTCATCTTCATTGGCAGTGATTGGTCGGATGTATATCTGACATACGTTCCGCTTGAATCTATCAATGATGAAGATTCCGTCTTCAAATCGCTTGAGTCTTTGATGAAACACCTCTCACTTAAATTGAATGATGACGAGAGAAACAATGTGGTTTCATGGATGGAGTCATTATCGCGGAATCAGAACTTGCAAGGATATAAAGAGAATCTGTTAGAACTAATGGATGAACAAACGATCCTGAAAGAAGCTTCTTTGATATCTAATCAGAAAGATGATGAACAACACACTTTAAAACCATTTAACATGCAAATGCCTGCTTTAAAAGTAAATGAGTTGCCCAAGCCACTTTGGAAGCGGGATGAAGGTCAGCAGCAAGTTCGGATAAACACCACTATAGAGGAACTGGCCACTAAAATGAACGAAGAGCAGGGAAATCAGGTATCTTTTATAGCTTTATCAGGACGGAATCGAACGATTTTCCTTGCAGTTGTTATTCTGCTAATCGCGTTTATTTGGCAGAATTATTTTACATACCCATCTACAGGTACTCTGCAAATAAGCGCAGGAATCTCGATTTTACTCATGAATGTTTGGTTTGTTATTCGATTTTTAGGATTACCACACTTTCAACGATTCACAAAAGGAAGCAGCGGGGTTAACCTCGCCTTCTTGCCGATTGCAGAAAAGAAGCTAGAACCAAACCTAGTAACACCAACACCTGAACCAATAAATATCCAAAATTACTATGAAAATTTACATATGCATACGACCTTACTTAATCACAAAAAGCCAAACGCAACCGTTTTCCTTGGTAGGCACATGAATCAACCAATAGGAGCCAGGCTTGAATGGCAGTTTGAAGGGACGACAAAGTCTGTTCCACTGAAGAACGATCATTTTACGATGGGCAGAGGCGATGCCAATTTGAAGGTCGATTATGTTTTGGATGAAGCGGGAGCTTCCCGATTACATGCTGAAATTATTAAAAATGAAGAGGGTTACGTGATAAAAGATACAGGTTCAACGAATGGGACCTATTTAAATGGTGAACCATTAGTTACTTACCAGCTCTACCCTTTAAAGGATGGGGATGAGATTCGAATTGTGCGGCAGGAGATTAAATTTCGTTTGTAAAAGTAAAAAGTCACGATCATTTGGCTTGATCCGCGACGTCCCTAGTGGGGCGTTTTTCTGCATAATTTTATAAAAGCCAATGAATACGCTTCCCAGAGGAATTTACCTATTCCTGTCTTGCATGAGCAGTGTTATAATAAGAAGTCGTGAGTAAGAGCGATTATCTTCGAAATAGACAGGAGTTAGGAATTACGAGATGAGTCTTTTGACAATTGAAGATTTGAGCCATAGCTTTGGAGATCGTACGCTATTTAAAAATGTATCCTTTCGATTGCTCGCTGGAGAGCGTGTTGGTATCGTTGGTGCTAATGGCGTGGGGAAATCCACGTTAATGAATATATTGACCGGAAAAGTTCTAAAAGATACAGGTAAGGTTGAATGGACGCCGCGCGTTCATTACGGATATTTGGACCAGCATTCCGTGTTAGAAGCGGGCAAAACCATTCGCGATATTCTGCGCGATGCTTTCCTTCCTCTCTTTGAAGAGGAGAAGGAGATGATGGCGATTACCGAGAAGATGGGTGACGCCACACCGGAAGAGCTTGAGGTTCTTCTAGAGCAAATGGGCGATATTCAAGAGCGTTTGGAAATCGGCGGCTTTTATATGCTGGATGTGAAAATCGAAGAAATGGGTAATGGTCTTGGCCTTAATGCCATTGGTTTAGACCGTGACGTTACTTCCCTTAGCGGTGGTCAGCGGACGAAGGTGCTTTTGGCTAAACTGCTTTTGGAGAAACCGACTGTTCTTCTCTTAGATGAGCCGACCAACTATTTGGACGTTGAGCATATTGAATGGTTGAAAATGTATCTCAAAGATTATCCGTTTGCCTTTATGTTGATTTCACATGATACGGAATTCATGAATGAAGTTGTAAACGTGGTCTATCACTTGGAATTCACGAAGCTGACTCGCTATACAGCGAATTATGAGAAATTCCTGGATATGGCTGAAATGAACAAAACACAGCATATTGACGCTTATGAAAAGCAGCAAGAGTACATTAAAAAACAGGAAGATTTCATCGCGCGTAATAAAGCGCGGGCTTCAACTTCAACCCGTGCCAAGAGCCGGGAGAAACAACTTGATAAGATTGACCGAATTGAGCGACCGGAGACGGCTATGAAGCCGACTTTTGTGTTCAAGGAATCACGTTCAAGCAGTAGAGTTGTTTTTGAGGCGGAAAACCTGGAGATCGGTTATGATCGTGCTCTTCTACCTAAGATGAATGTAACGATTGAGCGCGGCGAGAAAATAGCTATTGTCGGATGCAACGGTGTAGGTAAATCTACACTTCTCAAAACGATTCTTGGTAAGCTTGAGCCTTTTAGCGGCAAAACATACCGTGGTGACTACTTGAGTCCTGCCTATTTTGAACAAGAGGTTAAAGCACCAAACATGACGCCGATCGATGACGTTTGGAACGAGTTCTCTTCGATGACTCAGAATGAGGTCCGAGGTGCACTTGCCAGGTGTGGGCTCAAAAATGAGCATATCACACGTGCGATGGGTAATCTTAGCGGTGGTGAACAAGCGAAAGTAAGGCTTTGTAAACTGCTGATGAGAGAAAGTAACTGGTTGTTATTCGATGAGCCTACGAACCATTTGGACGTTGTTGCCAAAGAAGAGCTTCAGAGGGCTTTGAAAGAATATAAAGGTACCGTTCTGCTCGTTTGTCACGAACCTGAATTTTATGAAGGTTGGGTAACAAGAGTGTGGAATGTTGAGGAATGGTCTGCAAAAGTAACCAATTAGGGGGAAATCATTCATGTTAACGCACGTTGTGTTTTTTAAGCTCAAAGATCGCAGTCCGGAAGCGGTTGAAGTAACAAAGGCTGTACTTACGAACATGGAAGGTAAAATCCCGGTCCTGCGTCATATTGAGGTTGGAACTGACATTTTGCATCTGGAACGTTCGTATGATATTGCATTGATTACCAAATTTGATTCATTAGAGGATCTCAAGGCATATGACACGCATCCCGTTCATGAAGAAGTGAAGGCCCATATGAAGACAGTCCTTGATGGAACGTCCATTTGTGTTGATTTCGTAAGCTAATCTAGTTTGAAAAACATAGGGGAACAGTGTAGTATCACTAGAGGAGGCTTGTTTGTGACATATGTCATGAGCTTGCTTACGAAACCTAGACTGCACTGTTTTTTATGTCTCTAGAGAAAATATAATATATAGAAAAGGGAGGAATCCCGAGTGAAAACGAAATTAAATAAAGCTTATATGACAGAAATTTTAGAGCTGCTGCTGCGGACTCCGAGCCCGACAGGCTACACGCATCATATTATGCAAAAAGTTGAACAAGAAGTAAATAAGCTCGGATTTGAGCTTACATATACGAAAAAGGGCTGCGGTATTGTAACGATTCCTGGTACCCGCCAAGAGCGTGTCATTGGCATTTCTGCGCACGTGGACACACTCGGCGCAATGGTGCGTTCGATCAAAGATAATGGCACTTTGAAAATCACTTCATTGGGCGGTTTTATGATGGGCGCTATTGAAAATGAATACGTTCAAATTCATACGCGTGATGAACGCGTTTATGATGGGACTATTCTGACGTCGAGGCCATCTGTACATGTGTATGAAGATGCAAGGGAATATAAACGTGATGAAGCCAATATGGAAGTGCGTATTGATGAGCTAGTGAAGTCCAAGAAAGAGGTTCAAGATCTTGGCATTCGAGTGGGGGATTATATTTCATTCGATCCGCGCGTGCAAGTGAAGGAGAATGGCTTTGTAAAGTCGCGTCATTTGGATGATAAAGCGAGTGTTGCTTCCTTGTTTGGGCTATTAAAGTTGATAAAAGATGAGGGCTTGAAGCCTGAATTTACAATCAAGCTGTTCTTCTCCAATTATGAAGAGGTTGGTCATGGTTCTGCCTTTATCCCTGATGATATAACCGATTTTATTGCGGTGGATATGGGTGCTCTGGGTGATGATTTGAGCGGAAGCGAGCGCGATGTATCGATTTGCGCGAAGGATTCCTCAGGTCCTTATGATTATCACATGACTTCGAAAATGATTGAACTGGCCGAAAAGCTGGAAATCGGCTATGCCGTTGATATTTATCCGCGGTACGGTTCAGATGCATCTGCCGCGCTTCGAGGCGGACGCGATATTCGTGCTGCGTTGGTGGGTCCAGGTGTTCATGCGTCACATAGCATGGAAAGAACGCATATGGATGCTGTAGTGAATACAGCAGCTCTTCTTGCGGCTTATATCATGGAGCCGGTCCTCGCATGAATATACTTAGTGCAGTCAATATAACCAAAACATTCGGCGACAAGGTGCTGTTCGATGATATTTCGTTCACGGTGAACGAGAAGCAACGCATCGGTCTCATTGGCGTGAACGGAACAGGCAAGTCCACGCTGCTGAAGCTGCTAGCGGGGCTGGAAACAGCGGATCGCGGCAAGCTCGTGCACGCGAACCATTTCCGAGTGGAATACTTGCCACAGAACCCGGAGTTCGATCCGAACTCCACAGTTCTTGAGCAAGTATTCCACGGCGATACGCCGCTCATGAAGACGCTTCGCGACTATGAGCTTGCACTTGCTGAGTTGGAGTTGGACTCCTCCAACGAGAAGAAACAAACGCGGCTGTTCAGCGCCCAGTCGCGCATGGATGAGCAAGGTGCCTGGGAAGCCAGCACCTTGGCCAAAACCGTGCTGATGAAGCTAGGCATCAGCGAGTTCGACAAGCCCGTCGGCCAGCTGTCCGGCGGTCAGCGCAAACGCGTTGCCATGGCACGCGTTCTCATTCAGCCCGCCGACCTGCTCATCCTCGATGAGCCGACGAACCATATTGATAACGAGACGGCCATCTGGCTTGAGGAATTCCTCAGCAAATGGCGCGGAGCCTTGCTGCTCGTTACCCATGACCGGTACTTCCTAGAGCGGGTAACCTCCCGCATTCTGGAGCTGGACCGGGGAAAGATCTACAGCTACGAGGGGAACTACGAGTGGTTCCTCGAGAAGAAGGCGGAGCGGATGGAGTCCGAGGCAGCCAGCGAAGATAAGCGGCAGAATCTCCTCCGCCGCGAACTGGCTTGGCTTCGTCGCGGTGCGAAGGCGCGCACGACGAAACAGAAGGCGCGCATTGGGCGCGCCGAAGAACTGCGGGACCGCAAGGTAGATGGTCCCGGGGAGAAGCTTGACATGGCGCTGGCAGGCAGCCGTCTTGGCAAGAAGGTGATGGAGCTCGAAGACGTCACCAAAGCTTTCGAGAGCGGAAAGCCGCTGCTTAGCGGCTTCAGCTACATCGTAATGCCGAGGGATCGCCTCGGCATCATCGGTCCGAACGGCAGCGGTAAATCGACGCTGCTGAACATGCTCGCCGGTCGTATTCAGCCCGACAGCGGGACGATCGAGACCGGTACGACCGTGAAGCTTGCTTACTACACGCAAGAGAACGTCGAGATGGATGAGAAGATGCGCGTCATCGAGTACATCAAAGAAGCTGCGGAGCAGATTCGTACCTCGGATGGAGAGACGATATCGGCGTCGCAAATGCTCGAACGCTTCCTCTTTTCGCCAACCCTGCAGTGGTCGCCAATCGGGAAGCTTTCCGGCGGTGAACGACGCAGACTTTATTTGCTCCGCACGCTTATGGGAGAACCGAACGTACTTCTTCTGGATGAGCCGACCAACGACTTGGATATCCAAACTTTGACCATACTGGAAGATTATCTGGATCAATTTCCTGGGGCTGTTATTACGGTTTCCCATGATCGATACTTTTTGGATCGGACCGTTTCGCATCTCTTTGCCTTTGATGGCGCTGGCGGGATTGAGCCTTACATTGGCAATTATTCCGAATACTTGGAAGAGAAGCGTGAGCAGGAAGAAGCTGATCAAGCCCGGAAAGAATTGATTCGTCAAGCAAGCTCTACCAAGTCTAATGTTGGTTCCAACACATCTTCAGCTGTAGACAACAGCAATTCTGCGGCAGCAGGTAGCTCATCGAATGCGAACCGTCCCAAGAAGCTAACTTTCAAAGAACAGAAGGAATGGGACGAAATTGAGAGTACGATAGCATCTTTGGAAGACAAAGCAGCGAGCTTGAAAAAGCAAATTGAAGCGGCTGGCAGTGATTTTGATCGTGTTCGCGATCTGTATGAGCAAGAGCAGCAAACGGCAGCGGATTTGGAAGCGGCGATGGAAAGATGGACTTATTTATCCGAGTTGCTAGAGAAAATAGAACGAAACAAATAGGAGAGACTTTATCTTCAACGTTATCTTCGAGACATCTTCGATTAGGGATCCCAAAAAGGAGAGACTTCGTTCTTCGATTAGGGATCCCAAAAAGGAGAGACTTTAATCTTCGATTAAAGGTCCCTATATATGATATGATAGAACAAACTACTATAAAGGCAGGTATGTACTAAACATGATTAATGTTAATAACGTGACGCTTCGTTACGGCAAGAGAGCCCTATTCGAGGACGCCAATATCAAATTTACACCGGGTAACTGCTACGGATTAATCGGAGCAAATGGTGCCGGTAAATCCACTTTTCTGAAAATTCTTGCCGGTGAGATTGAGCCAAACACAGGCGAAGTCAGCATCACACCTGGTGAAAGAATGGCTGTATTGAAGCAAAATCATTATGAGTTTGACGAAATCGAAGTTTTGAAAACTGTTGTTATGGGTCACTCTCGTTTGTTCAAAATTATGGAGGAAAAAGATGCTTTGTATGCCAAAGCTGATTTTTCGGAAGAAGACGGCATGAGAGCAGCTGAACTCGAAGGCGAGTTTCAAGACTTAGATGGATGGCAGGCCGAATCGGATGCCGCTGAGCTCCTTATCGGTCTGGGTATCCCGACTTCCCTTCATGACACGAAGATGAAGGATCTTGAAGGCAATGAGAAAGTTCGTGTTCTCTTAGCGCAAGCGTTGTTCGGCAATCCGAACATTTTGCTGCTCGATGAGCCTACCAACCATTTGAACTTAGAGTCTATTCGTTGGCTGGAACAATTCCTTTCCCGCTTTGAAGGCACAGTAATCGTAGTATCCCATGATCGTCACTTCCTGAACCAAGTATGTACACATATTGCGGATATTGACTTTGGGAAAATTCAAATGTATGTGGGGAACTATGATTGGTGGTACGAGTCCAGTCAACTGGCCCTTCGACTAGCTAGAGATGCTAACAAGAAAACCGAAGAAAAACGTAAAGAGTTGGAAGCTTTTATCGCACGCTTTAGCGCGAATGCTTCCAAATCCAAGCAAGCAACTTCCCGTAAAAAACAACTTGAGAAGCTTACTCTTGAAGATATTAGACCTTCCAGCCGTAAATATCCGTTCATTCACTTTAAAGGTGAGCGTGAAGCTGGTAAACAGCTGTTAGCAGTTGAAGGTTTGTCCAAAACGATTGATGGCGTTAAAGTATTAAACAACTTGTCGTTTACGATCAATAAAGGTGATAAAATTGCCTTTGTCGGTCCGGATGGAATTGCTAAAACGACGCTTTTCAAAATCCTGATGGGTGAAATGGAAGCAGATGAAGGCACGTATACTTGGGGAGTTACAACTTCACAAGCCTATTTCCCGAAAGATAGTCAAGATTATTTCAACTCCGAATTGACATTGGTAGACTGGCTTCGTCAGTATTCGAAAGATCCGGACGAATCCTTCCTTCGCGGATTCCTAGGCCGTATGTTGTTCTCAGGCGAAGAAGCTTTAAAGAAAGCGAACGTCCTCTCCGGGGGAGAAAAAGTACGTTGCATGTTTTCCAAAATGATGCTCAGCGGTGCTAATGTTCTCATTCTTGATGAACCTACGAACCATTTAGATTTGGAGTCCATTACGGCTCTCAATAACGGTCTTGTTGATTTTGATGGTACGATTTTATTCGTTTCCCATGACCATCAGTTTATCCAAACGATCGCTACCCGCATTATGGAAATCACACCGAAAGGTATGATCGACAAAATGTTAACGTACGATGAGTATCTGGAAAGCGAAGATGTGAAAAAACAGCGTGAAGTCCAATACGCATAAAGTAAAAAGCGCCCTGACAATTACTCTCAGGGCGCTTTTGCCTACGCAAAGCGATGTTTAGCTGCCGCCGGTACGACGGCGTTGATTATTTACTTTTTTCGTCATTTGGCTTTTGCCGCTTTGGTTAGTGTTTCCGGCTTGTTTCGGGTTAGCACGTGCAGCGGCTTGATCCGCTTTCTTCTGGGCTAGTTTCTGCTTGATCGCATCAGCTAGACTTACTTTTTTGGGGCCTTGTTGTTCGCCCTGTTGATCTTCAGGCTTGTCTGACATAGGAACACCTTCTTTACGTGGTATGCTTTTAGTATAATCGAATCAAAGAAAAGATGAAAGAAGGTGTGGAGGATGTTTGACCCAACGATCTATGACAATATAAAGGTTGTGCTTGAGGGAGCTGTCTATGACTTGGATTTGGACGGTAAAATTATCATCACGCGGCGGCATGATCAAGTTGATCTATCCTCGATGTCACGCACATATGCCATTGAATTTGCCCGTAAAATCGATAAACCAAGCAAAGCCGAAATTAACCTGCATGTTCATTTGAGTGATTTAGCAGCGGAAATTTTAGAAAATCCAACAGCCAAACCAGGCTGTACGTTGACCATTAAGCTCTTTACCAAAGTTAATAACCCAGAATTGGAATGTCCTTATATCGAAAAGCAATTAGGTGCCATCTGGGAGCATCGTCCGCAAGTCATTCAACTGCTTTCTTATGAATATGGACATCATCCAATTACGTATCATAATCAAATCACATTATCTTTTGGTCGCAAAGTGGATGAAAGTCAAATTGATGATTTCCCTCATCTTATCGCGTATGCTGTAGATAGTTTAGCTTGGTTGGATGAAAGAGGGAGCAAGTAATGCAGGAATTAACGGAGCAGGAGCTGTTAGAGCGAGTAAACAGAACGCAAGAAAGTTCGTTTGCAGTTTTTCTGTATACACCTTTATGTGGGACATGCAAAGTGACAGAGCGGATGTTAGATATCATTAAAACGATGCTGCCTGCTTTACCGCTTGTAAAGAGCAATATTAACTTTCTTCCGCAAATTACTCGGGAGTGGCAAATTAGCAGTGTACCCTGTATAGTCATCTTAGAACAGGGAAAAGAGAAAGAATTTATGTACCGCATGCAATCGGTGGATGAGCTGTATCGTAAACTGCTGCCGCTTAACCGCATGTGAAATAGAGGAGAATGGAGTTGTTGATGAATGAGTAGTTTTCAAATAGGAGATCGCGTAACGGCTGAGTATAAAACAGGTGCTTATTATGGTGAGGTTGTGGAGGTAAGCAGTTCGATGAAAGCGGCAGTCCGCATTCTGGCTGTAAAGGAGCATCCGACACAGGGGGATTTACATAACCCGATGGATCCAAGTGTAGCTTTTTTTCATCAACGACGAGCTTTGTCTTATCAAGAAATTGCCTTAATACCTATATCCACTATACGTCCTTATGCGGGACAGATTCCGGATTACCAAGATTCTCTGAAGAGAGCGCTAATGGCGCAAATCAGTAAGCTGTCGGAAATGGAAGCGTGGGCCCGACGCTCTCTGCAGGAGCTTGATCAGTTACAGAAAGAATATTTCGGGGCGAAAGATTAAGAAACTTCCAGATACAATTTCGTGCCGTCGTTATATTTGAAAATGGCGACATCACCTATGATCTCGATCATCGAGATCATTTTTAATTTTTTGCGAAATTCAAAATTCATCTCAAATTCCTTTAGCTTACTGGACAACAGTTCCATATGGGATCGTTTATGTGTGAAATTAAGCACAGGGATGGTTTTGTTTTTGAATTTAATGGTTAATGCTTGCATGTCAAGCCCTCCTTCGAGTTTTCCATTGGGAAAACGAACTTCATTCGCATTCATTACGTCTGGTCTTTACATTAAGGATACATTTCAAATGTTAGATATGTTAGGGTCAAACTATTAAAAAAGTTTTAGCAATTTATTATATGTAAAGAATAGCTCTAGAGGGCCAGTTCCTCAAAGATTAATTTGAGCACAAGATATTGGTTGTTGCGACGAAGGATAAGCACATTTATAATAAGAAAGATTGAAATCTAACACGTTCTGGGGGATAAAGAAATGACAGCTGGAAAGCCAATTCGTATAGGTATTATAGGTTCCGGTAATATCGGAAATGTACATATGGAAGTGCTGAAAAAAGTGCCTGAGGCCGAAATCACCGCTGTAACAGATGTCTATTTGCCGCTTGCTGAAGCTAGAGCCAAAGAACATAACATTGAACGTGTTTATGAAAGTACGGACAAGCTGCTCTCGGACCCATCTATAGATGCGGTAATTATTGCTGTGTCTAATGAATGGCATGCGCCGATCGCGGTACAAGCACTAGAGGCCGGCAAGCATGTTATGCTCGAGAAGCCCATGGCTTTAAATCTTGCGTCGGCTAAACAAATTGTTGAAGCGGAACGCAAAGCAGGCAAAGTCCTGATGATTCCGCACCAACTGCGTTGGGAGGCCTTATCATTAGCTGTGAAACAACAGGTTGAGAAAGGTGCGCTTGGCCACATTTATCATGCAAAAGCAGGCTGGTTGAGACGCAAAGGAATTCCGGGCTGGGGAACTTGGTTTACCCAAATGGGGAAATCCGGAGGCGGACCACTAATTGATCTTGGTGTGCATATGTTGGATTTATCTTTATACTTGATGGGAAATCCGAAACCTGTTTCAGTCTATGGAGCGACGTACGCTGAGTTCGGACCGCGTAAAAAAGGGATTGGATCCTGGGGAGCACCTAATTGGGAAGGTCAATATGATGTGGAGGATTTGGCAACAGCGCTGATTAAATTTGACAATGGAGCTACTTTATCACTGGATGTAAGCTGGGCAGCTCTCATTGAAACAGATAACCAACCTTATGTTCAGCTGCTTGGGAGCGAAGGCGGGGCCTCGATTCGTGGAACGAAAGGGAAGCTGTTCGCAGAAATGTTCGATCGCGAAGCCGACATTGACCTTACGGTACCTGAATTCGATGAAGGACCTCGTGTCCGTATGGCGAGACATTTCTTGTCGTGTATCGAGAGCGGCTTACAGCCGTTGACATCTGTCATGACGGGATATACGAATAATTTAATCTTGGATGCGATTTACCGTTCATCGCAAACAGGTAATGAAGTGAAATTGGACTGGGACATCGAGTAGATAGGGGCTGCAGGAAGTGAATTGGGAGTTATTTAGTATCATCGGAACGATTGCATTCGCGGTGAGTGGAGCCATAGTTGCCATGGAAGAAGAATATGATATATTAGGCGTCTATGTACTCGGACTTGTTACGGCTTTCGGCGGCGGAGTCATACGGAATTTATTGATTGGTAAACCGATCGTCCTGCTTTGGGAACAGGGTATCTATTTTCAAATTGCCTTGTTTGCAATGACACTTGTGTTCTTTATGCCCGTTCGATTCATCCGATTATGGAAGACTTGGGAAGCTTTCTTCGATGCGATTGGTTTGGCTGCTTTCTCCATTCAAGGTGCACTTTATGCAACGAATATGGGCCATCCGCTTAGTGCCATTATTGTTGCCGCTGTGCTGACGGGTATTGGCGGGGGGATTGTACGGGATGTCTTAGCAGGACGCAAGCCGCTCGTGCTCAAGGATGAAATTTATGCCGTTTGGGGCATGTTGGCTGGTGCTTTAGTCGGACTTGGTTGGACCCAAGGCGCATGGCAGTTAGCTGTCCTATTTTCGCTAATCGTGGTTCTGAGAATGCTATCGGTCTTTTATAAATGGAAACTGCCCAAACGTTCCTTGCGGGGTTCCATAGGTGAGACAACACGTAGAGCTGATTTGTAGCATCCTGTTATCTAAAGTTTGAAAGGAGGATGGTTAAGATGGAAACTTCATTGTTACAGCAGCAAAAGATTTCGGCAGAGACGATTGCTTCGCGAATTATTTCGGTGAAAGAGTTACTGCACACGGAGCTTGACATGTATGAGGTATCTAAGGACGTAGAAACAGGAGAGCATTATCTGCATTATGCTTACATGCACCGGGATTTTACGAACACCGGCGAGCCGGAATCGTTTCATTATTTGCTGCCTATAGACAGCGATGATGTGCTAGGGTTGATATTTGGGGAGCAGGGTTATGCCTATCCAGAACATTGGCACAAATCATTTTTGCGAAATGGTCCAGAAGGTTTTTATATTTGGTTTGACCCTTCGCATGAAGCGCAACAAACAGAGGATGATGCGATTGCACAGGATCTATTAAATAAGCTGAGAGCTTTTCGTGAGAATGGGAATGTAGACCCGGAAGCGGTCCGTATGTTGCTTGATGAACTGGATGAAACCCGCAATAAAAAGGAATAGCTAGGATTGACAGCCTTTAAAATGTTTTTCTAAAGAAGCCAGCTTGCCGATAATTCGGCGGCGGGCTTTTTTTTGTTTAGTAAAAATCAGGATAAATGTCCATATTAACACCAATAGCTTTTGCTTAGGAGAGGGGGAAGAAATCATGGATACAGAGTCCTACCGTTTTGCTAATTTTGGCACACGTGAAGATTTGCTGGAAGATCTGCGCAGTCTAGAGTCCCGTATGAAGGATGAGCTGGGGTATGAGGTCGCCCTAATTGCTTACACGCAAGAAGATGATCAGAGTAAGAAAAATAAAGTTTGAGCTATTAGATGGGGGGCACATATGAAAAAGACGATATTCAAAATCGTGGTGACCGCTTTACTCGTTAGCCTTTCAGCAGGCTGTACAGCAGTGAGTCCCAAAAATCAAGCAGGCGCAAGCTCTTCCAACCCGAAAGCCGGCAGTTGGGATACAGGATTAAGAAACAATGAAAATCCTTCGATGGGTGCAAAGAGTGTCAATCAATCACCGCAGCCAACGATACTTCAACCTACGATCGATAATGTGAAAGCACATGTCAACACGCATTTGAAGCTGAATCGGGATTTGGCGGATCAAATTATTCAAGCGGCGCACCTAGGATCTACCGCAGTTGCTATAACCGATAACAATATTTATGTCGCTGTTGATATGGGGGGCATGCAAGCGATGGGCGCTGATGATGGCGTTAAAATGTTAAGTAAACATAACGACCCGGAAAACGAAGCAGGCTTGTTCGGCTCGGGGGTAGGCTCCCAGATGGATTGGCTCTCGGCCAAACCGCTTCCAGCGGAAAGTGCCAATGCCATTCGACATTTATTAACTCGGATTTATCCGGAAACGAATATTTTCATCTCGTCGAATCCACATTTCGTGAATCGGATGATGTACTATGACACGCAACAGCGAAATAATAAACGAATGGATACGTATTTGAATGAATTTAATACGATGGTCCAGTATGTGTTTCCAACCTATTCCTCGGGGCAAAGAAATGTCTTACCTTAAGAATGATGAACAGGCAAAATGCGTAACTTTTCCATAATTGCGTTCCCTCAGCTGTCTGCTGGGGGTTTTGTCATATATATTTGCGTTCTTAAAATGTTGAATGACTTCTAAAAAAGGAGTATGACGGTGTTAACAGATTCCGAATAACGGAATGCTTGGCACGCGTCTAACTAGGATAAATGAGCAATCGGTATAAGGTCCGCGCTTATTGTAGTTCGCGAGAGTGTGATTACGTTCATAAGGATGATGTAATCCAAGCGATTAACTTTGAAACCGCATATGGTTTGGCGCTGTATTATAATGATATCCCTTCCAAACCGAGTTGTCCGAAGTGCGGCGAATCGATGGCTTTTTATTCCCATTCCATTATTGATGAACCGTGGTTGCCCTGAAAAGCTTGACAATCAAAGCTTCCCTGATAAATAGTTAGAGGACAAAGGGATCAGGAAAGGACCACCAAAGTCATGATGATAGACACTTTACCACAAGAATTATATGAGCATATAGAGCAGAAAAAACAGCAAAGAAGCAAAGAGCTTACCGCAGAAGATCGTAAACTTATTGGAACTGCAGCTTTCGAAGCACCTCGTGAAGACATATTAACGGATGCCCTGATTGCTCTCTATTTGGGCAAAAATGTCTTGTTGAAGGGTCCAACAGGATCGGGAAAGACGAAGCTGGCTGAGCATGTTTCAGCATTCTTTGATCAGCCCATGCATGCCGTAAACTGTTCAACAGATCTCGATGCGGAAGCCTTGCTAGGATTCAAAACGCTAACGCACGATGAACAGGGTCGTACTCAAATAGCCTTCATTCCCGGTCCGATCATGAAAGCCATGACGAAGGGGCATTTTCTATACATAGACGAAATTAATATGGCCAAGCCGGAAACGTTACCTTTGATAAATGGTGTTCTGGATCATCGTAGATCGATTACAAACCCTTTTACAGGGGATGTCATTTCGGCACATACGGACTTCCGTGTTATTGCAGCAATTAACGAAGGTTATATTGGTACAGTGCCTCTCAATGAAGCTTTGAAAAACCGATTTGTAACGATTGATGTTCCCTATTTGCAAGGAGAGACACTATTTCAACTGCTTAAGAGCAAATCTGTTTTACGGGATGAAAAGCAATTAAGAACATTCGTACAGTTATCTGCCGATTTACTATCCCTCATTGAGATGGGGCAGCTGCCCGACGAAGCAGGTTCGATTCGAGCTTTACTGGATGCTTGCGATTTGACGGCATATATTCCTCCCATGCGGGCAGTTGCGCGAGCGATCGCGGATAAGTTAGAGGATGAAAGGGAGCGTGCAGCCGTGATGAATGCGGCCGAGACGTTATTCTAAGCCAATGTTTGTAGGAAAGCTAAGCTTACTAGAGGATAAAATCGATGCGATGCTGCAAATGCAGCTTGTAGATTTGGCCCGGATGTTCACGAAACGCAAAGAACTTGAGGTGGAAGCAGCGTTCCATGCTGACTATGAGGAAACTTCTGCTCGTTTAACTGTGAGTCAGTTTTGGCGGGACTATCCTCCGGTTGATAAAGCGGCAGGAATGAAGAGTGATGTTTACCTGCGCGGTATCGGTAGTGCTTGGTACACAGGTGCTGATGCGGTAAAGTCATATCTACATTCTTGCCAAAGTGCGAGCCTCCCGAAGCTGGCTAATTCGATCTTTGCGCTATGTGAGGATATGCGGTTAGAGCGTATTTGTCGAGCTCGCAGACCTGGAACTGCCCGTGTATTCGCACATCGACATCGCATTTTAAGGGTCTATTTTCATCATAAGCTGCGGACTCACATAAGCAAAGGCGAGTTGGCAGACGCTGTTCTTTTATTGGTTTATGGTTGGTTTACCGGTTTGGAATGGCATACAGGCTTGGAGGATGCTGGTACTGGACTTTCCGGTCGGTTAGCTCAGCTGTATCCGATTTTCGAACAAATTGAGGAAGCTGAACATACGGCCGAGGTTGCTGCTTGCTGCGAGGCGATGATGGACTCGCTGTCTTATTGGCTAGACAGAGATGCGACAGCCGCTTATTTCTGGATGCAGCCGTGCAGCGGAGTGGAGGAGCCGCTGCCTGCAGGGTATAAGGGCGAGCTGAAGCGTGCGAAGCGGCTCGCTAACGATGATGTGCTCCCCGAGCAAGAGGGGGAGCGTCGTCATCAGTCGGGCCAGGAGCGCATGCCGACCTGGCACCGCGAGAGCAGCGACCGCAGCCCTGGGCTGCTGCGGTTCGAGCTGGAGCGCGGCTCGCGCACAGCCGCGCAGGGGTCTGCGCCCCGCGAGGGCGACGCGGCCGACCAGGCGCTCGCCATCGCCCAAGGGCGCTCGGTGCGCGCTAAGCGCACTGGCGCCGCCTCCGGCGAGCGGCGCGAGGGTGCTGCCGTGCCCGCTGCCGCGGGGCACGGGGAGGGCGCCGTCGCCGCCTATGCGACGGCGACGTGGCTGGCGCCTGAACCGCCGACTGCTGCGCAGGAGGCCGGGTACAGGCGCCTGAGCGAGCGCGCAGCGCCGCTCGCGAAGCCCTTGCAGCGTGCCATCCGGCGCACGCTGGAGCAGAAGCGGATCGCCCCGCACGGCGATCGGCTGTTCGGGCGGCTCGACAAGCGGCTAACGCGAGCCGTGACGCAAGAGATGCCGCGCCTCTTCTATAAGAAGCGCGCGCCGGTCCCCCAGCTCGACGCGGCGTTCGCGCTGCTCGTCGACTGCTCGGCGTCCATGTATGACAAAATGGACGAAACCAAGCTCGGTCTCGTGCTCTTCCACGAGACCCTCCGAGCCTTACGAATCCCGCACGAAATCGTGGGATTCTGGGAGGACGCGGACCGCGTCACGGAGCAGGAAGCGCCGAACCTGTTCCAGGTTGCTGTCGACTTCGGCTCCTCCTTAGCGTCCGGGAGCGGCGCGGCTCTGCTGCAGCTTGAGCCGCAGCAGGACAATCGCGACGGCTTCGCGATTCGCCGCATGACGGAGCGGCTGCTGCGCCGCACAGAACGGCAGCGCATCCTCATGGTGTTCTCGGATGGCGAGCCTTCGGCAGCCAATTATAATGATGTTGGTATCCTCGACACCTATGAAGCCGTGCTGCACGCTCGGCGTCAAGGTATTGAGGTTATCAGTATTTTTCTGGCTAATGGTGTTGTCCATGAAACGGAGCGGATTGCTATGCGCAACATGTATGGGCGCAGCAGCATTGTCGTTCCCAATGTGGAGGATCTCGCCGAACAGTTGGTGCCTATTTTGCGCAAACTTCTGCTCAAATCTATCTTTTAATGTCGAAATCCTTTACAATAGATCAGGGTATTTTTATGTTTATGGCAGCAGAAATACCCTGTTTATCACCAATATCTTTTTTTTCCTACATACATTTCAAACCATTTATTCGCTTATTTTGACATCACATAAGGGGGATTTCATTTCATGTACGGAGCACCATTATCGAACAAAGCCAAGAAAATTATGCTGCTTGGATCCGGGGAGCTTGGGAAAGAAGTTGTTATCGAAGCGCAGCGCCTAGGGATTGAAACAATTGCTGTGGACCGTTACGCGAATGCACCAGCTATGCAAGTAGCACACCGCAGTCATGTCATTAATATGCTTGATGGGGAGCAGCTTAGAGCTTTGATTGAGCAAGAGCGACCGGATCTTATCGTACCTGAAATTGAAGCGATCGCTACGCCTGTTCTTGTGGAGCTTGAGAAGGAGGGCTATCGTGTCATTCCTACAGCTACAGCATCCCGTTTGACGATGGACCGCGAGGGGATTCGCCGTCTTGCTTCGGAAACACTAGAGCTGCGGACAGCGAAGTATGCTTTTGCAAATAGTCTAGAAGAATTGCATGCTGCCGTTGCGGAGATTGGTACACCATGTGTCATTAAGCCGATCATGAGCTCCTCGGGAAAAGGGCAAAGTGTATGCCGCACACCTGAAAATGTGGAACAATCGTGGAACATCGCTATGGAAAGCGGCCGCGCGAAAAACGCTCGTGTAATTGTGGAAGAATTCATTCATTTTGAATCTGAAATTACGTTGTTAACGGTTCGTTCCGTTTCAGGAACTACGTATTGTGAGCCGATTGGCCATATTCAAAAGGATGGCGATTACATCGAATCATGGCAGCCTCATGCGATGACGGAGCAGCAAATTTTAGACGCCCAACACATGGCCAAAACCATTACGGACGCTCTTGGAGGCTTCGGTCTTTATGGCGTTGAGCTGTTCCTGACCAAGGAAGGCGTATATTTCAGTGAAGTTTCGCCGCGACCACATGATACAGGTATGGTTACGATGGCAACTCAGGATTTGAGCGAGTTCGCCCTGCATGCTAGAGCAATTCTGGGGCTTCCTATCACAGGAATTCGTCTTTTGACGCCAGGTGCAAGCTATACACTTAAAGCGGACCGTGAACAGGTAGAGTATACAATTAGCGGGTTAGAGCAAGCTCTATCCGTACCCAACACACAGGTTCGCGTCTTTGGTAAGCCAGAGACGAAAGTGGGACGCCGCATGGCTGTTGCGCTGAGCAGTGCAGATACGGTAGAGGAAGCACGAAGCCTTGCGAAGCAAGCGGCTGGCCTGCTTAAGCTAAACTACGAATAAAATTAGATTACCCAAGTCAAGTCATCATCAGGAGGCAAGCATAATGGAAGCAAAACCAGCAAGACTCTCCCGAACCGTGTTGACAGAAATCATTTTGCCGGCAGACACGAATTATCACAATACCGTGTTTGGCGGCCGCGTGATGCAGTATATAGATAAGGTTGCAACAATAGCCTCGATGCGCCATTCGCGCAGAGGTGTCGTGACAGCATCTAGTGATAGTTTAGACTTCTTCGCCCCTGTCAAATTAGGAGAGGCCATTCAGTTGGAGGCATTTGTAACGTGGACACATCGAAGCTCGATGGAGGTTTATGTGAAAATCGAATCGGAGAACCTTCTAACAGGTGAAAAGAAGCGTACTGCGACGGCCTACCTAACCTTTGTGGCGCTAGATGATAACGGACAACCGTGTCCGGTGCCGGAAATCATCCCAGAAACAGATGAAGAAAAACGCCTGTTCGAAACAGCCGAAACCCGATTTGCCGCGCGCAAGCTGCGCAAAGAAGAGCGCAATTTGACACAATAAGTTAAATACTTTCATCGTAAATAGCTGAGATTGACGGAATTTCCATCTAGATGTAATAGTTAATGAATGCAATAGCTCTTCCGAAAGTATCGGGCAGTGCGCGCCTAGCCAAGCTAGGCACAACTTACTGATGCAAGTTCAGTCGGGGTAAGGTCCAAGCCGCCCCGTAGCTAGCAGGCAGACGTCGGCGAAATCCGGCGGCTGAAGCCCTGTGAAAAGTCGCGCCTCGCGCGATGAAGCAAATCTGCAGGCCGTAATGAAAATGAATCCTACCGCATCGTGAAACTGAACCCGGGAGGGATAAGAGGGAGCCGAGCCACGACTGCCCCGGCGAAGGCCATGGAACGCGCAAAGATCTTGGAATGCAGCGCAAAAGAACCCTCCGGTGTAAAGGGATCGGCATGCAGAGACAGTTGTGTTTGGAACTAGGGAGACCCTCCCCCGCACGAAGTTTTTTTTTTCGTAACAAGCAAACCTATAAGCCCCAAAGGTGAAATGGCGAGCTGCGGGAAGGGAGTCGGAGGGGGCCATACTACCAATGATCCGGCGGACAACATAACCCCGGGGAGGGAAGGGCGCCGAAAGGCAATACCCCACTTCGTTTACGGGATATCAAGGAGGTAAGAGCAAGTGAATGCCGAATACACGGCTAACGCCACCAATGAAAACGCTCGACAACTCCAAAATACCCTCTATCTTGCGGCTAAGGAGAACCCAAAGCGTAAGTTTCATGCGCTGTACGACAAAGTATTCCGGAAAGATATCCTGCAAGAAGCATGGAGAAGAGTGAAAACCAATCGTGGAAGTGCCGGCATCGATGGACAATCAATCGAATTCATCGTCCGAGAGATTGGCGAAGAATCCTTCATCGAAGAGATCAGGCAACAGCTAATGAATGGGGAATACCGACCTTCTCCGGTCAAACGGAAAGAGATTCCGAAGCCGGACGGAAAGGCACGTCCCTTGGGTATTCCAACAGTCCGTGACCGGACTGTTCAGATGGCAACCAAACTGGTGATCGAAGGTATATTCGAATCAGATTTTAAAGATTGCTCTTACGGATTTCGCCCCAAACGGTCGGCTCACCACGCTATAAAGAGCATCCGGGAAAGCATCAATTGGGGCGTCATCAACTGGGTGGTCGACGTAGATATAACAGGCTACTTCGATAATATCTCCCACAGCAAGCTGATGAAACTGGTCGAAGAACGCATCTGCGACAGGCGCATTCTAAAGTTAATTAGACAGTGGCTTGAAGCAGGCGTTATGAAGGATGGCGTATGGCACAAAACGGAGATCGGTAGCCCACAAGGCGGTGTAATATCTCCTCTTCTCGCCAACATTTATCTCAACTACCTCGATACGATATGGGAGAAACAATTCTCTCATCTGGGCAAGCTAGTAAGGTATGCAGACGATCTTGTCATTCTATGCCGGTACAAACCGCAGGCACTCGAAGCTATTCATGTACTCAAGGCTATCTTCGGAAAACTAGAGTTGACCATGAACACATCCAAATCAAAGTTAGTATGTCTATGGAAGAATCAGGATGGGTTTGACTTTCTTGGCTTTCACCATAGGAAGATGCCGCATCTCCATAAAAAGGGGGTTATGTATAGACTTCGAAGCTTTCCATCGAAGAAAGCGATGAAGAAGATGCGTACTCGTTTGAACGAAGAAACGGCATCCCGAGGACGGTTAAACTGGCCGTTAAAGCAAATGGTTGGGCTACTGAATCCTATGATCCAAGGGTGGCGTAACTTCTACGCTCATCTGGATGTAGATCGAAGTATGGCAAACCGTTTCCTTGCGAAAGTGGACTGGTACATCCTGAGGAGATTGAGACTGTTCTGGAATAACAAACATAGGAAGCGCAAGCGGAATTGGTCAGAAATGCATATTCTGCTTCAACGTACAGGACTGAAAACATTATGCACTTGGGTAAAACCGTACTGCCCTGGATGAAGAACGTCGGAAAGCCGTATGCGGGAAAACTGCATGTACGGTTTGATGAGGAGGGGCTGGGATCTCCAGCCCTTTACTCTACTCCTTTAAGGAATCTGCCTTTTTTTAATAGATAAGAATTTATTTTATATGTTTTGGGGTAAGCGAAACTTACCTCTTATTTATATTTGTATGTTTTGGGTTTGAGCGGTCTTTAACGAGAAGAAGTGACTGTGGTTGTGGTAAACCTGCAATTGAGCAGGCTTTTTTTCTTTGATTAGCTCCTATTCGTACATTCCTGCAATTGTGCAGGCTTTTGCGGTCTTTTTTTAATTTCAGGATGGAAACGCTAGAATGCCTGCATATTCGTATTAGCAGGCTTTTCCTCTTTTCAAACGAATTTAGCAAAAATGTCTGTACTTTTGCAGTTATTGTGGGCTGCTGAATAATCGTGCTCCTTATACGTTGGTGAAGCCCTAAGGGGATTCAACTGCTAAGAGCCAAAGTTCCTTGTACACCGGTGAACAGCAAGTCTGCAAATAATAATCGTGTAGTTAATGCCTAATTAATTGAAATAAACAACTTCAACAGCGCTAGGAGCCCACATCCCTTCTTATACACGAAAGAATGGGGTTATACCACGGACCTGAGGCAGAGCCTGAGGTTTTTTCTTGTTGCAAAAAAATCATTAAGAGAGGTTTTTTATGGAAAATATCGAAATATACAGGAGTCTACATTTGCAACTCATTTATTGGAAGCTGGGACTGACCTGCGCTATCCAAGTAATAAAAACTCTAAAATTTAAATCAAGATAATCACATGCAAAACTCTTCCATAATCAAAATTACACGAAATCGATTCGCATAATAATCAATATTGGTTCTAATCAAGTAATTGCTTCGGATAATAATCAGCCATGTAAATTTATTATACAAATTCGGTGCTTAGATCCAATAGTTAAGTGAAATAGTCGCAAAACTAAAAAAGGAGAAAAAATTATGCAACTTTTTGCCATAAAGTTTGGCGAATCACCCCTGTATTCAAAGTATATTTATCGTGATATAAGCACCGACGAGAAAATGCAAATCTCATGGTCTTACTATTTGGCCAAATTCAATAATAAAACGATTTTATTCGATGTTGGTTTTCGAGACCAGATTATCGCTGAGGAGTGGGGCATAACATTAGTAGATATAGATAATGAAATTAATAGTTTAGCTAATTTGAGTCATGTTGATGTCGTATTTATCACCCATAGCCATTTTGACCATATTGACAATATTGATTTATTCGGGAATTCATTGATAATTATTTCTTACGATGAATGTATGCATGTGATAAATAATGGGAAACAAGCTATCAGAGAAAGACTTCTTAGAGAAAACGTATTAACAGTTAAAGATGAGTTTTTATATGATAATAAATTTAAATTCAAAGTTATTGGCGGTCATACAATCGGTTCATCAGTAATTTATTTTGAAGAGAACGAAAAGAATTATGTAATTACAGGAGATGAATGCTATAACTGTAATAATTTATTGGAGAATAGACCTATTGGAATTTATTCAAAGATAGAAAAAAATGAATCTTTTATCTCTGATGCTCATCAGAAGGGGTATATTCCTTTACCTTATCATGATTTAAATCTATTTAATAAATATAAAAAAGTTTCAAGTAATATTGTCCAAATCATTTAGTATGTAATTCAAAGAAGGCGACTACTTTACCTAACATCACCGATGCAATGATAATAAAAACTTAAAGGATGTGTCACAATGCCTCGACTAATTGGTGATCGAATTATTTTGAGAGAGTATAGCAAGGAAGATCTAAAGTTTATGAGACAGTGGTGTAATGATCCGGAAATCGTTGATAACTTATCAGATATTTTTTTATTTCCGCATACAGTAAATGGAACAGAACAATATTTAAATTCAATACTTGAAGGAAAAACAGAGCAGAAGGGATTTGTAATTGCTCACAAAGATACTGAGGAGTACATAGGACAAAAATGGTCGTTATTCAGATACGATTTATATGAGCATATTGAAAAGAGAATATGAAGAAATAAATAAACAGTAATGTTTTAAGTGAGAATTCAAAGAAAGGCGACCCATCGTATAAAACCGTATTCACGCTGCGGGGCTAACGCCCCTTGGTCTGCCCGAGGCAATTCGAGGAATATGAATCAGTCAGACAACCCTGCACTGGCTAGGTCCGTCGGATCCGGCAGCAAGCAGTGAGGGTTCGTAAATACAAGAACGTTAGATGAAATCATTGCATTTATTAACGTTATTTTCGAGGAGGTCTTATCATGAAAACCAGTATTTATATGGTGAGACATGCAGAGTCGCCATTTGTATTTGGACAAGAAAAAACTAGAGGATTATCTGAAGAAGGACTCGCAGATTCGAGAAGAGTATCCGATTTGTTAAAGGATGTTGAGTTCGATTCTATTGTTTCAAGTACTTATACTAGAGCAATTCAGACGGTGCAATATTTAGCAGAAAGTAAAGGGTTACCAATAAAAGAATTTGAAGAATTAAGAGAAAGACCAATTAAGGGACTGGATTACAAGGCTCCTTGGGAAGAATTGTTGAAGGCAATAGAGACGTCATTTGTTGATTTAGACTTTGCTTTAGAAGGTGGAGAATCGACGAGGGATGCACAACAAAGATCAATACCCATCATTGAGAATTTACTTAAACAGTACCGTGGAAAGAATATTGTTATCGGAACTCACGGGAATATAATGACATTAATAATGAATTATTATAATAACAACTACGGATTTGACTTTTGGAATAGCACTTCAAAGCCAGACATCTATAAGATGACTTTTATTGATAATCAATTAGAGGGTATTGAAAGAATTTGGGATGCTGAATGATGGCCAAGCCACAATTAGTCTTAGACATAGCAGGTGTGTTAGTTAATAATCTGTCATCTTTATTTTGGAAAGAACTTGGTACGGGATCGGGTGTAACTTTTCAAGTGTTGAAAGAACAGTTTAATGAAATCAGAAAGGGTCTTTGGACTGGGAATCTCAAGGAAGAGCAGTTTTGGATATGGCTAATTGATCGTTACCCAGGTATAAACAAAGATAGGGCAAGAGATATTTTGATAGGAACGTTAGAGCCTTTGCCTTCAGTTCAGTTTCTCGAACAATGGAGTCGAATAGCTGACATTCATCTTTTAAGTAATCATTGCAGAGAATGGATAGAACCGGTTCTATCTAAGCTTGAAGGAGATATAAAGAGTGTCACTATTTCAAATCAAGTTGGAATTTGCAAACCAGATATACGGATATATGAATTGGTTGAAAGGTATTTTGAATGTAAAGATCGGATTTTATATATCGATGATCAAGAAAAGAATTTAAAACCGGCAATGAGTCTTGGGTGGAATATTTTAATTGCAGACGATCAGAACAATTGGATTAAAGAAGTTGAACCTTTATTAAGGGCAGATATGTAGGCGGATCCGAAGAAGAGGTTCCGTTGTATAACAACGTATTCACACTTCGAAATTATGGTATAATATGCCGTAAACAATAATTTGAAGGAGTGAGGACGATAGAACACTTTTTGTTCAAACAGCTGGCTTTCGTAAGAGGCCAAACTTTAAAATTGATGGATGGCGTTACCGAGGAAACAGCCGACCGGATCCCTGATGGCTTTCGAAATACGATCCGTTGGCAGCTTGGGCACGTTTATGTCGTGCTTGAACGGTTCGCATTTCAATATTTGGGTCTTCCGCTTCGTTTGCCAGAAGGGTTCAAGGAGCAATTTGAGTATGGTACAACGCCTTTAAATTGGTCCGATTCCGCTGCCATTCCGACCTTGCCAGAGTTGGAGAACTTGCTGAAAGATCAGCAAGAGCGGATACGTGATGTGCTTGGTCTTCGTATGCAGGAGAAGATTGTTCCACCTTATACAACTTCAGCTGGAATGACCTTGGAAACAACAGAGCAGTTTCTTGGTTTTAATTTGTACCATGAAGGCATGCATATAAGTATCATTAAACTTTATAAAATTTTATTACGAGATTCATAGTAACGTAATAGTAAAAGCGCATGTTGCTTAGGTGACATGCGCTTTTTTTCGGTTTGTTTTGACTTTATATGAATTAGAGGAATATTTTGGGATTTATTGAATTAAAGTAAGGAACGTTTATTTCTTTGAACGAAAGAGTTTCTCTATCTATCAAAATCTTTTGAAGGAGTAGATATATATGGATAATGTAATTAATTATTATAATAGATTTGACGAATGGGGCCGCCTTGATAGAGAACCTATTGAATTTATAGTTAACTGGCACCATATACGAAGTTTGCTGCCGCAAAAAGGGCACATCTTAGATAACGGAGCTGGACCGGGTAAATACTCAGTTGAATTAGCAAAATGTGGTTATGATGTTACACTTACGGATCTCACCCCGAGATTAGTGGAATTAGCTGGTGAGAAGGCAGTCGAGTTGAAATTAGAGGAATTTTTCAAAGGTTTCCATATTGCTGACGCAAGAAATTTAGACATTTTCAATGATGAGCAATTTGATGCATCTTTGATGTTGGGGCCTTTATATCATTTACAGACACCAGCGGATCGGGATTCTGCCGTACAAGAATTGCATCGAGTTACTAAGCGGGAGGGTATTGTATTTGTCGCGTTTATGACAAGGATTCGGCATCTAACGACTTCATTATTATTCCCTCAACACTGGAAACCGAATGATAACATAGAGAATATAAGTTCATTTTTAGAAACCGGTATATTTAATCATACGGACGAAGGACGATTCACAGGGGCGTATTATTTTAACATAGAAGATATTAATCCATTCATGGAATCTCAAGGATTTGAGACTCTCAAATTGATTGGGTCATCTAGTATAGCTGGTTCATTTAAATCAGAGCAATTTGACTATTGGCGTTCTCGTGGCGAAGACGAATTCCAAGAAGTTATGAATATGATTTACAAAGAATCTGAGAATCCTCACATATTAGGAGTGTCTTCACATTTATTGTACATCGGTCGAAGAAAAAACTGAAAGGAGTTATATAACTATGGGCTACATAATGGATTTAAGAAAAATCGTTGGAACAAGACCATTAATTATGGCAGGTGCTTGTGTCGTTGTTATTCATAATAACTCCATTTTATTTGAGAAAAGAACTGATAATGGCATGTGGGGATTGCCCGGAGGATCTTTAGAGCCAGGGGAAACAATGGAACAGGTAGCAAGAAGAGAGTTATTTGAAGAAACCGGATTACAAGCCAAGGAGCTTGAATTATTAGATGTTTTTTCAGGTCAAGAGCTGTATTACAAATATCCACATGGTGATGAGGTCTATAATGTAGTGGCTGCTTTTTTATGTAAAGAATTTGAAGGAGTTATCAATCAGGATGAGTCAGAAGTTACAGAAATTAAATTTTTTGAATTAGGTGAGATACCTGACAATATTAGTCCTCCAGATAGACCAATAATAAATACTTTTTTTAAAAGATTGTAAACCTAGAGCAAAGATTAGCAGCTTTAACGACCAGGAGCCCAAATTACGCAATTGATAAAAGGAGCTTAAAAATGTCCGAATATTACTGGGACAAAAAGATTGAATACTTAAGAAATACTCGAGAATTGTATTACAATGATGATTATTTAGAATTTTTAGTGAAAACTGTTTGGAAGATTTTAAAACCGGTGAATATCATCGATTATGGTTGTGGCTTTGGATATTTGGGGCTTAAATTGTTACCGCTTTTACCTATTGGATCAACCTACACGGGAATTGACAAGGGTAATGAACTAATTAAAACGGCGAGGGAAGTCTTTTTAAATCAGCCTTATCCATCAGAATTTTTCGTAGCAGATATTGAAGAAGTTACAATAGATAGAAAGTATGACATAGCTATGTGCCATGCTTTTTTATTACATATGTCTGATTCGAAGAAAGTACTTCAGAAGATGATTGATTGTGTTTTAGATGATGGAATGGTCATTTGCTTTGAACCGCATTGGATTGCTAACATGTCAAACTACGGTCTTAATGAACTGGAGCAATCTAAAGTGATTAAACTGGGTATTTTGCAAAAATTGTACGAGGGAGATTTTAATCGCAAGGGAAAGGACGGAAATATTGGAATCAAATTACCAATCTATCTCAGTCAATTAGGTTTAAAGAACGTTGCATGTAGAGTAAGTGATAAGGTTAATTTCTTGGATCAGAATATGGACATGGTAAGTAAGCAAAGTCTTTATAGCTCTTTGAGGGAAGAAGGATTAGGGGAGCTGCCTGGAGAGAAAGAGGAATTTCTTCAGAATTTAGTGAATCGGGGATTAATGTTTGATGAGGCGATGAGTCAATATGAAGCTGAGTTACTATTTTCAAGGGAATTCGATAATAAATCCTACTTAACATATGCACCGAACATGAAAATTACATTTGGCACTGTAAAAAGATAGCACAACAACGGCTTGATGATGGCGCGGACATCTCCTTCGGGTAGTAAGGGTTTAGGAACAAAAAAATCTTATAGGAAACAGCGCAAATATAACGAATCAAATAACAAAGGACGTAGTCGCTCATGCATTTGTTGGAAATAAAGGCTCTTTCAGAAGAACAAGTCCTAGAAATATTTGAACTAACCAAATACCTTAAAGTAACTCAAACTAATAAATTTCTATGTGGAAAGACATTCGTTTTATTTTTTCCTGAAACAAGTATTAGGACAAGAATTACTTTCGAGAAGGGTATTAAGGACTTAGGTGGTGAGTGTATTTTATTTCCCCCTGAAACACTTGATAAAAGAGAGGACCCAAAAGATGTAATGAATTATTTGAGTAATTGGGCTGATGGTTTAATCATTAGGCATTCCGACTTTTCAAAACTTAAGGAACTATCACTTTATGGCTCGATTCCAATTGTCAACGCTATGACTTCTAATAACCATCCATGTGAGATACTTTCTGACCTGTTTTCAATAGTGGAATTAAGAGATAATTATAGGGAGTTAGTTTATACATTCGTTGGTGCAGCAAATAATATTTCAAACTCATGGATGGAAATTGCTAAAGTAATGGATCTTAAATTCAATCATGTTTGTGCATCTGGTCATGAACTCGCCGATAACAATTCAAATTATCAATTTTCGACTTTTCTTGAAACTACGCTGAATAGTAGCGATGTGATACTAACGGATTCTTTACCAAGTCAATTCTTAAATAAGGAATATATAGGTAAGTATCAAATAACAGTAGACAGAATGAAGTTAGCAAACAAAGGTGCATTATTAAACCCTTGTCCACCATTTTTTAGAGATGAAGAAGTTAGCGATGAGGTAATGGAATCCGAATATTTTGTGGGACATGCATTCAAGAAAAATTTAATCTTTGTTCAACAAGCTGTTTTGATGTACTGTTTGGGTTTGAAAATTTAAGAGGTTAACGTACCTTGGTCTTCCCAAGGGAATTCCCGAATTAAACGATGAAAGGAGTTTTAATATCATGATCAGATTGTGTGAAAACAGAGATAAAGAAGTTATCTATCAGATTATCAATGATGCAGCTCAAGCATACGAAGGAGTTATTCCTCATGATTTGTACCATGTACCATACATGACTATGGAAGAATTAAATCATGAAATGAATGAAGGAGTTATGTTTTGGGGGCTAGAGGAAAACAATGAATTACTTGGAGTTATGGGAATACAAGATAAAGGGGAAGTTTCATTAATCAGACATGCTTATGTTAAAACGAGTCAACGTAAAGGTGGAATAGGGACCAAGCTTCTGTATCATTTAATTAATTTAACAGATAAACCAATTTTAATTGGGACTTGGGCATCGGCTGAATGGGCAATTAATTTTTATCTAAAGAATGGATTTAAGTTAATTTCACGTGAAGAGCAGGGGGAATTACTACATAGATTTTGGAATATATCTGAAAGACAAGTCGAGACATCTGTAGTACTATGTGATAGTAAATGGAATTCTCATAGTTGATGAGACTTGAGGGACTTTTCAATAAAGAAGCGACTTAGAAGAACAATGTATTCACGTTACGGTACCTGTAGGTCCTTGGTTTGCCCTAGTCTTTGTGATTCGGGAACACAACAACGTAGGTGAAATCTTGGAATGAAGAATCATAAGAAGGTGAATCAATGAAGATTAATGAGATGATCAATATATAATTGAGGAATTTCCATTTGAAAATGATATTTTATATAGAATATCAAAATGTACTAAACTTGATGATGAAGATTTAGAGTTGGTAATTGACATTGTTTATGAATACGAACCAGAATTACTTCAGCAATGGAAAGTAAATTGTATTAATGTCGAATACCACGAATTAAGATTCCATTATCATGAAAGTATTGAGGAAACGAGTGATCATATCTTACTTTGGCAATTTAATCAACCTCAGCAAGAACTTTATTTTACTAATAGACCCAAAAACATATACAAATTAATAGGAGATTTATACTGAAGTAAAGACAACTATATTGCCGAAGAAGATACCCCATTCTAATTTCAGATTACTATTATTAGACGACTCATATGTTATTGCAAAGGAGTTCAATGCAGAAAGGAAAAAGTAATTTTGATGGTGATTCAAAATCTTAGAAAATATATGACATCCTAATATGGAGGTAGTCTATATTGCAGCTAGGAATGCCAACTTTAATAGAATTTAAAACACTTGAACAGAATGTTGACCTATGTAAAGAATTAAGTCTTGATTTCATTGAACTAAATATGAATCTTCCGATATGTTTGCCAGAGAATTTAAGCCATCAGGAAATAAGGCGAATTAAGAAAGAATATGGCATTGAATTTACTGTTCATTTACCAGAAGAAATTGACTTATCATCGTTTCACCCTTCAATAAGAATAGGACATTTACAAAGATGTATTGAAACAATTGAATGGGCTAATAGGGCAGGAATTGAAACCCTGAATATGCATTTAAACAATGGCATTTACTTTACACTGCCCCACGAACGAATGTGGATTAATGAACAATATGAATCAGAATTTATTAAATTACTCTTTGAATCATATTCTAAACTCTATCAGCTTGCTAAATCTCTAAATGTTGTTCTGTCGATAGAGAATACATGTAACTTTCATGTTCCATTTATAAGCAGGGCGCTCGAAATGTTAGCGAAGTTCGAAAATTTTCACCTTACATGGGATGTAGGGCACGATGCTAAAGTTAATTTCAAGGAAGAGGTTGTATTCCGCGAATTTTCTGATCGCATTAAGCATATGCATCTCCATGATTGCAATGATCAATCAGACCATCAGCCCCTTTATAGCGGTAATGTTCCGATTAATGATCGACTTCTTTTTGCTGAAAAATATGACTTATCTGTTGTGATTGAAGTAAAGACTAGTGCATCATTAAGAGAATCAGTAAATCAAATAAAGAAAAATTCCTTATGGAAAACAAATTGGAGGTAAGAAAGTAATGAACGCACATGAGATTGACTATCGTATTTTAGGAAATGAAATGCAGTATGTGGAAATCGAGTTGGATCCGGGAGAAAGTGTGGTAGCTGAAGCCGGTAGTATGATGATGATGGATCAAAACATCCAGATGGAGACTATCTTTGGAGATCGAAGCAGTGATAATAAAGGGTTCATGGGCAAACTGCTTGGAGCTGGTAAACGATTATTAACGGGTGAAAGCTTGTTCATGACGGTTTTTACGAATCACAGCTCACACGGGAAAGAACAGGTTAATTTTGCTGCACCTTATCCTGGGAAGATCCTAGCGATGGATTTGCAAGATCTCGGTGGTAAGTTGATTTGTCAAAAAGACTCCTTCCTATGCGCAGCGAAAGGTGTTTCGGTAGGCATTGCTTTTCAGCGTAAGTTAGGGGCTGGTTTCTTCGGTGGTGAGGGTTTCATCATGCAGAAGATTGAAGGCGATGGTTTGGCTTTTGTTCATGCTGGTGGTTCTATCTGTGAGCGTGTCCTTCGTCCAGGAGAAATGCTTCGCGTGGATACGGGGTGTCTCGTAGCTATGACACAAGAGGTTGATTATGATATTGAGATGGTCAAAGGCGTTAAAACGGCGTTGTTCGGCGGTGAAGGCTTATTCTTCGCTACGTTACGCGGACCTGGACGCGTCTGGATTCAATCCTTGCCGTTCAGCAGGCTGGCGGACCGTATGGCTTCAGCATCGAGAGCTGGAGGAAGGAAAGAAGAGGGAAGCATCTTAGGCGGCCTAGGTAACTTACTTGATGGAGACGGAAGATAAAGATTGTACTCATAACATATAATAATAATAATAATAATAAAAAAAGCCCGGAAGCGAATTGTACATTCGCACCGGGCTTTTCCTATGTTCTTACTTGGCTCCACCTTCTGCAAGGATGGTTTCCCAAATTGCGCCTTTGCCATAAAGCTCTTTGTTTACTTTGTCCCAACCGCCGAGATATTCAATGTTGAATAAGCCAGCAGGCGTAGTATAGTTTTTCTCGTATTTCTTAGCGACCTCAGGTAGGACGGAACGGAAGCCTTTTTCTGCGAACACGGTTTGTGCTTCAGGTGTATATAAGAAGTCTAGGAACGCTTGCGCTACTTCACGATTACCATGTTTGTCTACGTATTTGTCAATAAGGGCAACTGGATTCTCGATGGATGTTGTGTACTGTGGGATGACTTCAACATACTTTTTACCGGATTGAATACGAGCCAGAAGCTCATTTTCATAGGTTACGATCGCATCGCCAACACCTTTATCGAAGGTTGTAAGGGAATCTGCTCCACTTTTATCCAACACTTTAATGTTTTTGTATACTTTGCTTACCAGATCTTTTGCAGCCGCTGGGTCTTTTTTACCTGCAGCTTCGGAAGCTTTCAGGCCTCCGCCGTAGATGGCATTAATATCCCATTTGGCACCGCCGGAAGTACTTGGATTAGGAATCAGAACTTCAACACCCGGTTTCGTCAAATCAGCCCAGTCTTTAATTCCTTTCGGATTGCCTTCACGAACACCAATTGCTGCAATCGAAGCTGTGATATTACCTTTGTAAGGATTGTTTTTCCAATCGTGCGTAATTAAGCCCTTCTCAGCGATCTTTTGAATGTCACCTTCCAAAGATAGTGGAGCGATGTCAGCCTCAAAACCTTGGATAATGGCAGTAGCTTGTGCGCCAGAAGCCACATAGGATTCTTGGAATTCAACAGTTTGACCTGTTTTCTTTTTCCATTGATCCTTAAATTTTGGAATAATGAGATCGAAGGATTCTTTGACGACCGAATAAGCTCCAAGTGTAATCGTCACTTTGCCGCCTTCAGCCTTTGGAACAGCGCTTGCCGCGGCAGTTGCAGCAGCTGTTGCTGCCGCAGATGGAGCAGGTGAGCTAGCTGATTTCGTCCCCGATCCGCAAGCTGTCAGGGCAATACTTGCTGTGAATAGTGTTGCTGTGATTAAGCCAAGCGTTTTGAAATTTTTCATGGTTTACAACTCCCCTTTTAATGTATACACAATTTTTATATAAAAACAGGCAGTGGATCTTGTTTAGCCTGATTCTCAATCAACTTATTGTCCGTTTTCGTAAACACGGAGATGTGATGAATGAGGATATTTACCTCATCACCAGGTTGATAAATCTTTTCCTTCACGGACTGATAAGCAAATAGCTTGATAGCCCCTGTATCAATTTCCAAATACCAGGAATCCCCTCGGAAATGAGCATGCGTTACTTTCCCTTTTTCCCCAGCTGTTGCGAGATGAGAAACATCATGGTTGCGAACTTCAATGGATTCTGGTCGAATCATTACGTTAACGTCTGGAAGCCATTGACCATCCTTCTGTAATTCTTCCAAGTAAGGAAACCCGATTAGTGGGGTATATTGCGAAATAATATTAGATTCTCCAATAAACGAGGCTACAAAAGAGGATGCAGGCTTCGTGTAAATCTCCCAAGGACTTCCTTGCTGCTCAATTTTTCCGCCTTGAACAAGAATGATTTCGTCCGCAACTTCGATGGCTTCATCTTGATCATGCGTAACGAATAGGGTAGTTACTTTAAACTCATCGATGAGGTTTCTCAGCCAAACGCGGAGCTCTTTTCGAATTTTAGCGTCAATGGCTGCAAAAGGTTCATCAAGCAAAAGCAGTTGAGGTTCGGGTGCTAAAGCTCTTGCGAAGGCAACCCGTTGGCGTTGACCGCCAGAAAGCTGATGAGGGTATTTGCGCTCACTACCGGCAAGCCCCATCAAACCTAGAAGATAAGTAACGCGATCTTGAATGAAGTCTTTAGGTTTTTTCAGAACCTTCAAGCCATAGGCCACATTTTCAAAAACGGTCATATGCTTGAAGAGCGCATAGCTTTGAAACACGAAGCCAATTCCTCTTTCTTGAACCGGAAGATGTGTCGCTAGTTTCCCGTCGAAGTAAATATCGCCAGTAGTGGGGCTTTCTAATCCTGACAGCATGCGAAGAATGGATGTTTTACCGCCTCCGCTTGGCCCTATCAAACCTACCAGATGACCTTTCGTAATGCTGAAATTAACGTCCTTGATGGCATGAAACTGCCCGAAATGTTTATTAAGGTTCTTGACTTCGATGTGCATACGGGGCTCCTCCTTAATGGCTTCTCAATTTTTCACTTCTTCTTTTCAACCACTCAAGTGCTAATAAAATAGAAATCGATATGAGACCTAAGACGAAAGCAACGCTGTTCGCTGCCACGAGGTGGAATTGTTCGGCATCTTGATAAACAAGGGTTGTCGCCGTTTGCGTCTGATTAATGATATTGCCGGATACGACTAAGATCGATCCAAACTCGCCAAGTGCTCTTGCGATCGTTAAGATGAGACCGTACAGCACGCCCCAACGAATACCTGGCCATGTAATTTGAAGGAATGTACGCCAAGCACCAGCGCCTAGTGTAGCAGAAGCTTCTTCCGACTGTGTACCAATCTCTTCAAGTAAAGGCACCACTTCACGTACCATCAGAGGGAAAGTTATGAACATCGTTGCTAAGACCATGCCGGGTACAGCATAAACAACTTTCATATTGTGATCTTCCATAAAAGTCCCAAAAGTCGTATTTGGACCGAAAATCAAGATAACCATTAAACCGACAATGATAGGAGATACAGCAAATGGGAGATCAATAAGTGCATTGATGACAGGCTTCAACCAGCGAGAGATCCAAGAACCTCTGACAATTTCTAAGGAAATGTAAATGCCGACAATGGCATTAAGAATGGTTACAATCACGACGATAATGAAAGAAATTTTCATGGCATGCAGCGCTTCAGGTCGAACAAGAGCGTCGAAAAAAGCTTGCGGGCCTTCCTCAAAAGCACCAAAGGTAATACCAAGAAAAGGCAACATAATAAGTAAGAAAATAACGAGAAAGGAAATACTGATCAATACTTTTCTCATGCTAGGCGCCCCTTTCCGCGTGTCAGTACATTGATGATCCAGAGAATAAGGACGGACAATGTAAGGAGCACAAGAGAGATAGCGGCTGCGCCTTCGGGATTAAAGTTCTGTGTTTCACCATATATATAGACCGATGCGACCATCGTTTTACCGGGCAGATTACCTGATATGAGGGAGATGGCTCCAAATTCGGCAAGTGATCGAGAAAAGGCGAGCATGCTGCCGGCTATGATACCTGGGAAAATAGCTGGGAATACGATTCTACAGAAGGTGTAAAATCTACCCGCACCAAGCGTAAAACTGGCTTGTTCTTCTGCTGGATCGATTTGTTCAAGCAACGGTTGAACAGTTCGAATGACAAAAGGGAAGGTAACAAATACAAGGCCGATTACGATAGCCGTTTGATTATAAAGCAGCTTAATTCCCACGTGGTCGAGCCAGACACCTAGCGGACTTGAAGGACCTAGTAGGGTTAGGAACATTAAACCAGCTACTGAAGTCGGAAGCGAGAAGGGGAGATCTACCATGCTGTTTAAAATGCTTTTGCCGCGGAACGTATAGCGGACGAGAACATAAGCAATGATGGTACCTACAATCGCTTGAATGATGGTTGAGACAACACTGAGCTTCATGGTTAACACAATGGACTTCCAGGCTAGTGGTCCTGTAACCTCTTTCCAAAATGGATCCCAACCTAACGAAAATCCTTTCATATAGATGGAACCTATTGGGATGACAAGAAGTACTAACAAATAGCCGATAAGCACAGATCGAACCGTAGCTTTAAAAACCTTATTTCCCACATTACACCACCTAATGTCATTAATCATAGCTACTTACTCGGAATAATAAATTGACTATACCAACGGTTGGTCTGATTTGTCAATACGCCTAAACTCATTTTTATGCAAGAAAGATGAAATTTTTTTCTAACAAGTAAATTCACAAGGAATATGGCATGATTTGCACGACTAAAATACAGTTTTTGCACACGATTTTCTGATGTTAAAAGACAAGCTTATTAATGAAGGAATATTTCAAAAGAAATAAACGTTGGCTGAAAATAACGTTTTCTTAATGGAATAGTCTTTTAGCATGTAGAAAAACTCATTGACGAAGCCTATAACTGGTGATAGTATAGGAAACATATCAAAACCAAGTAATCGGGTATGAATTATTTAATTAAATAAAAGAGTCGACCAGATGACTGGAGACTTCCATTCTTGCTTAGCATTTTGAGGCATGAATCGGGAGTCTTTTTCGTTTTCTAACGCCACTTTACTTTATGAGAAGAAAGAGGGATTCACATGCTAGCTAATCGCACTTCATCATTAACTGAATCAAAGTTTTGGCAGCCTTGGGTCATACCGATCCTCATTTTGATTCTATGGCAAGTTCTTGGCTTATCCGGGTGGTTATCTGACCGCATCCTGCCTACGCCTTGGGAGGTTTTAACGGCTTTATACGGTGTAATTAAAGATGGCACAATTTTCGAATATGTAGCAGTGAGCACGAAGCGGGCTTTTCTTGGGTTCCTGATTGGCGGGAGCATTGCATTCGTCATTGGTTTGCTAAATGGGATATTTCCAATCGCCGAACGATATGTAGATTCTTCTATCCAAATGGTGCGAACCATCCCGCACTTAGCGATGATTCCTCTTGTTATTATGTGGTTTGGTATTGGTGAGACCTCAAAGCTCTTCCTTGTTTCATTGGGAGTTGCTTTCCCCATATATCTCAATACGTTTCATGGGATTCGATCCGTCGATCCAGGTTTAGTTGAAATGGGTAAAGTGTATGGCCTTAAAGGGTTCGCGTTATTTACAAAAGTGATTTTACCAGGGGCGTTGGCGAATATTTTACTTGGCATCCGATTTTCATTAGGCATCATGTGGCTTAGTTTAATTGTAGCTGAAACGATTGCGGCTGATTCCGGAATTGGTTATATGGCAACGCATGCGAGGGAATTTATGCAAATGGATGTTGTCGTGTTATGTGTGATCTTGTATGCCTTGTTGGGGAAATTATCTGATTTAATTGCCAAGTATTTTGAAAATCGTTGGCTGAAGTGGCATCACAACTACTTGAATAAAGCCTAGAGAAGGGGGAATAGTCATGAGCATTAAAAGCGGAGGCACGCAGCTGCACATTCGGAATGTAAACAAATCATTTGGTCAAACACATGTATTATCGGGGATTGATTTATCGATTAAACAAGGTGAATTTGTAGCAATCGTAGGTCGAAGCGGATGTGGAAAAAGTACGTTACTTCGTTTAATTGCAGGACTCGATGAAGCGTCAAGCGGTGCCATCTTATTAGATGCTCAAGCGATCAATGGTATTCACGAAGATACGAGAGTGCTGTTTCAGGAACACCGTCTGCTGCCATGGAAAAAGAATATCGATAACGTGCGGATCGGTGTTAAATCCGGCGACAAAGAAGTCGCCTTTAAAGCACTCCAGCAGGTTGGGCTAGAGCATAAGCGGGATGATTGGCCTGCTGTCCTCTCCGGTGGTCAAAGGCAGCGTGTAGCCTTGGCAAGAGCATTGGCTGGCAATCCGCGTCTGTTGCTTTTAGATGAACCGTTAGGCGCTTTGGATGCTTTAACTCGCATTGAAATGCAGCAGCTTATTGAGCAGTTATGGTTGGAGAAGCAATTTACTGTCCTGTTGGTCACACATGATGTGAGTGAAGCTGTAGCGTTAGCGGACAGAGTCATTATTATCGAAGATGGGAAAATAGGGCTGGACTTAAAGATCTCGCTTTCTCGACCTAGAGAGCATGATAGTGGATTCGCTTATTATGAGAAGACCATTTTGGATAGGCTTCTTGTCAAGCAACCGTATGAGCAGGTAAGAGCTGCGGCAGATGCATTCTCAATTTAAAAACGAACATAAAGGAGGACGAAGGAATGGCTCAATTTGATTTGCAGCTTCAAGCGGATGTACTAATTATTGGTGGAGGACCTTCTGGCGCATGGGCGGCCATTACAGCAGCCAAAGAAGGAGCGAAAGTCATTCTGGTCGATAAAGGATATTGCGGGACGAGCGGCGCCACGGCACCATCAGGCACAGGCTTATGGTACGTGAATCCCAATGCGGATGAGCGTGAGGAAGCTATGAAGAGCAGGGAAGCGCTTGGCGGTTATTTAGCTGATCGCGGTTGGATGAAGAAAGTTCTAGATCAAACTTATACCAATACGAATCAAATTGCTGCTTGGGGGTATCCATTCCCGCTCGACGAAACGGGAACTTCGCACCGGAAGAGCTTGCAGGGGCCTGAATACATGAAGTTGATGCGCAAGCAAGTGCAGAAAGCAGGAGTTCGTATTCTGGACCACAGCCCGGCGCTCGAACTGCTAGCTGATGAGCATGGTGTTGCAGGGGCAACTGGGGTGAACAACCAAACGAAAGATACATGGCGTGTGGATGCGACTTCCGTCGTGATTGCAACGGGCGGATGTGCTTTCCTTAGTAAGGCTCTGGGTACAAATGTCTTGACAGGGGATGGGTACTTGCTCGCGGCTGAAGCGGGGGCTAACTTATCGGGCATGGAATTTTCCACCGCTTATTCGTTAGCGCCGGCCTTTTCTCCTGTAACGAAGTCTGCCTTTTATACGTGGGCAACATTTTACTATGAGGATGGCAGCATAATAGAAGGCGCGGGCTCGCAAAAGGGGCGTTCAGTGATTGCTCGAACGCTTCTGACGCAGCAAGTTTTCGCTAGAATCGATAAGGCTGATGAAATCGTCAAAAAAGCGATGCGTCAGGCGCAGCCTAACTTCTTTCTATCGTTCGATCGCCTAGGTATTGATCCGTTCACTCAAAAGTTTCCTGTCACTTTGCGGTTTGAAGGGACTGTAAGAGGTACTGGCGGTATCCATATTATTGATGAAACGTGTGCGACGGAAGTACCTGGACTTTATGCAGCAGGAGATGCAGCGACAAGAGAGCTAATCTGCGGTGGATTTACGGGAGGCGGAAGTCACAACGCAGCTTGGGCTATGTCCTCGGGCTATTTCTCAGGTGAAGCTTCGGCTAAATATGCGCTGAAACTGGGTGCAGCAGCTTCAAATAGGAAGGCTAAAGGATTGTCCGAGGCTACAGGTGTACCTAAACAAGCAACGACAAGATCCGATTCACCTGATACGCAAGAAATTATCAAAGCGGTTCAAGCTGAAGTATTCCCGTATGACCGTAATTGGTTCCGTACAGGAGAAGGCTTGCAAGATTCGCTGGAGCGCTTGAATCATCTTTGGCATGAGCTGAAGCAGGGCATTCAAGCGAGTAATGGGAATGTTGTACGTGTTCGTGAAGCTGCTGCAATGACGGCCACAGCGAGATGGATGTACACCAGTGGTTTGGAACGTAAGGAAACACGCGGCATGCATCGCCGGGAGGATTTCCCTCGTGTTGATCAAGACCAGCAGTATCGCATCATTAGTGGTGGTTTGGATTCAACATGGGCGAAGCCTTTAGTTGACCCATCCTTTTCAAGCGTCAAAAAGGAGGCTGTTGTGTAATGATTGAACTGCTTAGTAAAGATCGCTGCATTAGCTGCAATCAGTGCGTATCCGTATGTCCAACGAATGTCTTTGAATCCGTAGCGGGAGATATTCCGGTCATCGCCAGACAATCGGACTGCCAAAGCTGCTTCATGTGTGAGTTATACTGTCCAACGGATGCTCTTTATGTTTCTCCGGTAGCGGAACAAACGATAGCAGTGAACGAAGGAGAGCTAGTTCAAGAAGGTTTATTAGGAAGCTATAAAGAGAACATTGGCTGGGGGAAAGGCCGAGAATCGACAGCCTCGTCAGACGGTTCCTATATCATTTTCCAACGTATGCGTGCCTCGCATTAATTCGATTATTATCCATTTCACTCAACTATCAGGGGGTCCAAAGACATATGACACAGAGATCATTGAAATTGCTCAGTTTTGCTCTTATTCTAACTTTATTTACAGTATTATTAGCAGCTTGCGGCTCAAAATCGACGAAAACAACAGCTCCCGCAACCACCACTACAACAGCATCAGAAGCAAAAATTACACTGCCTGAAACCCTGCGTATTGGATTTATTTCTGCAAATAATAATAAGACCATTACCGGACCGGAAGGCTGGGCGCAATCCAAAGGTTACCTCGAAAGCGAACTCAAGAAATACGGTGTTAAGGAGTTCAAATATTTCAACTTCCCGAATGGTCCTAACTTGAACGAGGCGATTACCGCGGGAACACTGGATGTTGGGATTTACGGGGATACACCCGCTATAAATGGGAAAGCTGCAGGTCTGAAAACGCGTTTGATTAACCAAACTCAAATTAATATGAATGCCTGGTTGGTAGCTAAAGCGGACGGTCCTAAGACGTTAACTGACCTCAAAGGTAAAAAGGTCGCTACTTCCCAAGGTTCCTATATGAGCCGATATTTAACAAGCTTACTTAAGGAGCAAGGGCTTGATAAAGATGTGAAGATCCTGCATTTATTGCCTGCTGATGGCGAAGCTGCACTATCCCGCGGTGACATTGCAGCTTATGCCTACCCAACTGGATTCGGGCCTTTACTTCTAAAAAAAGGATATGTTGCCATTGATGAAGCGGCTAAACATCCCGTTCTACAGGGCTCTAGTCTAACCGTAGTTACGGAAGATTATTTGGCTAAGAACCCGCAATTTCCTAAACTCTGGAACGATCTTCGTACGAAAGCAGTGAAGGAAATACGTGAGAATAGTGAAGAATATTTCAAATTCTATGCGGAAGCTTCCGGGTATCCAGTGGACGTTGTGAAAGCATCCTTCAAAATCGAGCAATGGCCCATTGAATCAAGCACAACGGATGGTTTGAAGCTTATAGAAGAAACGAAGAAATTTCTTGTGGAACAAGGATTGGCGAAGAAAGATTTTGTTATAACCGACTGGTTAACGAAATAGGATTGACCAAGGGGGGGGTGAGGGTGAAAGAAGTTCCAATTTCCTATGTGAAGGCTAATCAAACGGGTATCGTTCTCTTTGTCCTTCTGGCATTTGCGTTTCAATGGACCTGGCTAGTTACCTTGCTTTGGGTGATTCAGGTGCTTGGCCTAGTAGGTGGCGGGAAATGGAATCTGTTCGTGGCGGTGTCTAAACGGTTTCTATCTCGAAGTGGAACGGAAACACAAGCTGCAGAGTTGACAAGGTTTAACAATGCTTTGGCCGTTTTATTTCTTTCTTTATCACTTGCTTTTTTTGCCTTCGGTTTGAATATGGTGGGGTACATCTTCACTGGCTTTTTACTCTTAGCTGCAGGCGCAGCTTTGCTGGGCTATTGCATCGGATGTACGATTTATTATCGGTATAAGCAATTCATAGTCAGACAACGGGTATAGCGCGGTTAATGAAAGGTAAATATGGAAAGACTCTCACTAGAGTAAGGTGGGAGTCTTTTGTATCCACATTAGGACCAATAATAATTGCCGAAAATATGTTAAAAATAGGATTGACACCTCTAGTAGGTGATGCTAATATTGGTTTATACCTAATTCACACTAAACTTATCGGAATTATATGTGAAAACGAAAGGGAGTTAACATCATGGAGCATGCTATCACAATTCAAAGCGACGACGTCGAATTGGCCGCAACGTTACATTACCCGACTAATCAATCAGGAGCCGCGCAAGTTGATTGTCAACGTTGGCCACTTATTATCATCTGTCATGGATTTATTGGCAGCCGGATAGGTGTGGATCGGTTATTTGTGAAGGCAGCTCGTGAGTTTAGCTCGCAAGGCTACTTGGTTCTCCGTTTCGATTACGGTGGTTGCGGTGAGAGCACTGGCGACTATGGCGCTGGCGGGCTGGATGTTCTGGTTGAACAAACGAGAAGTGTTATTGATTACGCCTTGACGATTGATTGTGTAGATCTTAGTCGTGTAATTTTGGTGGGTCATAGCTTAGGCGGTGCGGCAGCCGTTTTAACGGCGGCGAGAGATAATCGCGTGAAAACACTCGTGTTATGGTCAGCTGTCGCTCATCCACACAATGATATTGTAAGAATTGTAGGCAAGAGTGAATACGAGAAGCTTCCTATAGGCGGAGCGATCGATCATCATGGCTATGTATTGACAAGTCAATTTTTTGATTCTTTATCTCAGCATCAACCGTTTGAACAACTTCGTAAATTTAACGGCGATGTCCTCGTTATTCACGGTACTGCGGATGATATTATACCAGTCGATTATGCGCCATTATACCAGAAGATGTTCTGGATGCGATCAGAGGGTCAATGCGAACTAGAGCTTGTTTATCAAGCAGATCATACTTATTCAACAACAAGTTCTAAGAAAGAACTATTTGAGAAAACAGGGAACTGGTTATCCTTTATCCAGAAACAGAAAAAAGATTGGAACGATTGGACAATTTAATGGAAGCGGAGGCAAGAGAATGGCGAAACCACTAGAGTTAGATGATATTTGGGTGGACAGAATTAAACAAATGTTAAACGGGTTGGAGTACGGTTCCGTACAAATCGTCGTTCACGATGGTAAAATTGCTCAAATCGATAAGACAGAGAGAAAACGATTCGACGCCTTATCTCAACCGCAATCCCAATTGCAAGCAGTAAAATCAGTGAAACAAACTAGTAAAGGTTAGCATATAGCGCTTAAAAATAAAAAGTGGTCTCCAAGCCCTCTTTCCTCGGAAAGGGGGCTGTTTTCATGAAGAGGAAGCTTTATAATGAGGAAGAATAGGCGGAATATTTTGGTGTGAAATGGAAAGTTTATGGGGGGATCTTATGCAGAAGCAGCATTTTATATGGAAAGACTCTAAGCAGATAAATAACTATGTATATGAATGGCTGCCTGATGAGACCAGTGAAATAAAAGCGATTGTGCAAATTGCACATGGCATGTCCGAGACGGCCGCTAGGTACGAGAGGCTAGCTGCTTTATTAACAAGCCAAGGTTATGCTGTCTATGCAAACGATCATTTGGGGCATGGACGAACTGCAGGTTCACCTGAAGCCGTAGGTAAATTTGGCAAAGATTGCTTTCATGGCATGGTTGAAAATATGGGACAGATCACCAGTGAGATCCGTAAAAGGTATCCAGCTCCTATTCCTTTGTTTGTGATGGGTCATAGTATGGGCTCATTCTTGACGCAGCACTACATGGTGTCGTATGAAACAAAACATCCGGACCACGTTCAAGGAATTATTTTGTCAGGCACCAATGGTAAACAGGGACCAGCTTTACAAGCTGCAATTGCCATTGCTACAACAGAAGCAGCTATTCGAGGGGATCATCATAGGAGTGAACTTGTTACATCCCTTTCATTTGGAGCTTTTAATAAAAGATTCGCACCGAATCGAACGCCATTCGATTGGCTAAGTAATGATGCAAGTGAAGTTGATAAATATGTAGACGATCCTTATTGCGGAGTCACGTTTACATCGGGTTATTTCAGAGATTTTTTTAGGGGACTAAAGGAAATTCATCAAGCTAAACATGTAAGACAGATCCGTAAAGATTTGCCTTTGTACGTATTCTCAGGTGAAGATGATCCGGTTGGTGGAGGCAGTGGGGTGCGCAAGCTGCTTAGCATGTACGAGGAACTTGGGCTTAAAAACGTAAGCAGCAAGCTTTACCCTCGCGGCAGACATGAAATGTTAAATGAAGTGAATCGGGATGAAGTCATGGATGACATTGCAGCGTGGCTGAATGAGCAGGTTGCAACTAGGGGTTAGATATTGGAAGTAAATTGAATGTGAGCAGAAGGCTGCTCTTTCTTGTAGAGCTATCTATGAGCGAGGGGCAGCTTTTGCTTTTTAGTGAGAAATTGGAGAGACTTAAGCATTTCTTTGGAGCTGCTGGCGAATGCCTTCACGTTGGTGTTATAGGCATGGGAAATGCTCCTGTCTTTATGTATGTATGCTGAGTTTACTGGATAGCTGGGTGAAGTTCAAGAAAAAAACCACCCTGTTAGCAGGCTTAGCCTGATTATCAGGGTGGTCAATTGACGAGTAGAGAGGGAGCCACTACTTCAGCAGCATGCGGAATTCCTCGGTCAGCAGGGGCACGACCTCGAACAGATCGCCGACGATGCCGTAGTCGGCTACTTTGAAGATCGGCGCCTCAGCATCCTTGTTGATCGCGATGATGACGCGCGAAGAGCTCATCCCGGCAAGATGCTGGATGGCGCCGCTAATACCGCACGCGATGTAGATCTCCGGCGTCACCACCTTGCCGGTCTGGCCGATTTGCATCGCGTACTCGCAGTAGCCCGCGTCGCAGGCTCCGCGGGAAGCCCCGACAGCGCCGCCCAAGACGGCAGCCAGCTCTTCGAGCGGCTGGAAGCCATCGGCGCTGCGCACGCCCCGTCCGCCGGAGACAACGATCTTGGCTTCTGCCAAGTCGATGGTGCCGGACGTTTTCTTAACGACCTCCCGGATGATGCTGCGCAGGGAGGGAGCGGGGTAAGCAACATCGATGACCTCGGCTTGACGCGAAGAGTCAGGCTCGGAGACTGCGATGTTGTTCGGTCTTATCGTGACGACCCATGTGCCATTCGGGTCGGTAAACGCTTTCTTTTCGACGGCTTTGCCAGCGTAAAGCGGTCGCGTGAACTGCACGCTATCCCCGCTGCGCGAGATAGCCGTAACATCCGAGAGCTGGCCAGCTGCGAGCTTCGCCGCGGCCAGCGGTGCGAGATCTCGGCCAACTGCCGTGTGGCCGAAATAGAGCGCGCCTGGCTCGGCGATATCCGTGACAGCCAGCAAAGCGCTCAAGTAGGCTTCCGAGCTGTAGCTCTCCAGCTGGTTGTCTTCGACGACATAGATGGTGTCTGCGCCATAAGCCGCAAGCTCACCAGCAAGCGCTTTGCTTCCTGCGCCGCCAATTAATACTGCGGCGATGCTATCACCATCAAAAGCGGAAAGCTGCGCTGCGCGTAAAGCTTCAAAGGATACCTGACGCAGCTTGCCACCGCGTGCTTCTGCAACAACGAGAAATGTTTTGCTCATAAATGTAGCCTCCCCTTATTTAGATCACTTTGGATTCGCTGCGTAATGCTTGCACGAGTTCGGTAACTTGCTGTGGAAGGTCGCCTTTTAGGATGCGGCCTGCTTTGCGCTCAGGTGGCAATGTCAATTCCAAGCGCTCTGTTTTGGCGACAGCAGAATCAGCGCCTTCAATATCATCAAGTGTTAAGTGCTGGAACGGTTTTTTCTTTGCTTTCATAATCCCAGGAAGTGAAGGGTAGCGTGGCTCGTTCAAGCCTTGCTGTGCCGTGAATAGAGCAGGGAGAGGTACCTCGATCACTTCGATATCGCCTTCTGCATCGCGGTGGGCAACCGCTTTTCCTCCGGAAATTTCCAGCTTTGTAATAGAAGCAACATGAGGTAAGCCTAGGAGGGAGGAGAGTCGTATGGCGACTTGCCCAGCCCCGTTATCGACTGAGAAATTTCCGCCTAATATAAGATCAACGGACTGTCCGCGCAAATAGTTGGCCAAAATTTCAGCTACTTCGAACTCATCTCCCTTAATGCGTTCATCAGAGATAAGAACAGCTTCATCAGCCCCCATCGCCAGTGCAGTTCGCAGCGCTTCGGCAGTACGTTCTGGACCAACCGAGAGTAGAGTAACCTTGCCGCCCAGCTCATCTCGAATTTGAATGGCTTGCTCAACCGCATATTCATCGTAAGGATTGATGACGAATTTCACGCCATCCTCTTGAACGGCGCCGCCCTGCAGGACGATTTTTTCCTCCGTATCAAACGTTTGTTTCAATAATACAAAAATGTCCATAGTCAAGCTCCTTCCTGAATATACATGTTATACAGACCTTAAGACTCGATGCCTTTCATGAAAAAATCAATGGTAGGTCCAACTTGAGCGGTTAACGAATACTTCCGGCCAGAAATGAGCCAAGAAGTAACGACTTCATCCATGCCGCCAAAAATGAGAAGCCTCACGAGCTTCACTTCAAAATCAGGACGGAAACTGCCGTCTTTCTTACCTTTTTCTAATATATTTTCAATGAGGATAATATATCTCTTTAATGCAAGGCCAATCTCTTTGCGAAGCTCGAGATCACTCTGTCTGAGCTCAATTTGGGTGAGGTAAGCCAGATGAATATTCCCTTCCAGTACACTGAAATGAATCTCACATACTTTGTGCAGCGCTTCTCTAGCTGTCATTTGGTCATTCAGCCCATGATTGAGCTTCTCAACAAGCTCGCCTAATTTCTCTTGAAACAGGCTGGTCAAAATATCCTCCTTCTTTTTGAAATAAAGATAGATGGTCCCATCGGCCACGCCAGCTTCCTTGGCGATTCGGGAGACTTGAGATTTGTGAAAGCCATGCTCAGCAAACACTTTCAGAGCGCCCTCGAGAATTGCGTAATACTTGTCTGGTTTTTTGCCACTTGTCAAGGAGATCACCTCGGTGTTAGAATACAAATATCGGTGAATGAATACTCATTCATTTTCGTAATTTCATCATAAAATACGCAGTACGCCTTGTCAACGACTTATTCAGCTTATTAAAGCAAGTAGGAAGGTTTGCCGGCTTACACTTCACAATGAAGCATTTTTCAACTCTGGAAATAGGGTCAAATGGAACTTGCTTTTTTACGATGCTTGAATGTAAGCGGTTACTTTGCGAAAACGCTGAACATGCTTACGTAGAAAGTTTTGCTAACGCAAAACGTTAGGGAGGGTCCTCAATGACCGGTTCACTCATTCAGTTTCTTTTATTTCTGGCGGTTACGGGGTTTGCCGTGTATTTGTTTGTACGTGTTGTATATCACCGATATTTGTACATCAGGCTGGGCAAGTCTGTGAATTTGAAAACGGAAGCGAAGGCGCGGTTGAAGGAATTTGCGATTCAGGTATTTGGCCAGACCAAGCTGTTGAAGGATAAGAAGAGCGGCATCATGCACATTGTGATCTTTTATGGATTCATTATTTTGCAGCTTGGGGCGCTTGATCTCATTTTGAAGGGATTAATTGGCCATGGGTTACCAATACCAGGTTACGATTATTTCACTTTGATGCAGGAAGTGACGGTTGCGCTGATTCTTCTGGCCATGGGATATGCAACGTATCGCCGTTATGTAGAAAAGCTAAAACGGCTGAAACGCGGTTGGAAGCCTAGTATCGTTATATTCTTCATTTTTTTCTTGATGCTATCTGTCGTTGTCAGCGGTGGCTTTGAACGGGTGAAGGAAGGGATGGAGACATCCGCTTTTGCGCCTATTTCATCTCTGTTCGCAGCAGCCTTTAGCGGGATGTCGCAAACAGCGGCAACGGTTGGTTTCTATATTAGCTGGTGGATGCATTTGCTGATCCTACTCTCTTTTCTGATCTATGTACCACAGTCGAAGCATTTTCACATTATTACAGCGCCTATCAATATCTTACTGCGCCGCACAGAGCCAATCGGTAAACTAGCTTCGCTTAATCTAGAGGATGAAGAAGCGGAGTCGTTCGGTGTAGGCAAAATTGAGGATTTCACACAGAAGCAGATGCTTGATTTCTACTCTTGTGTGGAATGCGGGCGCTGCACGAATGTTTGTCCCGCGAATACGACAGGTAAGATGCTGTCGCCGATGCATTTGATTACGAAGCTTCGTGATCATTTGACGGAAAAAGGCGCCGCCATCACCTCGAAATCACCATGGGTGCCAGCTTTTGCTTTCGCTAGTCCAAGTACCCATAACCCGCTAGAAGTTGAGCTTATTGGCGGCGTTATTACGGAAGAGGAGCTGTGGGCTTGTACAACCTGCCGCAATTGTGAGGATCAATGTCCTGTTGGGAATGAGCATGTGGATAAGATTATCGATCTGCGCCGACATCTTGTATTGACGCAGGGCAGCATGCCTCATGATGGCCAGCGTGCTTTACAAAACATCGAAAGACAAGGAAATCCTTGGGGTATTAGCCGGAATGATCGCGTGAAATGGGTCAAAGAAGTAGATCCAAATGACGAACTCGGCGTGTGTACGGTGAAGGAAAATCCGGAATTCGAGTACTTGTTTTTCTTGGGTTCCATGGGCGCCTATGATAATCGCAGCCGTAAGATCACGCATTCTTTTGTTAAATTGATGAAGGAAGCCGGCGTCTCCTTTGCCATTTTGGGCAATGAGGAGAAGAATTCCGGTGATACACCTCGCCGGATGGGCAATGAATTTCTATTCCAACAGCTGTGTGCGGACAATATTGCGACTTTTCAAAAGTATAAGGTTCAGAAAATCGTAACGACGTGCCCGCATACGTATCATACATTCAAAAATGAATATCCTGAATTTGGACTTACGGCTGACGTTTTCCATCACACCGAGCTGTTGGATCTGTGGGTGAAAGAGGGGCGTCTTAAGCCGCAGCATGAAGTTAGAGAGCGTATTACGTACCACGATTCTTGCTATCTAGGCCGCTACAACGAAGTGTATGAGGAGCCACGCAATGTACTCCGGGCAATTCCAGGGGTTGAGTTGGTTGAGCAAGACCGTTCTCGCGAGAACAGTATGTGCTGCGGTGCCGGTGGCGGCATGATGTGGATGGAAGAAACCGCAGGCACACGCGTTAATGTAACGCGCACGGAACAGCTTTTGAGTGTGAAACCCACCGTTATCAGTTCTGCCTGCCCTTATTGCTTAACGATGGTGGAGGATGGAACGAAGCTTAAGGAGGTCGAGGAACAGGTTAAAGCGCGAGATATCGCTGAAATTCTTGCCATGTCAGTGTTTGGAACGCCTTAGGATAACGACTTTATCGCCTTACAGGCAAGCGTTTTTGTCAAGGTTGATGCGAAAACTGAAAAAAATCATGTAGGAGGAAATTTCCATATGACAAAGATTCGTACAGCGGCCGTTATCGGCTCCGGTGTGATGGGCTCCGGCATTGCTGCCCATTTGGCAAATGTAGGCATTCCCGTGTTACTGCTCGATATAGTGCCAGCCCAGCTACAGCCACAAGAAGAAGCTGCCGGCCTTACGTTAGATCATCCCAAGGTGCGGAACCGATTTGCTCTTAACGCGATGGATAAGCTCAAGAAGACGAACCCTGCTCCCTTATATAGCGAAGCTTTTGCTGAACGCATTACACCTGGCAATCTGGAGGATGATTTAGCGAAGCTTGGAAGTGTGGATTGGATTATTGAAGTTATAGTGGAAAATTTGCAAGCGAAGCAGCAGCTCATCAGCCGTATTGAATCCGTTTGGAAGCCGGGAACCATTGTTTCCTCAAATACATCGGGCATTTCAATCAATGCCATGGTTCAAAGCGCCAGCCCTGAGTTTAAAAAGCATTTCCTTGGCACTCATTTTTTTAATCCGCCTCGCTATATGAAATTATTGGAAGTAATTCCAAATGAACAAACTGACCCTGCAATTGTTGCTTTTATGACTGACTTTTGTGAGAAAAAGCTTGGAAAAGGTGTTGTTCAAGCGAAAGATACGCCGAATTTTATTGGCAATCGAATTGGCACTTATGGGCTTTTGGTTACTTTACGTGAGATGCTCGCGAGCGGGTATTCCGTTGAAGAGGTAGATGCCGTAACGGGTCCGGCTATGGGCCGCCCGAAGAGCGCGACGTTCCGTACGCTTGACTTGGTGGGTCTGGATACATTCGTTCATGTTGCCAATAACGTGTTTGATCTTGTGACTGACCCGGCAGAGAAGGAAATTTTCAATACACCTGCAATTTTGAAAACGATGGTAGAAAAAGGTTGGATTGGTGAGAAGCAAGGCCAAGGATTTTATAAAAAGGTGAAGTCCGAAGCTGGTAAAGAAATTCAGTCTCTAGATTTAAATACGATGGAATATTCGGCAAGCCGAAAAATCAGTTCTGGCTCTCTGGAAGCCGCGAAGCAGGCGAAAGGCACGGTAGGGAAGTTAAAGGCTTTGCTCGGCGCGAAAGATCGCTATTCGGATTTGGCGTGGAATATTTTGAAGCCAGTGCTCCTCTATTCGGCAGAGAAATTAGATGAAATTGCAGATTCCATTGTCGAGATTGATCATGCGCTCAAATGGGGCTTTAACTGGGACCTCGGTCCTTTCGAAACGTGGGATGCCATTGGGCTGAAACGTTCTGTGGAACGAATGGAAGCGGAAGGCAGCAAGGTGCCTGATTGGGTAAAAGCTTGGATTGCCGCCGGCCATGACAGCTTCTATGAGAACAGGGGAGGCCAGAGTTTTTACTATCTGAAAAATGAATTTCGCGGTGTTGAAACAAGACCGGAACTTATTTCACTTGCCTCTTTAAAACAGCAGAATAAAGTCATTCGCTCGAATAGCGGCGCTAGCTTGATTGACATTGGTGACGGGGTTGCATGTCTAGAGTTTCACTCACCGAACAATGCCATTGGGGCCGATATTCTCACGATGATTCAGCAAAGCGTGGACGAAGTACGCAGCAACTATCGCGGAATGGTTGTCGCTAACGAAGGCAAAAATTTCTGCGTCGGCGCCAATGTGATGCTGTTGCTAATGGAAGCACAGGATGGGGAGTGGGATGAAGTAGACGGCATCATTCGTTTATTCCAAAACTCCATGCTGAAGCTCAAAAGGCTTGAAAAGCCGGTAGTTGCTGCGCCACACAAGATGACACTTGGTGGCGGGGTTGAGGCTTGTATGCCGGCTGACCAAATTATTTTCTCAGCGGAAACGTATTATGGACTCGTTGAGGTGGGAGTTGGCTTAATTCCTGCTGGTGGCGGATGTAAAGAGTTAGCGCTTCTAGCAAGTCAACAAGTTCGTGACCCGGAAGTCGATCTACAACCGTGGATTAATGCAATTTTTGAAACGGTGGCCATGGCAAAGGTGTCGACGAGCGGTCATGATACGAAGCGTCTAGGCTTTATGAGAGCACAAGATTCGGTAGTTGTGAATCCGGATCATCGTATTTATGAAGCGAAGCAAGCGGTTCTTCGCATGGAAGCGGCAGGATACACGCCCCCTGCGCAAGAGAAAATCCGCGTCGTTGGCGAGAATGGTAAAGCGGTGATGCAAATTGCTGCCTATACGATGCGTCAAGGCGGATATATCAGCGAGCACGATCAATTGATCGCGAACAAGCTTGCGCACGTGCTTGCAGGAGGGAATGTGCCAGCAGGAACATTAGTCTCAGAGCAGTATATGCTCGATTTAGAGCGTGAAGCCTTCCTTAGTCTTTGTGGAGAGCAGAAAACACAGCAGCGCATGCAATACATGCTTTCCAAAGGGAAAGCACTGCGGAACTAAGAGAGAAGACCTTGCCTTTCTAATTAGAAAGCCCCGAGTGGTGCAAGTCTATTACTCATAATGAGGTGAAATCGATGAAAGAAGCAGTCATTGTATCGATAACGCGCACGGCAGTCGGTCGCGCGAAGAAAGGCAGCTTCGCTCAAACCAGAGCGGAGGATCTAGGTAAAGCCGTATTGGAAGAAGCAATACGCCGTGCTCCTGGACTCGACAAAGGAGATGTCGAGGACATCATCATCGGGTGCGCGATGCCCGAAGGCGAGCAAGGGCTGAACTTCGCCCGCACGATGTCGTTGTATGCGGGCTTCCCGGTGACCGTGCCGGCGATCACGGTCAATCGCTTTTGCTCCTCCGGGCTGCAAGCCATCGCATATGCGGCGGAGCGCATTATGCTTGGCCACGCGGAGGTGATTGTCGCCGGAGGCGTTGAGAGCATGAGCCACGTCCCGATGACGGGCTTCAAGCTCTCGCCGCATCCGGGGCTGGTTGAGAGCATGCCCGAGGTGTACATGGGCATGGGTCACACGGCCGAAGAAGTCGCGCAGCGCTTCGGCATCTCGCGCGAAGCGCAGGATGGCTTCGCAACGCGCAGCCATCAGAAGGCAGCTGCCGCGATAGCAGCCGGCAAGTTCGTAGACGAGATCGTGCCAGTTAGCACGAGCGTGAAGGGCATTGACGAACGCGGCAAAGCGTTCGAGCGGAAGTTCGTGTTTGCCACGGATGAGGGCGTTCGCCCCGATACATCCGTGGAAGGGCTTGCCAAGCTGAAGCCTGCGTTCAGCTTGGGCGGCTCTGTGACGGCGGGCAACGCGTCACAGACGTCGGACGGCGCAGCGGCGGCCGTGCTGATGAGCCGCGAGCGCGCAGAAGCGCTCGGGTTGAAGCCGCTGGCGACGTTCAAGTCTTTTGCGCTTTCTGGCGTGGAGCCGGAAATTATGGGCGTCGGGCCTGTGAAGGCGATTCCGAAGGCTTTGCAGATGGCGGGCATCACGCAAGACCAAGTGAATCTGTTTGAAATCAACGAAGCGTTCGCTTCGCAATGTGTCCATATTATTCGCGAGCTGGGCTTGAATGAAGATTTGGTGAATGTGAACGGTGGCGCCATTGCCCTCGGGCATCCGCTTGGGTGTACAGGAGCGAAGCTGACAACGAGCTTAATTCATGAGCTGCAGCGTCGTGGCGGCGGGTATGGTGTAGTGTCCATGTGTATCGGCGGCGGGATGGGGGCCGCAGGAGTTTTTCAGGTGCACCCTGCGTGATTGACCTAGAAAGTGAAGTGCGATTTATGTGGATGGCAACATCCACGTTCCCTTAATCGGCGTTGTATCCATTTAAATTTACCCTTGTACAATTAATCTAGAGGAGAGATGAACCATGGCGGAGAAAGTCGTAGGCGGTAGTTTTGTTATTTCGGATACGGATTTTCATGATATTGTGACCCCTGAGGATTTTACCGAAGAGCATCGCATGATTGCGGAAACAACGCGTGATTTCGTATCAGGGGAAGTCATGCCGAATGATGAGCATTTGGAAAAGCTCGATTATGATTTAACGGTAAAACTGATGCGCAGCGCGGGAGATCTCGGATTACTTGGCTCTGATGTACCTGAGATTTATGGCGGACTAGGGTTGGATAAAGTAAGTTCCACGGTGATTAGTGAAAATCTCGCCCGTGCTTCATCTTTTGCTTTATCCATTGGGGCGCATGTCGGGATTGGCACGCTGCCGATTGTATTTTTTGGTACCACGGAACAGAAGAAGAAGTATTTGCCCGACCTTGCGACAGGCGCGAAAATCGCGGCCTATTGTTTAACGGAACCAACATCCGGCTCGGATGCTTTGGGCGCAAAAACGACAGCTCGTTTGTCCGATGATGGCAAGTATTATCTTTTAAACGGATCCAAATTGTATATCACGAATGCCGGATTTGCTGATATTTTCATCGTTTATGCCAAAATCAACGGCACTGATTTCACAGCCTTTATCGTTGAGAAGGGTGATCCTGGCTTTACGATGGGGCCGGAAGAGAAGAAGATGGGGATCAAAGGCTCGTCGACGCGTCCGCTTTATTTTGAAGATGTCCGTGTGCCGGCCCAGAACTTATTGGGTGAAATCGGGAAGGGGCACCTGATTGCTTTCAACATTCTGAATATTGGCCGTTACAAATTGGCTACTGGTTGTCTGGGTGCTTCCAAGGAGACGATTGAGTTAGCTTCGAAATATGCGAATACCCGCCAACAGTTTAATACGCCTATCTCACGTTTTCCCTTGATTGGTAAAAAGTTGGCGGAAATGAACATTCAAACGTATATGTTGGAGAGCATGGTGTATAGAACGACTGGATTGTTCGATACCATTCTCAAGGATATTGATCATACGAGCCCGGATGCCGGTAAACATTCCTCAAAAGGGATTTCCGAGTACGCGCTGGAATGCTCCATTAATAAGGTGTTCGCGTCTGAAGTGTTGGATTTTGTTGCGGATGAGGGCTTGCAAATTCATGGCGGTTACGGTTTTATCCAGGAGTACAAAGTAGAACGTATTTATCGGGATTCACGGATTAATCGAATTTTTGAAGGTACGAATGAAATCAATCGCCTGCTCATTCCAGGTACGTTGGTGAAGAAAGCAATGAAAGGCGAACTGCCTTTGCTGCAAAAGGCACAAGCGCTGCAAGCAGAACTGCTCTCTATCGTTCCAGGCCAAACGTTCGAAGGCACGCTAGCCGAAGAGGTGCATCTGGTTTCGATGGCGAAGAAGGTTTTCCTGATGGTCGGTGGGCTTGCGGTACAGAAGTATGGTATGGCGCTAGAGAAAAATCAGGAAGTTTTAAGCATTTTAGCTGACATCATGATCCAAATTTTCGCTGCTGAAAGCGGTCTTCTTCGTACGCAAAAGCTGATTGAAAAAGCAGGGGAAGAAAAGGCAAAGAATGCGATCCAAATCACGACGGTTTTTGTTCATGAGGCCTTTGACAAAATTGAGGCATATGCGAAGGAAGCGCTCAGTACGATGGAAGAAGGAGATGTTCTTCGGACTCAATTATCTATTTTGAAAAAACTGTCTAGACGCAGCAGTGTGAATACGGTTGGTCTGAAGCGCGACATCGCCGCACGCGTTATTCAGGGTGAGAAATTCATCGTATAGTCATCGATGTCAAGAACCTAAGGGGATGGTTTGGAATGAATGAGGCAAAGCCTTGGCTGCGCCATTATCCGTCTGAAGTGGCACCGACTTACGAGTACCCGAAGCATAATCTTGCACGTTTGTTGGTAGATTCCGCGCATAAGTTTCCGGACCGGCCTTCCTTGTATTTCTTGGGGAAAACGCTGCGTTATCGGGAGGTATTGGACGCCTCCTATCGTTTTGCCAATGCTTTGAAAGAGTTAGGCGTTAGCCAAGGGGATCGGGTGTCGATTATGCTGCCGAATTGTCCTTCGGCTATCATCGCCTACTTCGGAACCCTGATGATGGGCGGGATCGTCGTCATGACGAATCCGCTTTATGTGGAGCGAGAGCTGGTTCACCAGCTCTCGGATTCCGGAGCAACTGTTATTGTAACGTTGGATTTGCTGTTTGATCGTGTGCAAAAGGCGAAAACGCAAACACCGATTCGACATGTGATTGTGACTTCAATTAAGGATTATTTGCCCTTTCCCAAAAATGTCTTATATCCGATTAAAATGAAAAAAGATGGTGCAAACCTTGCTGTCACATACGGGGAGGGTGTTTATTCTTATAAAAAGCTGCTCCGCGCAGCTTCTCGCGCCCCGATTTGTGTAGATGTGGAGGTTGACGAGGATATTGCCCTTCTTCAATATACCGGAGGGACGACGGGGATATCCAAAGGAGTCATGCTGACGCACACCAATTTGATTGCTAATACGTACCAAACCAGTCATTGGTGCTATCGTACTCGGATAGGTGAAGAAAGATTCTTGGGGGCTATTCCATGCTTCCATGTCTTTGGCTTGACAGTCTTGTTGAATCAATCCATGTATCGGGCAGGGATGCTGATTCTCATTCCAAAGTTTGATATCAACTTAATTTTGGACACGATTCATTCATTGAAGCCAACGATTTTCCCGGGTGCGCCAACCATGTACATTGCATTAATTAATCATAAACGCGTGAAGGAAGTAGATATTTCTTCTATTAATGTTTGTGTAAGCGGTTCAGCGCCGCTTCCGTTAGAGGTGCAAGAGCGCTTCGAGGCATTGACTGGCGGTAGATTAATTGAAGGTTATGGGTTGACGGAAACCTCCCCTGTTACGCATGCGAATCCCATTTGGGGTTTTCGGAAAATAGGCTCAATTGGGATCCCTTTTCCGGATACTGATACGAAGGTGGTTGATTCAGATTCAGGCCAAGAGCTGCCGGTTGGGGAAATTGGCGAAATTATTATTAAAGGGCCTCAGGTGATGAAAGGCTATTGGCAGCGAGAGTACGAAACGGCTATGACCATCAGAGATGGCTGGCTTTATACGGGCGACATGGGGCGTATGGATGAGGATGGGTTCTTCTCGATTGTTGATCGCAAGAAGGATTTAATCATAGCCGGAGGCTACAATATTTATCCGCGTGATATTGAGGAGGTTCTCTTCGAGCATCCGGCCATTCTGGAGGCTGTTGTTGCAGGGGTACCGGATGAGTATCGGGGAGAAACGGTGAAAGCATTTATCGTGTTAAGACCGGGAATGACGCTAACGGAAAAGGAACTTGAATTGTGGTGCCGTGAGCGATTGGCTGCCTATAAAGTGCCTCGGAAAGTCGAATTCCGCCAGTCTCTGCCGAAAACGATGATTGGAAAGGTGCTGCGCAGGCAATTACTAGAGGAAGAGAAGACGGTTTAAGAACTTCTTCCTGTTAACAATTAAGGGGAAGCCCTTTACAAGAGGAGTGGAGGGAATCCTATGGATGATGCTAACGAACGAATGAATAAGAGGCTGCAGCAATTAGCAGCATCAGCAGAGCCTACGTTTTGGGGCTTTCTTGGCTGTGAATTTGTAAGTATGCAAGACAATATCATCACGATTGCTTTGGAAGCCAAAACGCATCACTTAAACCCGATAGGGATCGTCCATGGCGGTGTACTATCTTCCTTGCTGGACAATGCGATGGGAATTGTTGTGATGGTGGCCAGACCGGAGGATAAGGTTGTAACAACGAATTTGAATGTTCATTTTGTAGCTCCGCTTTATGAAGGCCGATTATTGGTGACGGCTGAGCTTGTTCATCAATCCCGTAAGATGATAACTACGCAAGGTCGTGTTTTTGACCGTGAAGGCAATTTGGGGACGATTGGTACGGGAACGTTTCGAGTGATTTGAGGTTGATTCATTATAAAGGAGAGGCATGTGTTAAGCATGTCTCTCTTTTTCGCTGTATAGGAAATTCAAACTTTGCCTGCTCGCATCAGAGGTCTCGCTGAAAGCGCGGTTTTTGCGCTTATTTGTTCTAAGTTTTAGATTTCACTGTGCATATGTCATGTTTTCTGACATAAAAATAAAACAAAGTCATAAAACATTCATAAAATCCTACAGAATGTTATATAATCTAACATAAATCCATTGACTGAATTGGCAAGGTCATCCTATAATCATTTAAAAGGCACTAAGGGGGAAGCACAATGCATCTTACCATTCGTGAGGCATTATCCATATATCCTTTAACGGAAGCGAAGCTTGTTGCAGGCAAGCAAGGTGATTCACGCATCGTCAAATCAGTCAATGTGATGGATGCTCCTGACATTGCGGATTGGACGAAATCCGGAGAGATGCTCTTCACCACGGCTTTCGCGATGAAGGATAGTCCGCAAGAAACGGTTAATTTACTTCGTAAATTAAATGATCGTGGAGCTGCTGGGTTAGGGATCAAGCTAGGGCGTTTCTGGTCGGAGCTGCCGCAGATTGTTGCAGATGAAGCAGATCGGCTGCATTTTCCGATTATCGAGATGCCCTTTCAATTTACGTTCTCAGATCAAATGAATGCCCTATTTAACGCTGAATACCGCCGCAATACGCAGCTGCTGCAAAATGTTCTGGAGAAACAGAAGAAGCTGATGCAATTCGGATTGAAACAGGATAATATGCTTTCCATGTTCCAATTAATCAGTGACATTCTTGGTTATCCTATGGCGGTAGTGGGAGCTCGGGGACAAATTTTATATAACACAAGCACATGGAGTCCAGATCAACTCTCTCAGAATTGGCCGTGGAAACGGAAATCAGGCTGGGTGTACGCAGGTAAGGAACGCGCTTATCGTGTAGGACTGCATCAGCAGGACGATGAGCCTCTTGGACATTTATTGATAATTCCTGATGCGGTTCTACTCGCAAACGTGGAGGAAGGTTTATTCCAGCAAGCTGCAGATATCCTGACCTTCCATATGTGCTATACGTTCCGATCGCATGTTGAAGCATCCGCACAACGCGATTTACAAAACAATCTCATACGCTACTTGGATAAAGGAACCTCTTTAGAGGAATTCCTTGAACAGGCGGAAGCTAGAGGGATATCGATCTTTACAGGAGCTTATCAATGTGTGATTAGCAAAAATAAGCCTGAAAAACTGCTGGAGGAGCAGCCCCAACTTAAGCTCAAGAACCTCAAACAATATATGGAATCACATCCGAAATCAAGCGGTTTAACTGGACACCATTTTGTGTTCAAGGATTTGATGTTCTCGATCTATTCAACGAATCAGGTTGATGGGTTTCCAGAGGAAGAGCTGTCACAGCTTCTGACCAAGTACGCTAGCGATTCGGGATGCATCGAAGAAGCCGGTGAAATTGCTTTCTATACAAGCTCTATGAAATTAAAGCCAACAGCGTTAAGGGAAGCCTATATGGAATGTTTGGAGACGCAGCGTATGGCGTCCAAGCTTGGACTGCCAGATCGTGTGCTTCATTATGAAACCATCGAATTCGCACATCTCTTCCAGAACGTATCTTCCAGTATGATGGAAGATTACTGTGCCAAAATTCTACGTCCTTTACTTGAAAAAGATGCCGAGTATTCGCAAGAGATGATTCGAACTTTAGAGGTATTCATTCGTAATGATGGTCAAGTAAGCGAGGCGGCAAAGCAATTATTTATTCATAGGAATACCGTAACGTATCGCTTGGAGAAGATTAGTGATCTCTTACAGGTTGATTTCAAAAAAGTAAACGATCTATTAAAATTGAAGGCCGTCTTCTTGTTCCGCCAATTTTTACATGTTAGATAGTAAACATAAAACCCTGAGACGCTTTAGGCGCTCAGGGTTTTCGTTTTTCTAATGTAATTACAGTAATCTCCGGCCTGCACATCAGGCGAAAAGGGAGCGTCGTTGTTCCAATACCGCGATTGGTGTAAACAAGCATTTTCGAATTAGGCACTTCATTAAGCCCTATGACATAATTTCTACCGCGCGGTGGTGTAATAACAGCTCCAACTCCTGGTAACCGTATTTGACCGCCGTGTGTATGACCGGATAATTGCAAATCGATGGCGCGTTCAGTTGCCTTATCCGCAAAATCAGGACAATGAGAAAGCAGCAACGTAAATACTTGAGCATTGGCCCCGCGCAAGGTTTTCGCGATATCCGGTTTACCCGTCAGCATATCCTCAACGCCTGCTATTTGTATCGTTTGTCCTTTATAAGTGATCGTCTGAAAAGCGTTAACGAGAGATTGAAAGCCTCCGTTATGCAGGATCGGGAGCGTGTAGTTGTACCCAATCCACTTATCGTGGTTGCCAAGTACTGCCCATTTTCCCAAGGGTGCCTCTAAGCTGCCCAATAATTGACTGGTTAGATCTGGATCTTCATTAATATCTGCGTCAAATAAATCGCCAGTAAAACAAAGCATATCCGCTTTTTCTTTCTGAATAAGCTTCATGACGCGTTCTAAGTCCTGAAGGTCGAAGTGATGACCAATGTGGATATCGCTGAATTGTAGAAGTTTAATACCATGGAAGGCATTGGGGAGACGCTCGAAAGGCAGCGTTATTCTCGTAATCTCGACCCATTTGGGTTCCAAGAAACCAGCATAACTGCCAAGTAAACCTCCGGAAGCGATGAAAGAGCCTGCAAGCACAGTACCTTTCTTGAGAAAAGAGCGTCTTGAGATCGGGGGTGGTGATTGCATATGTTCCTCCTGTTCTTCCCTAGGAATATTTACAATTTCATTATACCAGTAAGTTAGAGGGGGTTGCGAGTTGTGCGAGTTGTATGATTTGCATATGATGGCTGCTTACTTTATAATCATTATTAACTAAAAGGAAGGGAGATGTTCTTATGTCAGCATGGAAAGAATTAACTACAGTAGAAGAGTGGCAGGAAGTACTGAATCGCTCCTCCGAGAAACCCGCTGTCGTTCTAAAGCACAGCACAACATGTCCGGTAAGTGCAAGCGCACTTGATGAATATGAGGAATATCTGTCTGGTAAACCAAATGCGGATGTGGATTATTTCTTAGTGAAAGTTATCGAATCCCGTCCGGTTTCGAATCAAATTGCTGAGGATCTAGGAATCAAACATGCGTCCCCGCAAATCCTTTATTTTAAAGATAAAGAATCCATCTGGAATACATCTCACTGGTCTGTTACAAACAAACATATCACAGCTGTTTTAGATTAATCCTATAATCCAATGCCAAAGAAGCCCTTGGTAACTGCCTAAATAAAAATAGGCGTTACTAAGGTTTTTTTTATTTTTTCCGTTGTATACATTTTACAATTAATTGAACGAAGTTTAAAAATGATTGGCAAGCCGTTCTTCCTCCTATATACTTATTTGGCAGCGATAAGATATCAACTTCTTGAGGAGTTACACATCATGAATGCTATGAATAAAACGAAAGTACCTATCTCCATATTTCTTTTAATCGGCATTATTGCCATTTCATTCTCAGCGATTTTTGTTCGCTGGTCAGATGCGCCTGCTTCTGTCATCGCGATGTACCGGCTTCTCATGACGAATGCCTTGATGCTGCCTTTTCTGTGGAATTATAGGAAAGAGATTGCTAGAATTCGACTAAGAGATTGGCTGAGAACAGCCATATCCGGTATATCGCTTGGTTTGCATTTCTTATTTTGGATGGATTCCCTTCATTTTACGACAGTAGCGAGTTCGACGGCTATTCTAACGTTAGAGCCCATTTTTGTGCTGCTCGGAGCGTTTCTTCTTTATGGACATCGGACTAGTCGGACGGCCTTGATCTCCATGTGTATGGCTATTGTGGGTGCCATTTGCATTGGGTGGGGGGATTTCCAATTTTCCGGTACAGCGCTTAAAGGGGATTTGTTATCACTGGTCGGTACGCTTGCTGTAGCCTTACATATGCTCTTAGGCAAAAGCTTAAGAGAACATATATCGGCTTTTGTTTATAGTTTTTTCGTTTTCTTATTCGCGGGTCTGGTACTTGCTGTCACGAACGTGTTCACAGGCGTGTCCTTTACTGCTTACCCAGCGAAAGAGTGGGGAATATTCTTACTTTTAGCTATTGTTCCTACGGTTTTTGGTCATTACGTATTTAATTGGCTGCTTAAATATATGAAGGCTTCTTCCGTTTCAATGACCGTCTTAGGGGAACCGCTGGGTGCCACTTTATTAGCTTATTTCTTACTTGGAGAAACGATCACAACCGTTCAACTGCTAGCCGGGTGTTTGCTGTTAGTTGGCGTGGGCATGTTTTTGCGCAGTAATGAAAAGCAGTAATTTTTTTTCGTAATTTATTGAACGTAGGTTGAATAATAACGACTGTCAAAAGCTTGCTTACGCGGAGGTATATTGTGAGATTTCGTGATTTTCATCGTAATGTCAAACTAAGAATTGGGCTATCCTTCTTATCGGGAACAGCCAATAATATGGTGCTTCCCTTCATGTCGATTTATTTTTCCGGAAAATTAGGAGATACAAGTGCTGGACTAGTCGTAATTCTTGGTATTCTTGCAGGAGTCATCGCGGGGATAATAGGCGGCTACTATGCGGATCGAATTGGGCGCAAAAAGCTGATGCTGACAGCAGAAATAGGTTGGATGCTCTGTTTCGTTGGAATGGCGATGGCTAATTCGGCTTGGCTTGAATCTCCGGGGATGACCTTTGTTTTGATGATTTTTGTTAGTATGTTCTGGGGCATTCATGGTCCTGCCAATGAAGCCATGCTGCTCGATGTAACTGCTCCGGATATACGAAAATTTATGTACGCCATCATGTATTGGATGAACAATTTATCTTTTGCAATAGCTGGGCTTGCAGGCGCTTTCTTATTCAAATCATATCTGTTTGAGCTGTTCATTGGCTTGTCCGTTATTGGCTTAGTCACTCTGCTCGTAACTTATTTCTTTATTGATGAAGTGTATCAACCACAAGCTGCTAGAGAGAGTAATAGTAGCCGAAAAGGAAGTCCGTCGATGTGGGCCAATTATCGAATGGTACTACGTGATAAAACCTTCATGATCTTCACACTAGCTTCTCTGCTGCTTGTCTCGGTTGAGTTTCATCTTGGTAATTATGTGGGTGTAAGGCTGGAAAGGGAGATGGTGAATATGCCATTCTTCCCATGGAATGAACAATCTTGGCATATTGACGGGTTGAAAATGTTAGGATTTATCCGCACTGAAAACACGGTGCTTGTCGTTGTTCTCTCCGTCCTTATGGGGGTTATGATGCGCAAGTTCTCCGATAGCAAAGTACTGTTCGTTGGGTACACCTGTTACATATTGGGTTACAGCTACCTTGCTTATAGCAATCACCCCTGGCTGCTGCTCATCTCGATGTTCATTGCAACGGTTGGAGAGCTTATGTATGTACCGATTAAACAAGCCTATCTGGGCAATATTGCGCCTGATCATGCAAGAAGCTCGTATATGGCATTATTCGGAATGGTGTATAAAGGGGCCATGCTCTTAGGAGGTTTCGGTGTCATGCTAGGCGGATTGATATCCTCGTGGATGATGGCATCTCTTATCGCGTTAAGCGGATTCGTTGGCATGATCATGTTCTATTCGATTCTAGCTCAATTAGAAGATCGTAAAGTGAAGGCGGAGATTAGCCACCAGGCTTCTTCTGCAAGCGTTTCGGCGTAAACAGACGAATCAAATAATCCGCAAATGAAACAGCCACATCAACAGAGCAGGAGCTCTGTTGCATGCGGCTGGTCTTTCGTATGGGGAGATGGTTATTTCTTCGCTGCAGCGAATTCCGCTTTGATTTTACTTAACAGCTCTGGGCTAGTGAGCACTTCGTATGCTGTGAAAGCCAGAAGTTTTGCCGTGAAAATCATAGCATTAAGCGCGGGTTCCTGCAGCGCCAGATCACGGAATTCCTTGGTGTGCAGCATATGTCTCTCGTCTACAACTTTGACGAATGGGTGAATCGTCGGGCATTGGGTAGACACGTTGCCTAGGTCGAGGGAACCATGATCCTTGCCAACTTCGATCTCTTTCGGATCAATTCCCATTGCTAATAACTGATCAGTGAAGACGGCTGAAAGTGTCTCATTGGTTCGAAGTTCGTCATACGAATACTCGTAAAAGGAAGTTTTCAATGTACAGCCGGTTTGCAGAGCAGCGCCCTCAGCGCAGTGAAGTACTTTTTGCACGAGCTCGTTCGTATATGTGCGGGATGCTGAGCGGACATAGAACTGAGCGACAGCATAGTCAGGGATAATATTTGGAGCTTTGCCGCCTTCGCTAATGATGCCGTGAATACGCGCATCAGACTTGGTTTGTTGGCGCAGTGCATTTATGGAATTGAACAGTTGAAGCACAGCATCAAGTGCGTTGACGCCTTCATAAGGTTGAGCAGCTGCATGAGCAGAGCGACCAAAGAATTCGTACTGGATAGCGTCCATAGCTAGCGATTCGCCTGACTTCTCATACGTATAGTAAGGGTGCGCCATCAGTGCGATATCCACATCTTTGAATAGTCCAGCCGCGGCCATTGGCACTTTGGCACCCTTCGTTTCCTCGGCAGGTGTTCCATATACACGGATGCTGCCGCCTGTTTCATCGATGACCGACTTAAGACCGATGGCGGCACCAATACTCATCATACAGATGAGATGGTGACCGCAAGCGTGACCCAGGTCGGGCAAGGCGTCATATTCAGCTAGGAAGGCTACGACAGGGCCCGCTTTACCAGAATCATAGGTAGCGATAAAAGAGGTTGCAATATCTAAGACACCGCGTTCAACGTGGAAGCCATGATGGGTCAATTCCTCCGTTAAGCGATCCGAAGCTTTAAATTCTTCATGCCCAAGTTCTGGGTTTGCTCCTATAAAGCTGGATATGGCTTTGAATCTGTCCGAATGGTTATCAATGGTTTGCGTAATGGTTGTTTTCATAAATGGAAGGCTCCTTTATTGAATGGTTCTTAGCTCCATTGTAGTATAAAGGAAGGCGAACTACCACTTTACAGCACACTGGGTTACAATTAATGAACAAAAAGAGTTAATATACGAAATCTTACCAAATAGATTTTTTGCGAAATAATTAGGGGGATTCTCAGATGATGAAATATGGAGCCGAACACGAAGAACACCGATTTACATTATCTTTCACGGAATCAGAGGTAAGAGGGCAATGGCGGGACATTTTCTTAAGTATTCATAAGGAGGTTGGCGAGGAGTTTCCGGAGGATTTAATCGATCCTTCTATACTCGTTATCTGTAATCTCGATGGAGAAATTGTTCAAATTGTCCTTCATGACGAGGGCTGTGATTGTGAATTTCAATTTACATTCTCGGAGAAAGCACAAATCGAAAATTATGTTAAGCAGCATGTAAACGTATAAAAAAACGACCAAAGAACTGGTTAGAATGTCCCTTCCCAAACTGGGCGCTGGCGCATATAGTATTATACGTCAGGCTTTAGGGAGAGGATAGCAATGGAAAAGACGATCAATTATTTGGCATTTGGAGATTCATTAACGGTTGGTTTTGGAGCTCCGGAAGGTCACGGATTCGTATCTATCTATCGGCAAAAGTTGGAGCAATTGCTGAAGGTTCCTATTCACTTAAAGCCTGCAGGCAAGAATGGTGCTACAACTAGTCAATTGCTTCAAACACTTGAGTTAGATCCGGAAATCCAAAAAGATATAAGAGAAGCGAATCTCATCACGATTACAGCTGGTGGCAATGACTTAATCCAGGCGGCAATTCCTTTCTTTTATCAGGGAGATCCTGCTTACTTAAAATCTGCTCTTCAAACGTATGAATCCAACTATAAGAAAATGATCGGAGAAATTGAGGCGCTGCGGAAAGGGATTGAGGAGCCTTTCTTAATCGTTTTAGTCGGGCTCTACAATCCTCTGCCGCAGGTGCCGGATGCCGCTTATTGGGTACAGCGTTTTAATTTATTTCTGCGCAAATTAGAGCAGCCTCATATTCTTGTGGTTCAAGTGTATGATGCTTTCGTAGGCGAAGATAGTCGTTATTTGTCTGAGGATGCCATCCACCCAAATGAAATTGGTTATGAAGAACTGGCGCGTCAAGTGGAGAATGCGGTTTCTCTCCAACACCTTCAGCAATTAATCCAATGATTAAGCCAGTATCACATACTCGAATATAGAGAAGAAATGACAGGCGCTACCAGCGAGAACGAAAATGTGCCAAATGGCATGGTGATAAGGGATGCGCCGCCATACATAGAAAATGGAACCAAACGTATAAAATAGTCCGCCTACGACGAGCCACACGATACCGCCTAACGGTAGGTTCATGTACAGTGGCTTAAATGCGAAAACGATCAACCAACCCATGAGTATGTAACAAAGGGTTGAAACCAAGATGAATCGTTTCACGTAGAATATTTTCAAGACGATCCCGACAAAGGCTAAGCCCCAAATCACGCCAAAGAAGCTCCAACCCAAGGGACCTCGTAAGGTGACGAGTAAATAAGGTGTATAGCTGCCAGCAATTAACAAATAAATGGCGGAGTGATCAAGAAGCTCAAACACATCCTTCAATCGCGGATGGCTCACACTGTGAAGCAGCGTTGAACAGGTATAAAGTATGACTAATGCTGCACCAAAAATGCTAAAACTGACAATGTGCCAAACAGTGCCATGTAAGGAAGCCTGCACAATGAGCAGGACAAGCGCTGCGATGCTTAACAACACGCCCACGCCGTGGCTGATAGCGTTGGCCTTCTCTTCCCGAACAGAATAGTCCATAAACAACCCTTCTTTCACAATAATTACCTACTACCTCATAGATTGGACGATGAAAAGATGTTTTTACCTTCATTTCAACTGCAAAATAAAATTGCCTTAGTCACAGGAGCTGGAAGAGGCATTGGCAAAGCGCTAGCCATAGGTCTTGCAGAGGCGGGGGCTGACGTAGCTCTTTTCGCCCGTACAGCAAGTGATATTGAGGAAGTAGCCCATGAAATTCGTGCCTTGGGACGAAAGGCATATCCGTTTACGGTTGATGTCACGAATAGAGAACAGATTGAGGAAGCTGTCCAACAACTCATTGAACAGACGGGCCGTCTGGATATTCTAGTGAACAATGCGGGCATGAATATTCGCAGTCAAGCGCTGGCTGTGACGGATGAAGAATGGGATACGATCATGCAGACGAATCTTAAATCTGCTTTCTTGTGCTCACAAATCGTTGGTCGTCATATGCAGCAAAAGGAATATGGAAGAATTATCAATATCGCATCTGTTGCTGGACAGGTTGCCCTTCGAACTGGAGTTGTATACGCAGCTACCAAAGCTGCGATGATCCAAATGACGAAGGTGCTTGCACTTGAATGGGGGAAATATGGGATCAATGTGAATAGTATTGGACCGTGGTATTTCAAAACGCCTTTGACAGAGAAAATCCTTGCTAATCCAGAATACTTAGCCGACATTATTGCACGTACACCTCTGGGGCGCGTGGGTGAGCTTGAGGAGCTGGTAGGACCCGCTGTATTTTTCGCTTCGGATGCGGCGAATTATGTGACAGGCCAGACTCTGTTCGTTGATGGTGGGATGACCATTTATGGCTTTTAATGGCATACCGCAGGTATTGTTTTCGCCAAATAATAAGAAATGAGTGGACACCATGACGACAATCAAGATTATCACAGATAGCAGTTGCGACCTCCCCGAAATGATCGTTAATGAGATTGGGATTGCGATTGTTCCATTATCCGTACATTTTGGAGAGGAATGTATGCCTCCTGATATGGAGCTTACTGATTTCTATGCGAGAATGAAAAAGGAGAGTGTCCTCCCGAAGACGTCAAGTCCGGCTCCGCAGCTATTCCTCGCTGAATATCAGAAGGCCAAAGTAGATCAAGATATTCTTGTGATCAGTCTTTCATCGGCGCTTAGCAGCACCTACCATCATGCAGTCATGGCTAAAGAGATGCTCCTAGAAGAAGGTTATACAGGTCGTATCGAGGTGATTGATTCGAAAACAACCTCACTTGGACTGGGCGTTCTTGTCTATAAGGCAGCCAAATTGGCGGAAGCGAATGTTCCATTTGAACAAATTGTAGAAGTGATAGGGCAATCTGTGAAGACTTCAGGCACTTTCTTCTTTTTAGACACGCTTGAAAATGTCATTAAAGGCGGCAGGCTCGACCGAGTGAGGGGAGCTGTCGCGTCTGTGCTGAATATTAAGCTTCTAATGAAAGGCAGCGAAGAAGGTGCCATAGAAGTGCTGGAGAAGATCCGCGGCACCCAGCAAGCCTTGAAACGTTTAATCGCCAAAATAGGGGAAGCTCAACACGATTTCGATAAAGATGTGATTGCCGTCGCGCATTGCAATTGTGAGGATAGAGCGCGTGAAGTCTTGGACCAACTCCTTGAGAAATATCCATTCCGTAAAGTGCTATTCTCTAACATGGGCACCGTCATTGGTACTTATGCTGGTGAAGGCGGCGTACTGATTGCTTACTAAAAATGTGAGAAAAGTCGTGACAAAGACACCTATTTACTCGATCCTTATGATCGGTGAACAGGTGTCTTTATTCATTGTTGAAATTATGCGGGATAATGGGTTTCGACAATCTCAGTATCTTCCGTTGAGACCAAAGGAGACAGTTCTCCAGGAGCCATTAGCCATAATTCATGAAGCGCACGCGTACAGCCTACGTACAGCAATTTGGCATCCATAAAAGTGGCTTCGTAATGCCCGGCAGTAACATCCATGAGCAGCACAGCATCAAATTCAAGTCCCTTGGTCAAAAAGACGGGCAGGACCGAAATACCACCGCGATACACTCGCTGCTTGGAAGTTATGAGATTTGTTTCGATGCCAGCGTCTGTCAAAGCATCATGCAGCTCCTGTGCTTGCTTCTCCGTACGGGCAACAACAGCGATTGTGCTCGAGCTCCCTTGCTTCAAGGTTGCGATGGCACGCTGCAGTAGCGGCAATCGGCCTTTGATATCTGTCTGTAGAACGCGGACTTTGTTGCCGCTGCGGAACACGGGCACAGCAAGTAGCGGATTCTCGACGCCTCGTTCCAGGACCTGATTGGCAAACTGGATGATTTCCATCGTTGAACGATAACTGCGTTCAAGTTCGAAATAACCGGTTTCGTCTACCTGAAATAAGCTGGAAAATTCCTTCCAGTCTGTGATGCCTTGATAAGCGTGAATTCCCTGTGATAAATCACCGAGTATTGTAAACGAGCTATTCCGTGTGTATGAATCAAGGACAGCCACCTGGAAAGGTGAAAAGTCCTGCGCCTCGTCGATTACGACATGGTCGAATAACCGGTCTGAGGGAATGCCGAAAAGGCGTGTATGAATATAAAGGAGTGGAGCGAGATCCTCGAGCTGCACTTCTTTTTTCTTGAAAAGCTTCAGCGAAGCGGTAACAATAGGTTCTGGTATTTGGTTGAGTAGGTCGATCGGCAAGCTGTCCGGACGGCCTTTATCTGAGAAAAGTATTTTGTAGAAGCTGAATGCCGAATGATCGGGCCAACCTGTCAGATACGTACGCAGGCGTTGAGAAGCTTTCTTTTTCAGCTCTTTCTTCCGACTTTGCTCCCAAATCTTGTCGAGCTGAATTTCCATCCAGCGTTTGATCCGTGCAATAACACGCTCGCGCCTTTTGACAAGCGGATAATGCTTATTCTCTACAAAAAACCATTCGCGGATGGTTGCAATTGGAAGCTTAACACCCTCCCACGGGATGAAATCCGAGGTAGGCACATAAGACTCCTCGAACCTTGTGAGACAGTCATCCAGGTATTGTTTAAAAGCAATAGACCCTTTAAATCGTCCCGGTGCTTGATCATCAACCGGCGGTCTTTTGCTGCCAAGCGAGAACCAGGTTTGAAGAACGAGTGACTGATCCGCTAGCTTTACTTCTTGGTCGAGCACATCAATTGCCCAATCAGTGAAAGTGCTTTGCTGGATATTTCCGACGCCAAGTTCAGGCAACACACCGGATATGTAATCAAGGAACATGGAGTTTGGCGCAAAAATGATCATCCGTTCTGCACGAACCTGCTCGCGGTATTGATAGAGTAAGAAAGCAAGTCGATGCAGGGCGACAGTCGTTTTACCGCTTCCTGCGACCCCTTGGATAATCAATGCTGTATTCTTCGCTGCGCGGATAATGCGGTCTTGCTCGGCTTGGATGGTAGATACAATGTCGCGCAGTTTATTGTCTTTATTTTCGCCAAGACGGTAAAGTAAGAACTCATCGCCGACGGCTAGAGAGTCTTCATTGCGGTCATAGGTATCAACGACACGCTGGAGAATTTGTTTGCGGACAACGAGGTTGCGCTTGAGATAAACGAGACCATCGATAAGGCCGTCCGGTGAATCGTAAGAAGCAGCGTCAAGCCCACCCGTGAATGAATAGAAAAGGCTAGCGACGGGTGCCCGCCAGTCAATGACAAGCAATTGGCCTGTTCGCTCGTCCTCGACGCCTGATTTACCAATATAAAGCGGAAGGGCGGAAGCCGATCCAGTCTCTTGGAAGTCTAGGCGGCCGAAATAAGGTTCATCAACAGCTTTAGCTAAATTGTTTCGGCCATTCTCGCGAGCTGCCTCTAACGCTTGTTCCGTTAAATCCGGTCCGTAATAAACAGGAGTCGACCTAAGCCGCTCAAGCTGTTTGTCAATTTCCGCATTCGTTCGTTCAAGCTGCTGTAATTCTTCTTGATAGGCACTTTGAGTCTTTGTGTCCAAGATCAGTTACCTCCTAAGATCAGATATTGTCTATTGTATGAAATAAACAGGTAAACAATATATCACACCTGTCAGTATATGGGAAGCTAAACTGTCAAGCTTATGATTTGGGCTCATTGGTAAAGAATGTTATAATAGACTGGAACTTATTATAATTTGAAGGAGTGCTGAGCGATGTCGATCTATCATATTGACGTTCAAACGATCTCAGGAGAAACGAAGTCACTTTCCGAATATAAAGGAAAAGTACTGCTCATTGTAAATACAGCAAGTGCATGTGGGCTTACACCGCATTATAAAGGGCTCCAAAGCTTATATGAACAGTATCAAGACAAAGGATTGGTTGTTCTTGGATTCCCTTGTAATCAGTTTGGCGGTCAAGAACCAGGAACAAATGAAGAGATCCAAAGCTTCTGCGAGCTCAACTACAAAGTATCATTCCCGTTATTTGATAAAATTGATGTGAAGGGTGAACATGCTCATCCTTTATATACTTACTTGTTAAACCATACACCTGAACCGTATCGTACAGGAGAAATCGAATGGAATTTCGTGAAATTCCTCGTTGACGCAAACGGTATTGTTGTTAAGCAGTACAGCGCAAGTACCGATCCAGCAACTATCGCTCCGGATATCGAAGCCATTTTAGCATAGGATAAATAAAAAAAGCTGTTGCATCTACATCAGCGGCTCGCTATAATCATAATAATCATGAAGTTGAAGGAGACGAATCATATGAAGAATACAACTTGGTTCGTACAAATTCATTATTTTTATAGGCGTTAGCACACACCTGTACATATCAGGGTGGGCTAACGCATTTCGCGTTGGCCTCCCTGCGGGATAGCAATTCGCGCAGGACCATAGGTCCGGCGCGTTTTTTTATCTCGTTAAGAATGGGAAGGGTGGATGGTATGCGAAACGTGGAAGGATCAAATGTAGGTTGGAGTTCAGAAAGTTCGTATGGAAAGCAGCTAGAAGAACAAGCTATGGTAATCCTTCTTGACCCTAAAGCATCAGAAGCTGCATATCGAATGGCAAATGAACTGAAACTAGCTGGTATAGGAATAAAGATACTTGATGAGAAGTTGGATGTGGATAAGCAGTTAATTGCTGCGACAAAGCTAGGAATTCGCTTTATTATCTGTATAGGCTTGGCAGACAGTTCGACTGACCAAGTGAAATTAAGGGATATGCTGGATCTGAAAGAGAAAGTGATGCCGATGGATCAAGCTATTTATTGCATCGAAAAAATATATCCGCCAGCAGCTTTTACATAATAAAAGAATGGAGTGAAGAGATGAAGCACCGATATGGATTTACATATGCACATCCGGATGATGAGACGTTTCTTAGTGCATGCATCATTCGCAAACTTGCCGATCAAGGGGAAAATCCTGTTTTGTTGTTGGCAACACGAGGTGATGCGGGAAGACTAGGGTTAGAGCGGGCAAAAGATCGATCAGAGCTGGCTAAGCTGCGAGAGAAGGAGATGGATGAAGCCGCCAAGGTGCTGGGCTTGTCTCACGTGGAGCACTTGGGCCATCCAGATGGTCAGCTTGCAGAGATTGATTTCAATGCTCTAGTTGAAGGCGTCATCTCTTTTATTCAGCGGTATGAGGTCGAGGTACTATTTACATTCCCGGAAGATGGGGGCAATGGTCACCCCGATCATATCACCATCTCCAAGGCGACAACGGCGGCTGTATTGAGCGGGAAATGTCCGAGTGTACGCAAGTTATATTATGCAGCAGCAGCTTCATTGCGAGCTAAAGGTCACAAGCCTTCGATAGAAGTAGATACAGAGGCTGGTTGGCCGATCAAGGCAGCAGCCTTGCGGGCGCATGCAACTCAGCATGTAGCTATCGCCAAATACTTTGGTGACCTTGATGTTTTTCCGGAAAATCGCCGATGGGAAGCTTTTGTGCTGGGTTGGCAGGATGGAACGATGTGGCCCGAGCAGGACCTCACGAAGGTACTGGAAGAATAGGGAAAGAAAGTGGTATAATAGGGGACAAGGCAGGTGAACGACTTCATGGCAATTGTGGCTAAAATTGAAGCTGTACTTATCGCAGATGACGCTTCAACGTTTGTAACGAGAGAAATCGACGGTGTTGAACTAAGTTTTGGGGGCATTGAAGGTGATCGGCACTTCGGGTTATTCGCCAAAGCAGACTCGCGGCAGCCGATGTACAAGAAAGGCGAAGAGATCATGAATCGTCGTCAACTCAGTATTGTATCCTTAGAGGAACTGCAAGGCATTGCGCAGCGACTGGGTGTAGAAACAATTAAACCTGAGTGGTTGGGTGCAAATATAGTAGTGAGCGGTGCCCCTGAATTAACCAAGCTTCCTATGGGAATCCGAATGATTCTGCCAAGTGGCGGCGGACTTGTGTGCGAAGGTGAGAACGAGCCCTGTGCAGGACCTGGCAAGCAGATTGCCAATCATTATGGAGACAGAAGCCTAACTCAACAATTTATCAAACATGCTAGGCAAAGCAGAGGGATTGTCGCTTACGTGGAACGCCCAGGCGAGATAAAACCGGGTGACTTAGTCCAGATTCAAATTTAGTGAAATTATTTTTTTAGGTACCCCCAGAAGTGTGCGCCTCTTCTCGAAGTCTATATTAGAGAGATTTATCATAGAGAATGGATCAGGAAGGTGTGGAGAAATGTCACTTTGCAACTGTGAAAAATGCGGACAAGTTTATATTTCGAAATTTGAAAAGCGTTGTAAAGCTTGCTCCCAACTTCATTTGAAAGAGTCACACAAAGTGAAGGATTTCGTTCGGGCCCATCCGCGTGCCACACTTATTGAGGTTTACCACCAAACGGGTGTATCTTTGAAAACGATTAAAGAACTTATGAGAGCTTGAATATTTAGTAAACGAAAAACCATTGAGAGCTTGAATACATAGTAAACGAAAAACCATGATGATCTTCATTGAAGATTTCATGGTTTTTTATGTGGGATTATATGGCTGCGCCTATAAAAGTAGCGATAGGAACTTATTAAGGATCTTGGTTAGGAACTGGCTAAAGGAACTGGTAACGAATTGGCTAAAGGAATTAGCAAAAGGAACTAGGAGGCGCTATTTGTCCCAATATTCACGTTTATTCGTGTAAAGGGAATTAGGAGGCGCTATTTTGCTGTTCTTGGTTGAAAATAGGGCAGCCGAAGGGAAATAAGTGATCGACGTTCCGTTTCATAAGCAAAATAGTGGCTATCGAGCAAAATAAGGCATTGACGTTCCGTGTATGAAACATAAGGGTGAAGGTAATAGGAAGGCGAGAGCTAATCATCATATATGAATCAGTTGAAATCCGCACCCAGGTTCTCCTGAGACAAATAGCTTAAAAGTCTTTAATTCCCAAGCGGGATTGAAGGCTGTTAAGCTATTTTGCAGCAGTCACTACCGCTTAGCAAACACATCCAACAGAAGTTCATCCTTCACAGGATCTTGTACATCCCAAGCTGTGGCGAATCTGACTTGGTGAGAAACGCCAACAATTTCGTACTTCTGTACGAGATGTTGGCGTGCGGAGCCAATGATGAGCGAATGCAGCCGCAGCTGCTTCTTCTGACCAAGAGCGCCAAGCTTCTGCAGCGTTGCTTTGGAGATTTGGCCGACACCATCGGTGACCATCACGAAGTCGGCATCGTGAAACTGCCGCTCGTGCTGTACGATGTCCATGCCTCTGCTTAGCGGCGCGTCGAAGTTCGTGCCGCCGCCGAAAGCAAGCTGAGCCAGACCATAGAAGCGGTCCCAATCCGGCCGCTTATGCGACAACACATGCTCGATGAGCTCGCCCTTCGCCCCGAACAGGAGCAGGACGAAGTCCCGCCGCTCGAGAAGGGAGAAGGAGGCGAAGGTCGCCGTAAACAGCTGAGCAAGCCGCAGCTTGCTGCCTCGCATGGAATGGGAGGTATCAAGCATGCAGATAACAGGACCTTTCTGCGGCTCTTCTATTGAGCCGGTATAATTGTAGGTCATGAGCTTATTTTCCATCCATTTGACGAGAAAATAAGGCTCAAAATCTTCGTCAGCGAGCAAGCTGGCTTCGCTCGGAAGCAGATGCGCGATGTCGCCAGACTGGCGTAAATCATCGTAGGCTTCCGGGACGTAAGGCGAGCGCAGCTTCTTCCGCTGCACCCGAAGGTGATGGATGTTCCGTCCCACCTCCTGAAGGAAAGACACCAGATCCTTGCTGCGCTTCAGCTTCTCAATCCACTGCACGTAATGCTCGAACGTCTGCCGCCGCAATTTCCCCAGCTCGCTGCCCCAGCGCCGGTTCGCGAGCCGCTGACTCGCTTGCACGAGCTCGTGCACATTGAAGCTGTCCATCTCTTCGAGGGACAGCGTCTCCTTTAAAGCCTGTCCGAGCCAATCGCCAAGCTCTGCCTCGATCTCCTTCATGGCCGCGAGGTCGCGCGCGCTCATGCGGTCCAGCTGCCGCTCGCGGCGCTCGAGTTCCTCTTCCGCCTTGCGCAGCTTCGCTTTGAGCTTATCGCGCCTCATGAACTCGGTGCGCATTTCGTTTTGCAGCTCCGTGATTCGCTGCTTCAGCGAGCGGATCTCCTCCGCGATGAGCGGCCGCGAATCGACAGCTTCCTGTTTGTCTTCGACGGCGCGCTTCCCTTGCTGCAGCGTATAGCCAACGAGCCGCAGCTTCTCGATTTGCTTCTCGGAGAGGCGCTCACTTACGCTCTTTTCCTCTTGTCCGCTCATCTGCTGCTTCTTCTCGAAGCCAAAGCCGCTTATTTTCTGTTCCTTATGCCTGCGTTTGACTTCCTTCTCATAGGACTCGGTAAGCCACATCAGCGCCTTTAGCGCTGTTTTGAAAGAGGCATTCACTTGCCCGATGGTACGAGGGTGAATGGACACATAGAAGTACTGCTTGCGCAGCGTTAAGACCATCCAACGGTGGAAGGGGGTTTCCTCTACGGTGCCGTCCACTTCCGGCTTCGTTAAGTAGAAGCACATAAAGAAATCCGCAAAAAGTTCAATTGTAAACCAAGGGGCTTGCCTTACGGCTTCGCGCATCCATTCTTGTGCGACGCGCGATGAGTGTACGTAGCCCTCGAACACATACCTGTCAACCCGAGTGCAGCGTATGATCATAGTGGTAACCTCTTATAACGTATAGTCGTATACGATTCCTGGGATTTCCCGGTCAAACAATGTGCGATATAAACCTTGGATGGATTGCAATATGCGCTCGCCCTGAATGCGCAGGTGTGTGAATTTAACGGCATACTGCTCAGGGTGCTGCAGAAAGATAGATTGGGAAGCGATCCATTCCGGCAATTTCTTTTCTTTCTCCTGCCAGGAGACAAGTCTGCCTCGTAAGCTTCTAGCTGTTTCTTCCAGTTCCGCTCGGCAATCTTCCAAAGTCGCTTTCAACCGCTCAGAAGCATCTTTATTTAAAGCGCCGCCGATTTCTTTTTTAAATTGGAAGGCATGTAATTCATCTTCTTTCTCCAACCATTTTTTAACCGTCAAGTTATATTGAAGCAGCGGGAGCTCTTGTTCCATTTCTCGTTTGAGCATGTCCTGGAATAAGGTGTCGAAGATCGCTTTGAGCTCTACCAAATCTTCAGGGAAATCCCAGAGCATATGCGGGGTTAGTACGGTATCCCACACATTGACAGCGCTGCGTCCATGGATGGCTGCTGAAATCTTCCACGAATGGCCAATCTTGTGGTAGCGGCGATCCGAAAGCACATATTCTTTCTCTTCAAGAGCTGTCTTCAATTGAAAAAGCATGTAAACCAGCGCATCTGGCAATTGCACCTCGGCCGCTTGTGATTTCAGCTGCTTCACCAATTCCGTTGACAAGAGGGTAGGGAGAGGTGTAGTTGGTGCCTGAAACATGAGTTCAAAGCTGGAAATTTGCTTGACATATTCAACTTCAAATCGGAATAGGAAACGGTCGTACAGCGCTGCTAATTGTTCGTTATCTTCGGGTAATTCATTCGATGCTGCCATTAAGAATAAAAGGGGAGACTGCTGCTTCTGCCGTCCATTAAAGAAGACACGTTCATTCAAGACAGAAAGGAGCGCATTCAGTATGGCGCTGTTCGATTTGAATATTTCATCGAGGAAAGCAAAGCGAGCACTTGGTAAATAGCCGTCTGTGAGCCTAACATACTCATCATTTTTAAGTTTTTGCAAGGAGACAGGCCCGAATAATTCGTCCGGTGTTGTGAATCGGGTTAATAAATAATCATAATAAGGTTCGTTACCGAATAATTCAGCCGCAGCGCGTGCTAATTGAGATTTGGCTGAACCGGGAGGTCCAACTAATAAGACATGTTCGCCGCTCATGATAGCGAGCAGCAAGACACGGATGAGCTCTTCCCGTTCCATGAAGCGTTTTTCGAGATGACCCATAGCTTCTCTTAATTTGTTCTGTATGACGATGGGTTCTTTCACATTGTTGTCCCCCTTGGCGTAATCAAAGCTCGTATGTTTACATTGTATCAAACTGACCGGCAAACATCGAATATGCTACAATGTAATCTGTAGTGTCTACATGACATTAACGCTGCACAGGCAGTTTGCAGTCTTCCAAGAAAATACAAAGGAGCGTTTCCTATGCCCCAAATGATCGTTAGAGGAATTAGTGTTCCTCAAATTCAATCCATTAGTACGGCTTTAATTGAAGAACTAGCTCAAGTATGCTCCTGTGGAACAGACAACTTTATGTTGGAATGTCTCCCCACAGTTTCTATATTTGAAGGGAAAGAAGTCGATCCTTATCCTTTTATAGAAGTAGGATGGTTTGAGAGAGGGCAGGAGACGCGTGATGAGTATGCTAGAGTACTAACCAAACACGTTCATTCGCTTGGCATTCCTGAGGTAGAGATCGCCTTTCGCGTATACCGGGAGGATAGCTATTATTGGAATGGGAAGTTAGTTTGAAGGAATTCATGGCTAAATGATTAAACGAAGGAGTGATCCCTATGCGGATTGGTGTAATCTCGGATACACATTTATCACCGCGTGTTCAGAAACTGCCTGATGCTTTAATTACAGGTTTACAAGGTGTTGATCTTATAATTCATGCGGGAGATTGGGTCAGTGAGCACGTTGTTGATCTCGTTGAGCGAATCGCACCGTGTGAAGCTGTGGCCGGCAACAATGACGGACCTGATATTATTGAACGATTCGGCCTGAGGAAAATACTGTCAGTCGGCAACTGCCAGATTGGTCTTATCCATGGAGACGGCTTTCGCAAAACGACAGAGGAAAGAGCCCGAGAAGCGTTCCAGGCCGAGCGGCCGGATATCGTCATCTTCGGACATTCCCATGTTCCATACAAGCAAATGATGAACGGAATTCTCATGTTTAACCCGGGCTCGCCAACGGATAAAAGAAGGCAGCCGCAGTACTCTTACGGTATCATCGAGCTCGGTGATAGCATTCATGCGGAGCATTTCTTTTATGATAGCAAGGTTTAGCATCTTACATTGCGTAATCCCGCATTAACCTCCTGAGACAGCTTGGAAAACGATAAGCTGATCACCTTGCTGCAGCGTGATATTTAAATCTTCGAGCCAAGCGATATTCATGTCATTGTAATAAAGTAGGACATGCTTGCGGACTTGCCCGGTTTCGGTCCAAAGATGAACGCGCAGCAGGGGATAGCTCGATATTAGTTGATTTAGTGCTTCCTGTAACGTAAGCGCATCCAATTGAAATTTGACGTTTCCTCCTGTGCAATCACGCAGCAAGGAGGGGACGCTGACGGATATAAGCATGCTAGTCCTCCAAAATCATTGGCTTCACAGTTAGGATTCGTGATAATTGTCCAGGCAGACGTTCCCAACTTTCTCCACGATCTAGTGAACAATAAATTTCACCTGAAGTTGTTCCAAAATAAAGACCATAAGGCTCAAGCGCATCTACAGCCATCGCGTCTCGCAGTACGCTGACATGTCGTTCTTCATCTGGGAGCACATCCCCAATGGGCTTCCAGTAGTGTTCACCGCGTGCCATTCTGTAGACAATTAACTTGCCGTCACGCATAGAGCGTTGTTCGCTGCTTTCAAGCGGGATAAGAAATAAATCGCCTGTTGGTGAAATGGCAATCGGAAAACCAAACGGGGCATCGCCATCACGAAGTGTAAGGCCTTCCTCGATCGGAAGCCAACTATCACCGCCGTCGATGGATTTGAACACCCCGCTATGCTCCTGCATATAGAGAACATCGGCGTTTTCCGGGTCGAGCACCATCTTGTGCACACAGTATCCGACACTCTCTTCCGGTTGACCTGTTGGTACTCGGTTTAATCCGTTGTTACAGGGCTTCCAGCTAATCCCCCCGTCAAGTGTACGGAAGACACCAACCGCGGATATTCCAATCCACATGCGCTGCGAATTCCTTGGATCAATGAGAATGGTATGCAAGCACATACCGCCGGCTCCGGGAAACCACTGTGGACGTGTGGGGTGCTTCGTTAAACCATCTAACTCTTGCCACGTTTGACCGCTGTCTCGACTCATGAATATTCCCGCTTCTTCGACACCCGCAAAAAGAGTATCAGGCTGAGACGCAAGACCAGGCACCAGCTGCCAAATACGGTTTAGCGAAAAACCACTTTCCTCGGAGTACCTTGGACTATCTGCAATCTGTTCCCACGTTTCACCGCCATTGCTAGACATTCGAATTGTCGCACCATAAGCAGCATGAGAGGTTCCTGCATACAACTTATTTGCTGATCGTGTATCTCCAAGAACACTATAAGCTTCCCATCCTGGTAAAAAAGGTCCTTGCATGGACCAATTTCGTCTTTCAGTCGTTGAGGAATAGATGAAAATGCCTTTATTGGTGCCGACAAGCAGTTGAAAGCGCTTTGACATATGTGGCCTCCTTTAATTATACTCCAAGGTTAAGTTCGACAGATGGCAAATAATTCCTTCTCCAAAATGGTGTCATTTCCTTAGTTTGCTTAGGTATACACCGTGTTAGCAAGAGTAAGTAGGACATACACTGTCATAGTTCTATTATTCGAATGGCGGTGATTCGGTGCGTACTACGGTAGGTGTCCTATTGGACTTGGAAACTTATTTAGGTATTGCGAAAGGAAGAACAGGAAATGAACGTTTAGCCTTGTATAACAAAGCAGGGAAGATGCATGGGTTAAGACCTTTTTATATGTGTTTACAACATGTAAAAGGGAAATCTGCTTTGGGCTATTACTATGAAAATAATGCGTATAGGCTTGTTAGACGTTCTATTCCTCGTGTGACACATAACCGAGCCATTAGCTTATCTCCTTATTTAAGAAAAAAATTAAAAGAGCTTTCCCAATCAAGCATCGTATTCAACAGACAAAATCGTTACGATAAACATCGCATACATCAACTCTTATACGCTAATCATTCGCTGCGTAAGTATCTTCCTGATTCTATTAAATATTCGCGGGAAAAATTAGAAGACTCTATGAAGAAATACTCCTCGCTGTTCATCAAGCCAACCAACAGCAGTGTAGGTGATGGGATCATCAAAATATCCAAGCAGGAGAGCGGGGGTTGGAATCTGTATTGGATGAAAGGGAAGCCAAAGCTTGTATCTAAGAAGCAAGTCATTTCTTTCATTGCGAAGATAGTAGGTAAACAAAACTACATGATACAGGAAGCGATTCAGTTAGCAACTTACAATGAAAGGCCTTATGATCTACGTATCTCGGTGCAGCGTGGAGGTAGCGGGCAATGGCAAGTTACCGGAATGATTGGGAAAGTTGCAGCTTCAGGCCGTCATGTGACTAATGCGGCAAAGGGAGGGAAAGTTAAACGGTGTGAGCAGCTATTTGAGGCAAGCCGATTTGATTCCAACCAAATGAAGCAAGAGTTACAGCAAGTATCTCTGGAAATTGCCCAATATATTGGCGTAAAATTGCCTCATATGGCTGATATCGGATTAGATGTGGGCGTTGAACGGGATGGCCGTATCAAATTGATTGAAGTAAACGGCAGAGACCAACGCTACACCTTTAAAAAAGCAGGCCTGGATACGACTTTTTACCGAACTTATGAAACACCAATGAGATACGCAAAGTTTCTTTTGAATCAGCTGAATGATTAAAGCCCCAGTCTACTGGGGCTTTTTGAATAAGAAAACATCCTGTTCTTCAAACTAGTTAGGGACTGATTTACAGGGGAATTCTCACTATTTTCTAATCTACTTAGATTATACTAAGAGTAATCACGAGACAAGGGAGATATCGATGAAACGGGTATTGATCATAGAAGATGAAAAAAACTTAGTTCGATTTATTCAACTGGAACTGGAACACGAATCGTTCGAAGTACAGACAGCTTACGATGGAAAAACCGGATTGGAATTAGCCCTTCAAGATCATTGGGACTTGATATTGTTGGATATTATGCTGCCAGAGCTGAACGGAATTGAGGTTTGTCGCCGTATTCGCGCAGCGAAGAAGACCCCAATCCTGATGCTGACAGCCAGAGATAGCGTTGTTGATCGTGTATCAGGCTTAGATAGCGGCGCAGATGATTATATGCCCAAACCCTTTGCCATTGAGGAATTATTGGCTAGGATTAGGGCTATTTTCCGCCGAATAGAACTTGATGAGAACGACCCGCATGCTATGCTTACTTTTCAGAATATTCAAATCGATATGGACGCCCGCATGGTCTATAAAGACAAGCAAATCGTTGAGCTTACAAAGCGTGAGTTCGATCTATTAGTGATATTCATGAAAAACCTTAATCTCGTGCTGACGCGCGATATGCTTTTGGATCATGTATGGGGGTATGATTCGTTAGTGGAGACGAATGTTGTCGATGTTTATGTCAGGTATTTGAGGAACAAGTTAGATCAAGCCGGCGAGAATAGCTGTATTCAAACGGTTCGGGGAATCGGATACGTGATGCGATGATGAAACGATTAGCTTATTATGTTCGGAAACTCCCCATTAAATGGAAGCTCATGTTAGGGGCATCTACACTCATCTTCCTTTTATTCGCAACTTATAATTTCTCCCAATATCTAGTGCTCAAACAGTGGATGATGAATCAAGAGGAAGACAAAATTCAAGTTAGTATGGCACAACTACAAGACTATTTACAAGAAAAATCAAATACGCTGGATGCCGTGCTGCTAACAGAAGTTCGACCCTACATAGAAAAAATGATTGGAAAAAACCAACTAGTACGTATCATTGGACAGAATGGAGATCCACTCCTGACTGTAACGAATCATTTTGACGAAAAATGGGTTACACCTAAAACAGTGTCTGCACCAGAGCTATTTGATATCACCCCTCAAGAAGATCACATTCTCATTTATAGGAGTCCATTCATTACGGCAAAGTTTGTCGGAACTTTAGAGATCGCAAGTAATCTAGAAACGTTCGATCATTTTAGTCAGACGTTATTCTGGGTTATGCTGATCGGTGGGGTGTTGGCTGTTTTCATCAGTGCAATTAGTGGCTTAGCTATTGCTAGACAATTGATGCGCCCTATTCGGACATTGGCAGCTACCATTCGGAGTGTGAAGGAGAAAGGGCTGACAGAGCGTGTTAGCAACATAGAAAAAGGAGATGAATTATCCAGTTTAGCGCAGCTTTTTAATGAATTGATGAATCAACTGGAAGTCTCTTTTCGCCAACAAAAGCAATTTGTTGAGGATGCCTCACATGAGCTGCGGACACCAATAACCATATTAGAAGGTCACTTGTCCCTCTTAAATCGCTGGGGTAAATCGGATCCTGAAGTTTTAGATGAATCCTTGCAAGCTTCACTTCAAGAAACTAGGCGCTTAAAAGGGATCGTCGAAGAACTTCTGACCTTAACGAGAGTAGAAACTCACCTCGACTCTGAAATTCATGAGCCCATTCCAATAGAACCCGTCATTCTTCAGACGCTCAAAAGATTTGAGGTCCTCAATCCCGATTTTGAATTTCAAGTGAATACGGTGAAAATAAGTAATGTCCTGATCGCGATAAGCCCACTGCATCTAGAGCAAATTCTCCTGATCGTTCTGGATAACGCGGTTAAATACACCATGCAAGATAGACGGATCGTAATTGAGGGACTACGTTTGATAAATGAAGTTCAAATTACCATAGAAGATCATGGCATAGGTATTCCGCAGACTGAATTGCCTTATGTGTTTGATCGTTTCTATCGTGTTGATAAAGCAAGAAATCGTGAGATAGCGGGTACAGGGCTGGGGTTGTCCATTGCCAAGCAATTCGTGTACAAGTATCAGGGTGAAATAACGATACGAAGCAAGGAAAATGAAGGGACCAAAGTTATCATTAAATTACCTATTAACCAAATTATTAGATAGTACATTTCTCATTTTGTTCTCATCTTCATCATGTAAAGTTATTTTAAATGCTTTGGTTCGAGCATTCAGTATAAATAAAGGATGATGAAGATGAGCTTTACTCAGTTGGATTATCATTGGTTTCAACTCATTAATCAATTAGGAAATACCCTACCTGCACTGAATCCGATTATGCGATTATTAGCTTCATATGCGGAGTACGTGTTTTACCTCGGCATTGTCATTTATTGGTTTTCGAGGCAAAATATTAAGCGAAGAATGGTAGCTGAATCACTTCTGTCCGCATGTGTTGCTGTGACTATCAGCGGTATACTTGCGCATTTCTTCTACCGCGATCGACCGTTTGTCACACATCATGTCATACAACTGATCGCGCATCCGGCCAATGCCTCCTTTCCAAGTGATCATGCCATCGGCGCTTTCGTAATAGCCACATCCATTTGGATACACCGGAGAAAAGATGGGAAGCTATGGCTTGCTTTAGCAGCGGGGATTGCTTTCTCGAGAGTTTGGACAGGGGTACATTATCCATCGGATGTCATGGGTGGCGCTGTGATTGGAATAGCTGCCGCGGTTCTCATACATCAATTATTTAATTCCTCGTCGCTTGCACTGGAATGGTTGACGAAAGTCATTGATTGGTATGAAGCAGTCGAGTCCAGGATTTGGCGCAGGAACTTTGCACCTCGATCTTCGGTAAACAAATGATGAATACATTTTTAGGGATCTCAAGCAAGAATTTTGTTATTTGCCGTTTTGGCGTATTATGTGCTCAAAACGATTATACAGAGACGATGGGTGGAACAATGGCTTATACTAAAAAAGAGTGCTATTGCCCTTTTGAGAATAACTCGGAAATTCCATACACCTATCGCTATTCTTGCCATCGGCGTCATTATTCTGCATATCGTGGACGCTATTTTATACGGTATCAAACTTGATTTTGCCAATATAACTGGACTGCTCGCAGGACTTTCCTTGTTGCCTGTACCGATTGCAGGTGTATTTCGATCCCGAGGACTTGATCGGAAATGGCATTTGCGATTTGGGCTAATTTTTGCTGTTTTATTTTTAATTCATGCCTTCCTCTGATAATCGGGGAATGACGGGAGGACATCCATTGAAAAAAACATACTTGGCTGTATCGTTTCTTATGCTAGTGGTGACAGCTTGTTCCAATCTGGATCAAGGTCGTGTTGCGACATCAACACAACCACAGATTCAAACTGCGACTCCCGCTGCATCGAAAGTGGACTCCCCTTTAAATACGAATAAACCTGATCAACAGGAAGTTCCAATACCGAGCCCTACCTTATCACCTACACCAAGTCCGTTGACCACGGCTTCAAGTCCACCGAAAGTGCCTAACCCGGCAGTTTCTCAAGGTGCTAAACCCGACCATGTTGTGGTTGTGGTAGAAGAGAATCATTCCTATGAGAAATTGATTGGCAATGCGTCGGCCCCTTATATCAATGCTCTGGCTGGGCAAGGGGCGTTCTTCACACACTCCTATGCGGTAGCACATCCTAGTCAGCCTAATTATTTCGTCTTATTCTCAGGCTCCGATCAAGGTGTCAAAAATGATTCTTGCGGGCATGAATTTAAGACGGCTAATTTGGCTAGTGAACTGGTGAAGGCAGGTTATTCGTTTGCTGGTTACTCGGAGGATTTACCTGCGATTGGTTCAACCGTTTGTACAAATCACCAATATGGCCGAAAACACAGTCCTTGGGTGAGTTTCTCCAATGTTGCCAAAGAGAGCAATCAACCTTTTGGCCAATTTCCAAAGGATTTCAGCAAACTGCCAACGGTATCTTTCGTCATCCCTAATCAGGATAATGACATGCATGACGGGACAATTCTTGCTGCAGATGATTGGCTCAAAAAACACATTGGACCCTATGTAACCTGGGCTCAAAGCCATAACAGCTTGCTCATTCTAACGTGGGATGAAGATGATAATTCTAAAGACAATCATATCCCAACAATCTTTGTTGGGCCTATGGTCAACCCAGCCAAATATGATCAGCGTATTACGCATTTGAATGTGTTACGTACGTTAGAAGAGTTGTATAAACTGCCTTATTTGGGCAGTACAGCTGATGTTCCTGCAATTCAAGGAATTTGGAAGTAAAAGTAAAATCAAATTACTTACTGCTCAAAGGTGCAGCTTTATTGAAATCCATTTAGATGCTAAACGGATTTTTTCTTTTGTCTTATCATTTAATGTTTTGGGTTAGGGGTAAGTGAAGCTTTCTCTCGGGCGCTCTAGAATAAGCGCGTTTTCCGCGCTTATTTGCTCGGGGGCTCCTGAATAAGTACATTACCGCGCTTATCAGAACTAGCGTACGGTACGATTTGCTGAGAAACTGGTTATCGGCTTAACCGAATTTCCAGTTGCATGTTGTTTTTAGCACTTGAATACTATAAATTTGATAGAAAAGAAGTATAAAAACGGGGAATCTACTTATGTCCATACGTCTGAAGTTGTTACTCACCTATGCGGCGATGCTGCTAATTCCACTAGTCATGATGATTATTAGAGCGATTAATGGGTACCAAAGAAAACAACGAAGAAATTCGCATACATGGTCTTTTAATCGATTATGGTTCCCGTCGCGTTTTCATTCATGAGCAAGAAATTAGCCTTACGACGAAGGAATTTGGTTTACTCTATTTTCTGGCTATGAATCCAAATCGTGTTTATAGCAAAGATCACCTTTTTGAACGTATATGGGGAATGGATGCGATGGGAGATTCTCAGACCGTTACGGTCCATATCCGTAAATTAAGAGAGAAGATTGAATTAGAAGCATCCAGCGCGCAATATATTGAAACAGTATGGGGTGCAGGTTATCGTTTTCGCCTATAAATATATGCGATGAAAGGTGGTTTTTCCTTGAGCATGAATGTGAATCCTCGTGTATTGATACTTACAGCTAGCTACGGTAACGGACATATACAAGCTTCAAAAGCCTTGGAGCAGCAATTTTTGAGGCGAGGTATAGATCAGGTGAAAGTCGTCAATTTGATGCAAGAAGGCCATCCATTCATTAACTTAATTACTACCTCGCTCGTTAACAAAAGTACAAAAAGTTCTCGGATAGGTCTCGATTATTATGGCTGGAGCTATTACTTAACCCGTGAAAGCAAACGGACCGCTTTATTCCAGAGATCTATGACCTATCTTGGGAAAAAAAAGCTGAGAGAACTTATTCATCAAGAACGTCCTGATTTTGTTGTTAACACGTTTCCATTTGGCGCATCGCCGGAAGTGTGTAGTTCAATGGGCATTACAAATTTCACTGTACTCACGGATTATGCTTTACATGCCACCTGGTTACACCCGAATGTTGATAAATACTATGTGGCTACGGAAGAATTAAAGCAGCAAATCATTTTCAAAGGATTCAGCAAGGATCAAATTGAGGTTAGTGGAATTCCGTTGAGACAAGAGTTCGTAAATGAGAGAAATAGCCATACTCAAAATCAAAAAAAGAAGATCATTCTTATCATGGCATCAGACAGCGGAATCTCCAGCTATATAGAGGAAATGTTGAACAATTTAGCCATGCTGAACAATTGTCAATTGGTCGTTGTTTGTGGCCGAAATGAAAGGCTTAAAGGTAAACTTGAAGATCAATTTGCTGGTTTTTCGGGAATAACGATTCTTGGATTTATTGACAATGTACATGAATGGATGTCTCAGGCAACTTGTATTGTAACGAAAGCAGGGGGATTAACCTTGACAGAGGCCATTGTTTTAAGAGTTCCTATCTTTATTTATAAGCCCTATGCAGGTCAAGAAAAGGAAAATGCCTTGTATCTCTCTAGCCGAGGGATGGCTTTGGTTTCTACGAATATGAAGGATTTTACGAGCAAAATCACTCATTTAATCAATCATCCAAGTTTGCATAAACAAATCAAAGAACGCATGAAAGCATTGCAACGAAGTCAAGCGGCTGCTCACATCGTGAACGATATGATGCTAAGTATGAATAATCAGCCAGTTTCCCTATCCATATAAGAGAGAGGACTGATCCGGATGAAGGAGAGTACCATATTCTTATCATTCCCGGAAAAAGCGGAGATCATGAGGAGAGTATAGTTATTTAATGAAAAAAAACTCCTTCAGATAGATATCTGCAAGGAGTTTTTTGCAAGTAAGGATATAGATGAATGAAGTGAATATCCGACTTAATTAATCACGCGGCGAGCGGTGCTGTAATTTCTGCTCCACCAACCGGAATTCATATCTGAAATCGTTACGCCACCTTTGCCGTACGTGTGAAGCACCTTACCATTACCCATATAAATACCGACGTGATGAATAGGTGAATAGAAGAAGACAAGGTCTCCTGGCTGCAGCTGATTTCTAGGTACATACGTGCCTACCTGTGATTGCTGCGAGGATGAACGGGGCAAATTAATGCCATTCTTCCCATATACATATTGTGTAAAAGACGAGCAGTCAAATGAACTTATGTTACCTTTCTGTGCCCCGAACTTGTACCTAACGCCTAGGTACTGTTTACCGGTTGAGATTACACGATTTGCATTCCCGGAAACAGCTGTTGAAGCTGCTGATATAGAAGCTGCGCTTGCTGCATGTGCAGATTGCGGCGCCGCTAGTAGATTAGCTGTTGTAAATAAGGATACACTAAGTGTAATTCCTAATAGCGATTTACTTAGGCGGTTCATTTTCATGTTGTTCATGATTGGATGTCCTCCTTCAGGATCGTGTTTTAGGCTTCCACCTGGGATAACCTTAACACATCCAGAATGACCTATAGATTACCAAGGATGGGGGAAAACTAGGTCAAATCAGGCTTAGAAGAGTTTTATTAGAAAACCATGAGAATCCAATGAGGCCAAAAACCTTGACAAGAATAAAAAAAGGTCGGTTCCACTTCTCATTTTCCTCTCATGTTCTTCTCACATTCCTATGGTAGGATGATTACGAGGCAGGTGAACAATAATGAATCATCATACGATGATCAATTTAATCACCCATTATGGGTATCCGGGTATATTTTTGTTGCTTTTCATTGGGATAGTTGGCATACCGCTTCCGGTTGAGATTATACTACTGGGGGCAGGGTATATCGCATTAAAAGCTAATCTTCATATAGGTGGTATCATCGGCTTTGCTTGGCTTGGTGCTTGTGCAGGGATGACACTGAATTACCTGCTTGGACAAAGCATTGGTTTGAAGCGTATCAGCAAGGTTACCAAGTGGATTAAGCTTTCCGAGATCAGATTAGAAAAGTGGGCAGAACATTTTAAAAAGCATGGTGCTATTTTACTCTTAGTTGGCTATTATGTAGCTGGACTGAGACATGCCGCTCCTTTCATTGCAGGGGCTACGAAAATGCGGTTCGTAAAATTCATGAGTATCTCATACATTGGCGCATTGGCTTGGATTTTGGTTATTGTTCTTCTTGGTCAAAAGCTTGGTAAAGCGTGGCATCACATCTATGCACAATTCCATCATCCAATTTGGGTTGTTGTCGCGGCTATTATTATAGGTCTTGGCTTGTTAACAAAAATGATGGCACGCCAGCGCCGATTAACTTCATAAAGCATAAAAACCTCTAGTCCCAAGTGGGATTAGAGGTTTTTACTGACCTTAGGTAACTCGAATTTACTTAACGTTTTCGGCGTAAAAATCGGCCGTTCACTCTCGAATAATGAAGTACTTTGAAGAACATTTTTTTATCTTTTAATTGGTTAAATATAAAGGGATCAGGCGCTGTGTTTACTTCTAGGACCCATGGTTTTAAATTTTTATCGATACCGATATCTACTCCGATTTCTTTAAATCCCGGATAAACTTTCTGGTATTGTTTTGCGATTCGATATCCTAGATGTCGCAAGCTTTTGATATAATCATCTTTTCTCTGATTCTTTAAGTAGGGAGCAAGTAATAATTCTAATGGCAGCGGTTTGCCGCTATTATGAAAGTTCGTTACTATTTTGCGCGGATGAGCAACTCGACCAATATAACCAGTAGCTTCCCAAGTTTTCTTAGGGCTTTTTTGAACCATAATGCGGGTGTCGAATATTCTTTTTTGGTGCGTTAAGAGATGTATGCCTTGCTGAACCAAATAGGATCTAGTTAACTTGGCTTTGTTTAGCGCAGTGAATAGGCCTAAAAAAGTTCGATAGGATCTTAATGTTTTACCGGATTGAAATCGATAAGACTTATTTTTCTCTACACGAATAACGCCCTGTCCGAAAGAACCGTTGATTGGCTTAACATAAACCATTTTATACTTATTTAACATGGCAAGTAGGTTCGTTTGATTGTAGATTCTAGTTTCCGGAACAAATTTGCGAAGTTCTTTGTTTAATAAGAGAACTTTCGTCTTGACCCATTTGCTGCCTACTGTTCGAGCTCGATTCATTGACATAACAGCACCTCTACGTGGGATTTTTCGTTGTATAAATTCTTTCTAATTTGCTTGCTGTGGCTCGCCAACTAAATTTTCTAATTACATCTTTTCGGGCTTGCTTAGCCAGTCTTTTGGCTTTAGATGGGTCTTTGGCTAGTTTCATAATTTCTTTGGCAAAAGCTTCTGGACTTCGATATTTCGTCACTAAAAGTCCGTTATGCTCATGCCGAATAATTTCAGGAATCCCGCCATTTCTGGAGGCGATCGCTGGAATGCCGGATGCCATCGCTTCCACATTCACTAAGCCAAACGCTTCATGACCTTGAGACGGACAGACGAAACAATCACCGGATTGATAGAAACGAGGCATTTGACTTCGTGAAACGTAACCCTTGAACGTTACTGGGATTCGAAGGGATGAAGCTAATTGTCTCAAATATTGCTTGTAACCTGGCTTACCAGTTCCACCGGCAATATGAAGCCTAGCTGAAGGGATAGATTTTCTAACGATCTGTGTAGCTTTCATCAATACGGGAAGGCCTTTCCTTGGAATCAACCTGCCTGCAAAAAGAATGACAAATGGACGGCGACCACTAGTAGAATACTCTTTCTTTTTACGAGGACGGAATTGAGTGAGATCAACGCCTAGATGAACGTAACGTACCTTATGGCGGATTCTTGGGAATGTTCGTTTCAGGTGATTTTGGAGCGAAAGGCTATTACCAATAATACGATTAGCCGCACTGAGATCGTAAGCAGCTTGTTTCTTGGATGTCATCGGCGGGGAGATGAACGTCGTTGAATGCAAAAAAACAGAGATAGGCGTATGTGGGAATACTCTTCTCACGGCATGCACAAATCTAGGGCGATTATCGATTTGAATCCTATCGAAACGATGCCCTTTGACAGTCTTAAGTACATTAGATAAATAAGCTTGTTTATTGCCACCTGGTACTCGAAGAATCGTGATATGACCTAATCTGCTTGTCTTCGGGTAGTTAGAGCGCAGTCGACTTATTATAGTCACGGTATGCTTCGATGATATTTTTTTAGCAATTTGGTATATACAATGCTCCACAGAGCCTCCGACGGGAGGAGGGACGGGGATTTGTTCCGGAGCAATAATCAGAATATGCATATTAGGAACCTTCACCTCTTGGCTTCATTTGTCGTTTCCAGTTATCATATTCAAAGGAAGTGAATGGACTTGGAGTAAAGTCTACTTGCAAAAATAAAATTTTTCGAGCGTTACCATATTGCAGCCATTTATAAAGTGGGATACACTGAGGCGACAGATTCTGATCTACTTAGAAAGTTCAATTAAGGAGCGATACTCTCTTGAAGACATTAATTATTGCGGAAAAACCCGATATGGGACGTAATATAGCCGCCGCAATAGAGCCCAAAGCCAAAAATCTCAGGTCACATCTAGAAGGTGAGCAGTACATCATCACCTGGGCGATTGGACACTTAATTGAGTTGGCTGAACCTGATCAATATGATGATAAATATAAAAAATGGAATATCAATCACCTGCCGATTATTCCAGATGAATTTAAACTGATTCCAAACCCACGTACTTACGATCAGCTTAAGGTGATTGCCGAGCTTGCGAAGAAATGCGACATGCTTGTTAATGCGTGCGATGCGGGGAGGGAAGGGCAGCATATCTTCTCACTTATTCAGCGGCATCTAGGACTGAAGCAGCCTGTTAAACGTCTTTGGATTTCCGATTTAACCTCGGAGACGATTCGTAATGGCTTCGCAACATTAAAGGACGGTGCTGAGTACGAGAATTTAACACGCGCCGCGCGCTCTCGGAGTGAGGCAGACTGGCTAATCGGCATGAATGGCTCTCGTGCATTCACAACGAAGCATAACGTATTGCTTTCCGTTGGACGTGTTCAAACGCCGGTTCTAGCGCTTATTTATGACCGTCAGAAGCAGATTGAAGCCTTCTCTTCACTCAAATTTTATGAGCTGGAGGGGCACTTTACACAAGGCGAAACGATGTATAGAGGCATGTGGCAGGGTGAGCGTCTGACGGACGGACCTAAGGTCGAGGCACTTGCTGCCAAGGTCAAAGGGAAACCAGCACGAATTATTTCTTATGAAGTGAAAGAGACGAAGGAATACCCGTTCAAATTGTATGACTTGACGCTGCTGCAGCGTGAGGCGAATGGGAAATACGCCTTCTCAGCGAAGAAGACGCTGGATACGGCTCAGGCTCTCTACGAGAAGCATAAGGTCATTTCCTATCCGAGAACCAATTCCAACTATGTGACTGAGCAAAATATTCCGGAGATGCACAAGTCCTTATCCGCCTTACAAGGAACGGCTTATCATGACCTTGTGCAAGGGGCAAACCGTAATCTGGTGCACAAAAATAACAAGTTTATTTGCAATCCGAGCAAAGTTGAAGATCACCATGCCATCCTTCCGACGAATCGCAAAGCATCGGGACTAAGTCCGGATGAACAGAAATTATACGATTTGATTGTAAGACGTTTTTTATCCCAGTTCTATCCACCGGCTGAGTATAAGGTTCATACGGTTATGACCGAGGTAGAACAAGAAATGTTTAAAACCACGGTTAAAGAGTTGCTCCAATTAGGCTGGAAGGTTATCTATGCCGATCAGAAAAAAGAAAAGGCGAAGAGCACGAAGGGCAAGGAGAAGGAAGAGGAAGAAGACGAAGAGGTTGAAGTCAACGAGCCTTTCTCCATCGATCCACAAGGGAATGTCCTTTGTCATGACGCGATCGTAAAGGAAAAAGATACGCAGCCTCCTAAGCATTTTAACGAAGGAACGCTGCTCAAAGCCATGGAAAGCGCCGGCAAGCAGATTGAGGATGAGGAGCTTCGAGATGCGATGAAGGATTCGGGGCTCGGCACTCCGGCAACTCGCGCAGCGACCATCGAGCGTCTGAAGAAAGTTGGCTACATCGACATGCAGGGCAAGAAAATCGTCTTGACCCAGAAGGGGCGAACGGTTGTTGAATTAATCCGCGGCGCGGGCATTGAGCTTCTGACTTCACCTGAGATGACAGGGCAATGGGAGCGCAGGCTGAATGAAATCTCCCGCGGTACGGCTTCGGACGAGCAGTTTATGCATAATGTCAAAAGATTCGCAACCCTGATCGTCGATAAGGTCCGCGTGCAGGCTAGAGCTTCTAAAACAGCTTTCGAAGGCGAAACGCCTCCGGCCAGTGCACCCAAACGCGGTTCTGCACGATCGAGTGCGGCTTCATCTGCTGGTGGGACTAAGACGGCAGCTGCAGCTAAGAAAGCGGCTCCTGCTAAACAAACAGATGGAGCTAGTACGTTCTTAGCGACATGCCCAAGACCAGGGTGCGGAGGCTCCCTTTTCATGGGTCGTAAAGGGTACGGCTGCTCGCACTATAAGGAAGGCTGCAAATTCGTCATCTGGAAAGAAAGCTTTGGCCGGAATTTAACAGACGCTCAGGTTCAGGCGCTTGTAAATAAAGGGAAAACGACGAAGCTGAAGCTCGTACTTGCTGATGGTACTGCGGCGGATGGACGAATCGTACTGAGAAATATCGATACAGGAGAGCTCGGTACGGAGACGGAGTGATAGGAGGGTGAGTCATGAACCATTTAACGAACGACTGGGCTTCTTTGTTGAAAGCAGAGTTTGAAGAACCCTATTTTCATGCTTTGCAAAAATTTCTTAATGATGAATATACGACACAAACCATATTTCCAGAACAAAGTGAAATTTATCGTGCACTTCATTTAACATCTTATACGAATACCAAGGTAGTTATTTTGGGACAAGATCCCTATCACGGGAGAGGCCAAGCCCATGGCCTCAGTTTTTCCGTTAAACCGGGTATACCGACGCCGCCATCTTTGCAAAATATGTATAAAGAATTACAGTCTGATCTTGGCTGCTATATCCCTGATAACGGCTACTTGAAGACTTGGGCAGAACAAGGCGTGCTGCTGTTGAACACCGTTCTAACGGTCAGAGCAGACATGCCGAATTCGCATAAGGGTAAAGGCTGGGAACGTTTTACAGACAAAATCATAATGACGTTAAGTGATCGGGAGAAGCCGATCATTTTTGTGCTATGGGGGAGTCATGCACAGGCCAAGCAGCGTCTAATCAATACAACGAGGCATGTAATCATAAAATCCGTTCATCCAAGTCCGCTTTCTTCGTATCGCGGCTTTTTTGGCAGTAAACCTTTTTCACAAGTGAATGCCTATCTTAGAGATCTTGGGAGTTCGGAAATTGATTGGCAAATACCCAATTTATTGGTAAAGGAGCGGGATTGATGAGCGACAATAAAGAATTTATTTATGTCTTACGATTAAAACCTGCTTTTCTAGACCGCAGTATTTGGACAGAAAGAGAAGATAAAATCGTGGAAGAGCACTTTCAATACCTTTTACAATTGAAAGAGGAGGGGGAGCTTATTTTAGCAGGAAGAACACAAACTTTTGACGAAAAAACATTTGGCATTGTTATTCTGAAGGTGGATAATGAATTAGAAGCTACACTGATTATGGAACAAGACCCTGCTGTCGCTAATCAACTTATGTCCAGTGAATTGTTTCCTTACAGTATTGCTGTTATGTAATCAGGCTGCCAGTTTTTCTGGCGAAAAATCAAAGGAGTGAATCCAATGAAATTTCAAGAATTTAAGTATGAAAGACCAGACTTTAATGCTTTTGAAAGTAAATTTAAGGAGCTTTTAGAGGGATTTAAACAAGCAGCTTCATTTGACGGTCAGGACCAAGCGATGGAAACTATCGTTAGCCTGCGAAGTGAGTTGGACTCCATGGAATCTATTGCGCGGATTCGTCACAGTGTGGATACAAACGATGAATTTTACAAGGCGGAACAAGAGTATTTCGATGAAATTGAGCCATTATATCAAGGCCTGATTACCGAGTTTTATAGAGCTCTAATCGAATCCACCTATCGATCGGAATTAGAAGTTAAATGGGGGAAGCAGCTATTCACAATTGCCGCCTTATCGTTGAAAACGTTTTCGCCTGAAATAGTTGAAGATCTCGTACAAGAAAACAAACTGGCTAGTGAATATTCGAAGCTGCTTGCTTCTGCCAAGCTCAATTATGCAGGGGAAGAACGAAATTTATCCCAACTCGTGCCTTTTCAATTATCAACAGACCGAAAAGTCCGTAAAGAAGCGAATGATGTGAAATATAGCTTTTTTATCGAGAATGAAGCGAAATTGGATGAACTGTATGATCAATTAGTGAAGATTCGAGCTCTTATCGCTAAAAAGCTCGGATACAACAATTTCGTTGAACTTGCGTATGCTCGTTTGAACCGCTCTGATTATAATGCCAAAGACGTGGACGTATTTAGGAATCAAGTTCTTGAACACATCGTACCGGTTGCAAACAAACTAAAGGAACGGCAGAAAGCTAGAATTGGTGTAGACTCGCTGCACTATTACGACGACAAATTTGGTTTCGCCTCAGGGAATGCGACGCCGAAAGGCGATGCGGATTGGATTGTGGAACAAGCTCGCAAGATGTATGCAGAGCTATCCCCGGAAACGGATGAGTTCTTTACCTTCATGATTGATAACGGTTTGATGGATCTAGTAGCTAAGAAGGGAAAACGCGTAGGGGGTTATTGCTCTTATATTAGTACATACAAAGCACCTTACATTTTCTCTAACTTTAACGGAACTTCTGGGGACATTGATGTCTTAACGCATGAAGTAGGCCATGCTTTCCAGGGCTATAGCAGCCGAGAATTTCAAGTCCCAGAGTACATATTCCCAACCTTGGAAGCCTGTGAAATCCACTCCATGAGCATGGAGTTTCTCGCTTGGCCGTGGATGACGTTGTTCTTCGAGGACGAGACAGATAAGTATAAATTCAAGCATCTTAGTGAGTCGCTCTTATTCATACCTTATGGTGTTGCGGTAGATGAGTTTCAACATCGGATTTATGAACAGCCAGAACTGACACCCGCAGAGCGTAAGCTAGTTTGGCGTGAGGTTGAACGCAAATATTTGCCGCATCGTGTCTACGAAGATAACGACTATTTGGATAGAGGGGGCTTTTGGCAGCAGCAGGCCCACATTTACAAAAGCCCATTTTACTACATTGATTACACTCTGGCGCAAGTGTGTGCGTTTCAATTCTGGAAACGAGCTAATGAAAATCCGGAGCAAGCTTGGGAAGATTACTTAAGACTTTGTCAGCAAGGCGGAAGCCGGAATTTCACGGAGCTTGTCCAAGTCGCGAAGCTAATTTCACCTTTCAAAGATGGCTGTGTGGCTTCGGTCATTGGTCATATCGATGCATGGCTTGATCAGGTTGATGATGCTAAGCTTTAAATCATAGGCTGGACATGAGTGATTTGCAGTCCGCTATCACAGTCTTTACCTGTTTCATAGGAGAGATTGCCGAGAACTTCTCCAAAGGCTTGGTAATCATCTGAAGTACCTCCTTGTAAGGCTTGAATGGCTGCTTGGAGGACGATGTGACCATCTTCCATCGCGATATCCCATAAGTCCCAAAGGCTGTATGTATACGTTTCTTCTAATGATGTAGGACAATTCCAAACCGTCCTGGCTTCGTTTAAATAATCAAGCGGAGCCGGATGCTTGGTATACACGAAGGGCGATATTTGACCTAAGGTAAATATGCGTTTGATTCCTTTCGGGTCGTGGAACAAGCGTTGAGCCCTGATCATATCGATATAAGCGTCATTCCAATCCTTCTCCGTAATCTGCGATGCCTGAACAGGATAGTGGATGGCAGCAGCGTGAGCAAGGGCAGGAACGATGCCGAGGGGGAGGGCTTCTCCAACATATATTTCTTTCCAAACAGGCGTATTCCATGTCTGTAGTCCAAGCTTACTGCGAACAATTAGCGTGTCCATAATAATCTCAAATCGTTGGTGATCCCATTTCTTGAAGCCTGATTTATAAAAAACGTAAGGATGCATGTTCCGGTCGAGAATATGGTGTGTAAGGAATCCAAGTGCATAAACAACAGCGGGATTATACAAGCCTCTGCCTTGCATATGGGAAAGTAGATCCTGGAGGAACGGCCCACATGCTTTCGTATGCATCAGACTTCCCAATTCACCCAGTTTCTTTTCTTTTTTCCAAGGTAAGAAGTTATGATAGAACAAGAAATCGGGTCCTTGACAGCCAAGGGAGAAAACATGTCGAAGCTGCTTATCACTCAGCATATTGGCATGCCCCATTTGGTTCATTAATTCTTGACCGAAAATCAGATGTGTCCAGATGTTAGGCAATAGGACCCCTCCTTAAATGCGTTGCACTAAAATACATAAAGAACCATTATATTTTATCATAATGAGGAATTTCAAGGGCACATTTCATGAACAATTTGATCAGTCAAGAGATACCACGGAAGGAATAATCTTCAAATCGTCGAATTCAAACACTTGGTGATGGGAACCATCCATGTATGTTTAAGATGGGGGATAAATGAATGGATATGCTTTCGAGAACGGAACCGTCATTTGCCACGGTATTTGAATTCACAGCCATGGGCATGGCGATTATTTCGCTCAATGGACAATGGATGAAGATGAATAACAGCCTAAGTGCGATTACAGGATATTCGGAAGAAGAATTATTAGATACGGATATAACTTCGATTTTTTTGCCCGAAGAGACCGATAAACTGCTTGGACTTTTAGAACATTTGTTGTCTGGGGAATTGCGCTCTTTTCAGATCGAACAAAGCATGAAATCAAAAGAGGGAACAATCATAAGGGTAGAATGCGGAATTTCGCTAATTAAAAACTCTGACAATGAACCTCTGTATTATATGGCCCAGATGAAAGATCTCTCAAAAAAATCCGAGATGGAACGTAAGCTTGCGGAGAGTGAGCAGCGGTATAATTCATTAATTGAGCATAATCCTGCGGGGATCATAACAAGTGATTTGAATGGTTTGATCATAAGTGTGAATCCTGCGATGGAACGGATTTTGGGTTACACGAAAATGGATATGGTGGGACGGTCCATTCATCATTTCTGGGAACAAGAGGATCAAGTAAGATACCCGACCGCTAGTGTACTCTTGCAAACGGATAATTATATGCTGCGGGTTACGCATAAGAGTGGCGATAAGATTGAATTAGGCTTAAAAAATGTGCCGATTATCGTCAATGGGATAACAGAAGGCGTTTATATAATCGCTAGAGATATCACCCAGCATAATAAAGACCGTGAGTCATTGAGAGTTGCGCAGCAGGACCTGCATGACACCGTTCGCAGACAGCAAGGAATGACCATGAAGTTCAGACAAATGCGAGGGAAATTCATTCATACGTTATGTGATGGTGAACTTCTATATAGGCTCGGCTACAAGCCATCGAATATCCTTGGCAACGGCTTATACGAGATATGGCCATTCTATATGGCAGCCAATATCGATAAGTATTACCGCAGGGCATGGAGCGGGGAAGAAAATGTCATGTATGAAGCCACATTTCGGGGGATTACGTATTTGACATCCTTACGTCCCATTTTTGAAAACGGCCGCGTAATTGAAGTGATCGGTTCATGTGTGGACATAACAGAACGTAAGCATATGGAGACGGAGCTCAGAGAAACGAAGGAGCTGCTGGAATCTTTTATTAATAATACAACAGATGCTATCTGTGTTCTTGATCAACGGTTCAAGGTTATTTCTGTCAATTCCGCCTATGAGAAAGTATTTGGTTGGAAACAGGATGAGCTTCTAAATAGACCATTGCCGATATATCCGGATTTCTTGGAAGAGCATCATAAAGAAATTCATAACATATTGAAAGCAGGTAACCAAGTTTCTGGGTTAGAGACAGTCCGGGTTCGTAAAGATGGAGAGCTCATTCACGTAAGTGTGACCAAAACGCCAATTAAGAATGAAAAAGGCGAGATTATCGGGTTCGCTGGTATTACGCGAGATATTACAGAACGTAAACGAACAGAGGAACTGCTTCGCAAGTCAGATAAGCTCTCCGTCGCAGGACAGTTAGCGGCAGGGCTTGCCCATGAAATCAGGAATCCGCTCACGTCTCTCCGAGGATTCCTACAGCTGCTACAGAACGATATGAAGGGTAAACAGCACTATTTTGACATCATGCTGTCCGAACTGGATCGGATCAATTTTATCGTTAGCGAATTCCTCGTCATTGCGAAACCGGAAGCTATTCACTACAAAAGAAGTGATTTGATAAATATTTTACAAACTGTGATTGCGCTGCTTGATACGCAGGCTAATCTATGCAATGTGCAGCTTATACTCGAATTTGAATCTGATATTCCGGAGTTCGTTTGTTCCGAGATGCATCTTAAGCAATTGTTTATTAATTTGATTAAAAATGCGATAGAAGCCATTACGAAGGAAGGACAAATTAAAATTACCGTTTCCATGCAGGGTAGCGATGTGATACGAGTGAGAACTCAGGACAATGGATGCGGCATCCCTGAGGAGCGGGTCAAGCAATTGGGTGAACCTTTCTATACGACGAAGGAAAAGGGTACAGGACTCGGTCTAATGATGTGTTTCAAAATCGTTGAAGCGCATAAAGGCACAATGTCGATTCAGAGCCAAATTGGAGAAGGAACCATTATTGATGTGTTTTTGCCGACACAGACGATCCTTAAAGACATGAGTGATTTCGAATAGCAGGAATGTAAAAACCGCCAGACCTGTCTAGTAACAGGAACGGGCGGTTTATTCATTTCTAAAAACGGATACTAAATTCATTCGTCTCTCTTGAATACCATTGTGTCAACGAGGAGTCATGTTCAGAGTGAATTTGTACTTCATCAGGTGTATATTTTACGATAAAACCCGAATTTACCTGATAATAAACGCCTAAAGAATCTAACGACCAAACATAAACAGGTGTTTTTGTAAGAGCGGCAATGAAAATTTCTGTATCTGTTTCAAGTAGTTTGGTTCCGTAAATCATCTTCACACCTCTGTCTTTTTATTTTGAAATTGCAGCACTTATTACTAGTGACAGCATGAACTTACAAACAATCACAAACTGTTTCTATTTTTTTGTGGCGTTTTGGTTTTATACGATTCCAGCAGAGCTCAAAATTCATCAGGCCTCGCATGCTCGCTATTTTGAGGATTTCCTAAAATAGGTAGAATATGAGCAGTCGATGGCGGAAATTTTGCATCATCAAGTACTAGGGCTCGTTCATCAGCAGTTGGAGCGAGATTATGAGCATAAACCTGAGGAACGTGAGCAGGAAGAAAAGGATTTGGAAATCTGGGCAGCGATGATCTTCATGCTGTCATCGAACGGATTACAAGCAAAGAAGAAAACGATAGATAAAAGTGAAAAAAATAGGGTTCCCACCACTAAGAATTCCTAGTATAATAGGTAAGCTTTGCAAGAATTGACACGCGGTAAATAAGGGCTGGTTAGAAGGAGAAAGGGGTCAATGAGTGTGATCGTGGTTGGGGGAATGATTGGTCTAGGTAAAACATCAGTTTCGACTTTGCTTGGACAACAATTAAATTCAAATGTTTATTATGAAAGTGTCGATGATAATCCGATACTACCGCTGTTTTACACGTCATCTCAGGAAGAAATTGAAAAGAAGCGATACCCGTTTTTACTTCAATTGCACTTCTTGAATACAAGATTTAAGGCCATTAAACAAGCGTTAGTACATAATAGAAATGTACTGGATAGAAGTATTTATGAGGATTGGTACTTTGCCAAAGTGAATCGGGAATTAGGTCGTATTTCACAGCTGGAATTTGATGTTTACGAAGGGCTGGCGGACAATATGATGTCAGAGCTTGCCGAGCTTCCTAAGAAAGCGCCGGACCTCATGGTTTATCTAAAAGCTTCATTCGAAACGGTTATGTACCGCATCGGACTCCGGGGACGCAGCTTCGAGCAAGATCAATCTTTGGTTGAATATTATCGGCAGCTTTGGTCAGGTTATGATGACTGGGTGATGAATCATTATCATGCTTCTGAAGTGCTGATTGTAGATATGGATCGTGTTGATGTTGTGAATCGTTCAGAAGATGCGATCGAATTGGTTGAGCAGGTACGTGCCAAGCTTTCTGAATTAGCTATCGTGTAATATAAAAATGTCGAAGGGCCCCCTCATTCCGAGGGGGTCTTTCGAATTATGTAGGAGTTTAATCGTGGTTACAAATTAAAAGTGTTCTAGCTGTTTCTTTTTACTTACATTTGGTTATAAAGTCCTGATAAATTACATATACTATCGAAATATGACGGTATTTATCTCTATTTGTTGTATCTCGAGCAAAATTATTGTATGATACATTATGTATCGAGCAAAAACGTGAAATCTTCAAATGGAAGAGTAGGTGATGAGTTTGTTATTTATCGTATGTTACAAAGGAAAGCCTATGTGCCCGCCACTTTCTAAATTGGCAGCAAGTGAGAAAATGATGAAGTTAAGCCGATTTTTCTCGAATCTTGAGATCGTTGAGGTTAAACAACAATTAGTTGCAACATAACAGAATCTAAACTTCATACCCTCAAAATAACGCACCTCCTTAACCCTTGGTTTAAGGAGGTTTTTGTCTTCCATGGATTATGTTACAGTAGATGGAAATGGTTCATTAGTTATGGAGGGCAGCATGAATAATATCTTACCTTCAACTAGGAAGGCAATTATCATTGGAGCTGGAATCGGTGGATTAACGACAGCGCTTTTCTTACAAAAGCAAGGTTGGGAAATTGCCATCTACGAGAAAAAGATTGAATTATCCGAATTCGGTGCCGGAATTGTGTTAGCTGCGAATGCCATGCATGTTTTAACGGTGCTTGGCTTATCTGAACAGGTGAGGGTAGCCGGCGCTAAAGTTGGCATGGCTGAAATTCGCTCTTGGGATGGAAAACCGATAACCTCAGTTCCCGTCTCGAAGCAAGCCGCCCAATATGGAACTTACAGCTATCTTATTCATCGCGCTAAACTTCAAACGATATTGTTTCAACAGCTAAATGAACGAGCAACGGTTTATTTGAATAAAAAGCTGATAACATTTGAGCAGGATCCTCATCAGGTCGTTGTCCGGTTTGAAGATGGAACAGAAGATAGCGGACATATCTTAATCGGAGCAGATGGTATTCATTCACAAATGGCTCATCTATTGTTTGGCATAGACCAGCTTCGGTATTCAGGGTTTAGAGCTTTCCGAGGCATTACTTCGTTCTTGGATAATCGATATATTCCTGAGGTCGGTGGTGGATTTGAGGCATGGGGAAGAGGAAGGCGGTTCGGTTTTTCCCAGATTGGCGAGGGACAAGTTTTTTGGTTCGCCGCAATCAACGCAGCTTCAGGGACAGGTGTGGAACGTAAGAAGGACTATGTTCTTCAGCAATTTGAGGGCTGGCATCATCCAATTGAGCGAGCAATCCAGTCGACAGATGAGAGATCCATACTAACGCATGACATTCATGATCGTAATCCACTTGAAAGGTGGAGCCGAGGGAGAGTAACACTGCTTGGTGATGCGGCTCATCCTATGCTGCCTAATCTTGGGCAAGGAGGCGCTCAGGCGATGGAGGATGCACTTGTCTTAGCTAGATGTCTAGAGGGGATTTCAATGCTATCTTTAAGCAGCGTAACAGCCGCTTTACATTCTTATGAAAGCAGTCGAAAACCACGTACCAATCAAGTTGCGCGTCAATCCAGACGGATGGGGCGCATCGTCCAAATGAGCAATCCGGCTGCTATTATGCTGCGTAATCAGGTGCTCAGGCTTCTTCCTGATGAGGTCCAAATGAAGCAGTTGGATTGGCTTCTTGGTTACCGCGTGTAAAGGGAAAATAATTTTTCGAAATGTGTGAAATTCAATAGAATAGATGGAAAACACCGAATATAATGGAATAGTATACTTTGAGAAATTAAGAAAGAGGTGCTGTCCATGTATGATTCTTCGGATATTCAAAGTAATAAGGGAATGGCTATCATTGGATACATTTTATTTTTTATCCCGCTCATCGCTGCAAAGGACTCCAAATTTGCATGGTACCACGCAAACCAAGGCCTTACGTTATTACTGGCCGCTGTCATCGTGAATGTTGTATTGAGTATCATTCCGATTATTGGTTGGATTCTATTGCCTTTAGCGAATTTAGCAGTCTTTGTTTTAGCTATTCTAGGTATTGTTGCTGCGGCTCAAGGCCAAGTAAAACCACTTCCGTTTATCGGAGGTTACACATTATTGAAGTAGCAGGACATACATATTAGAAGCAGGTTGCCTGATTGGGCAGCCTGCTTTTTTTGTAGTATAGGAAATTAGAGACGATGCCGATGCTGAAAGCGCGGTTTTCGCGCTTACTTGTTCTTTTAACTCAATAATGAAGATTCAGATTGAAGTTGCCAATTCCGCAATGCGTTGATTTACGTTGTCACTGTACAACCCGCCGTGATAGCAAATAACAGCTTCAATGTCGTATTTGATGAGCTTCTTAAGTGATTGCATCGCTAACTCATAGTTAACGGAGTACTCCGGTATGGGCCCGAGAAGTTGACCATCTGAAACGACCAAGGCATCAGCCGCAATCAATGTTTTGCTCTGTTTGTGATACAGACTGACATGTCCCGGAGTATGACCTGGGGTATGTATGACGATAATCCCACCACAGTTGGGTAACTCGAATCCATCTTCGAGAATACCATTGACCGGTCCTTTTGGCGGATTCTCCAAAGCTGATCGAAAAGCTTTTCGCCATTCAGGTGAAATATCCGCTGGTAAACTAGCGACCGCTTGTTCGATTGATTCTGGCGTGATTTTAATCAACATTTTCTCACCCTGGATATAAGGCTTCTCTATTTCACTGGCCAGAATATCAAGCTTATGCGGAGATTTGCTTATGAAATCAGGTAAACTTCCAATATGATCTATATCTTGATGGGTAATAATGATCTTCTTCAAATGACCGAATGGAACGTTATGTTCCTCCATGGCATTCTGTATCAGCGGCAATAAACCGGGATATCCGGTGTCCACCAGAATGGCGCCTCCTTCATCGGCAAAAAGGGTTGGGTGTATGACATCGATACGCCCCATGACAGGAACTGACAGTTCAAGCATGTAAATACTGTTCGCAATCTGCATTTCGAATCCCTCCAAAAAGAATTGATAGTGAAAGAACATGGTTATCATACCTATTAGGGGATGTTGTTGTCAAACAAATATTTTATTATACCACAAAAACATATAAATGTCAAGACAAATCAATTTGTGAACGAGGCGGATTTAATTTTGTCCAAATTTTGATCATCATGTGAATAAAATATGAACAAATTTTAGATTTGTGTTATACTATGTTTATAAAGCACTTACATTGGAGTTTGGAGTGATAATTATGGCAAATAGAGCTGTTTTGATCAGTAGTAATGAGCGCAGTGAGCGTGATGTAATGCCATTAGTCAAAATGATGACAATAGCGGCATGGGCGTTGCTTGGCATAGGATTACTATTAAGTCTGTTGAATATGGATCATTTTAGTGATCGGAATGCCTCTTTGATGGTTGGTATTGGCTTCATGGTTGGCAGTGTACACATCTATGTTATTCGGACAGCTATTCATTTGGTGCACTCACGTGCAGCTTCAAATACGGAATAAGTACAATCCATTATGAGTAGTAATAAAGCCTTTCAAGTTACAACTTGAAGGGCTTTTTCGTTTTCATTCATTTTCATACATTTTCATAATAGTCAACAAACGTTCTGTGACATTTGTTTTACAGTAAAACGTCGATCCTTTGACGTATTTGTTAAGTTGCTTTTGCGGCAGTGTACTTTTATCAGCGAGATGATATCTTGATAGTAGATCAGATTTGTTGATAGGGAGGTTAAGTAGGATGAAGAAGAGAACACTCGTACAAGCTATGCTGCTCTTCATGATGGTCGCCATCATTGTTTTATTGGCAGGCTGCAGTAATCAAGCTATGGTACTGAATCCCAAAGGACCTGTGGGTGCAGAACAGAAAGATTTGATTGTGATTTCCACTTTTTTATGTACGGTAATCCTCGTTCCTGTTCTTGCTTTAACCGCATGGATCGTATGGCGGTATCGTGATAAAGACGGCAATAAAGCATCTTATAAGCCGAATTGGGCGCACAGTACGACCTTAGAAATCGTTTGGTGGTCAATTCCTATCATTATCATTGTAGCCTTGGCTGTCATAACGATTCGTTATACACACGCGTTAGAGCCTTCAAAGCCGTTGAAATCCAATAAACCACCCGTCACTATTCAAGTGACATCGCTGGATTGGAAATGGTTGTTTACGTATCCGGAACAGGGTATAGCAACAGTCAACTACTTGCAAATTCCAGAGGATACACCGATTAAGTTTGAGCTGACCTCTGACGCGCCAATGAACTCGTTCTGGATCCCGCAGTTGGGCGGGCAGATCTATACGATGTCAGGTATGAAGATGACACTGTATTTGCAAGCCGATGAGATCGGGCACTACTTCGGAACAGGAGCGAATTTCAGCGGTGAGCATTTCGCGGGTATGACGTTCGATGTGAATGCGACTTCCCAAAGCGATTTCGATGCTTTCGTAGCCAAAACGAAAAAGGTTCCGACAAAACTTACGATGGAAAGCTATGAAGCATTAGCAAAGCCTGGCAAGTCGGATGTACAATATTTCTCCTCGGTGCCTGATGGACTATTCGAAAAGATTGTAACGAAATATTCGAATGGTCAATCCATTCACAGTGGTCATGGCGGTACAGAATCCGTGAAAGAGACGAGTAAGCCTCAAACAACGGACAAAAATGCCCCTATGAACCATAATGATCACAGTCAAATGAATATGACAAAATGATCGATCAAAGCTTTTGAGAAAGGGAGATCTGCTCATGTTGGATAAAATAAAGCAATTCGCATCAGAGTTTTTCGTAACTGGCGATCCACTCATCCTGGGCGCTCAGGTTAGTATCGGACTCTCGATGATCGCTATGATATTCGTATTATCCTATTTCAGAAAATGGGGCTGGCTTTGGCGTGAATGGTTAACAAGTGTTGACCATAAACGTATCGGGATCATGTACATCATTTGTTCGATCATGATGCTGTTCCGCGGCGGCGTGGATGCGCTTCTAATGCGTGTACAGCTTGCAATGCCAAATAGCGAATTTCTGCAACCGGAGCACTATAATCAAATCTTCACAACGCATGGCGTAATCATGATTTTATTCATGGCAATGCCTTTGATGTTCGGTCTATTTAATATTGTTGTCCCACTGCAAATTGGAGCTCGAGACGTCGCTTATCCGTTCTTGAACTCACTTAGCTTCTGGATGTTCTTCTGGGGAGCTATGCTTTTCAACGTGTCGTTCGTCATCGGTGGATCACCGGATGCAGGATGGCTTAGCTATCCGCCGCTTTCGGAAATGTCTCACAGCCCTGGTGTTGGCCAGAACTTCTATATCTGGGGGATTCAAATATCCGGTATCGGTAGTTTGGCAACAGGGATTAACTTTATCGTGACTATTTTGAAAATGCGAGCGCCTGGCATGAAGTTGATGAAGATGCCGATGTTTACTTGGTCCGTATTTTCAAGTTGTATTATGATTATCTTTGCTTTCCCGATCCTTACAGTGACGTTAGCCTTATTATTCCTTGATCGTTTCCTTGGCGCCCATTTCTTCACGCTCGATGGCGGCGGGAATCCGATGATGTACATCAACTTGATCTGGATGTGGGGTCACCCTGAGGTCTACATTGTTGTCGTTCCGGCTTTCGGGATTTTTTCGGAAGTTGTTGCTACCTTCTCCAAAAAGAAATTGTTTGGTTACAAATCAATGGTATTCGCCATGCTGATTATTAGTTTATTGTCCTTCTTCACATGGGCGCATCACTTCTTTACAATGGGGTCCGGCGCGAATGTTAACGCCTTTTTCGCCATTAGTACGATGTTGATTGCAATCCCTACTGGGGCGAAAGTATTTAACTGGTTATTCACCATGTTCCGCGGGAAAATTCGTTTTACGACACCGATGATGTGGACGATTGCCTTCATTCCATGTTTCGTTGTTGGGGGTATGACAGGGGTATTATTATCTGTTGCCCCTGCAGATTTCCAATTCCATAATAGCTACTTCCTGATTGCACATTTCCATCAAGTTTTAATTGGCGGTGTAGCTTTTGGTTACTTTGCTGGACTTTACTACTGGTGGCCTAAAATGTTTGGCTTTAAGCTGAACGAACACCTAGGTAAATGGGCATTCTGGCTGTGGAACATTGGATTCTATGTTTGTTTCATGCCACAATATTTCTTAGGCTTAGATGGTATGACGCGTCGTACGTACACGTACGATTTCGATATGGGCTGGGGACCGCTGAATCTTGTGTCAACAGTTGGTGGTTTCCTTATGGGTATCGGGTTCATTTTCCAAGTATGGCAAATTGCCCACTCCATTAAATTCAGAGAACCGGATGTATCCGGGGATCCTTGGGATGGCCGCACATTAGAGTGGTCGATTCCTTCGCCAGCTCCGATATATAACTTTGCCGTATTGCCCGTAGCAAGCGAGGCAGATGCATGGTGGGAACAAAAACTGATGACGCAAGGATCATCCGCTAAGCAACCAGACAAGATCGTATATGAACCGATTCATATGCCTAAGAATTCTTCCATTCCATTCATAATGTCTGCTTTATGGTTTTTCGCAGGATTTGGTTTTGTATTCGATTGGATGTGGCTGACGATTCCGGCCTTAATCGGTGTCGCGATCAGTATGATTGCACGTTCGTTCAGCTATGATACGGATTATTATATTCCTGTTGATGAAGTGAAACGTACGGAAGCCGCATTGAAAGGGGCGAAAGTATAATGGCACATGCAGCCGCGCAAGGTGGGCATCACGCCCACGAACACGATCATGAACATGATCACGAATCGCTCAAAACGTTCGGATTCTGGATATTCCTAATCACGGACTGTATCTTATTTGGATCTCTATTTGCTACGTATATGGTTCTTCATCAAAATACAAACGGGGGACCAACGCCGGAAGAATTGTTCAAAATGCCGGGTATCATTGCGGAAACCTTTATCTTGCTTACTAGCAGCTTTACAAGCGGTCTAGCTGTGCTTGGTATGCACAAAGGGAACATGAAGCAGTTAATCGGCTGGCTCGCCGTTACGGTGCTTCTGGGAGCGTCATTCGTTGGACTCGAGCTGAATGAATTCATTAACATGGTTAATCATGAGGGTGCAACCATTAGTACGAGCGCATTTTTATCAGCTTTCTTTGCATTAGTAGGAACACACGGTTTGCACGTTTCGGTTGGATTGATCTGGATGATCGGCTTAATGCTGCAGCTGAAACGCCGCGGCATCACAGCAGTAACCAAACGGAAAGTGGCTGTCATTTCCTTGTACTGGCATTTCCTTGACGTTGTTTGGATCTTTGTATTTACAGTCGTCTATTTAATGGGGGTGATGTAAGATGAGTCAACCGCATACAGGTTCACATGAAAACCATGATGCTCATGGTTCATTGAAATCTTATATCATTGGCTTTGCGCTCTCGATCATTCTGACCATCATACCACTCGTAGCGGTCATGAATCATATGTTGAGCAAAACAGGCACAATCGTTTTGATCCTCATTATGGCTGTTCTGCAATTCGGTGTTCAATTGTTCTTCTTTATGCATGTGAAAGAGGGCGAGAACGCACGCTGGAATATCATGGCGCTGATCTTTGGGCTTGTCATTTTGCTAACGATCGTAGCAGGTTCGATTTGGATTATGACTTATAATCAAGTCGCACATTAAGATAATAGGAAAGACGTTCTCACCAAGCTTCACGTGGTGGGAACGTCTTTTTTTGTATTGTCTCGGGTTGCTGCGGTGCCTCGCAGGAGGCAGTTTAGAAACTTAGAAGATGCCAGCTGAGACGATGAATTTCATAGTTAAAGCACATTGAGCAGCTGGAATTGACTCCATAACGATGAAAAACATGCTTATTAACGCCGAATCAGCCCAATTCTCCGAAAGTCGCAGCTGAGATGATGAATTTCATCGTTAAAGTACATGGAGCAGCTGGAATAGACTCCATAACGATGAAAAACAACCTTACAGGCAGCGAACCAACCTAAAACCACTGAAGATGGCAGCTTAGACGAGGAATTGAAGACCTCTAGCACGTCGGCTTGTTACGTTCCTTTGCTTCTCGTTTCTCTTGTTGTACTGCTTTTTCTCCGAATTGATCTAAGCGAGAAGGGCTGCCTGAGGGACCATTGTTCTTGGGCTTACTATTTCTTCCACTCATGATTTATCACCTCCGTCGATTCAGCTTTTGCTAAATGATTATCGTTCATTCAGATAGGTAAAAGGTAATAAATAGTTGTCTTTCTAACATTCGCGTGATACATTATGTATCAGAGATACTAATTGTATCATTCAACTAGAATGGACAAGCTATTCTATTGAACGGAGAGGAGCCGAATGATTCGCAGAAGCCAACGATTTCGTAACCATCTTGACGATAATCTGATTCATCTGCATAAGAACTTGTTCATAAGTCCTTCTGATCCTCAATATTATGAGAAAGTGATCCGATATATTGACGCTAATTCCCCGGAAGCTCATTATAAGATCGGACAAAAGTTTCAATTAAAAGGGAATATGAAAAGGGCGATTTTTCATTACAAAGAGGTACTTCGAACGTATCCATCGCCATTCTATTCCGCTGCAAATCGAGCCCTTCATGAATTAGATCAACAACAAGCGGAACATGCAGCTAGTATGCAAAAGGCTTTCCCAGAGGCGGAGAAGCGGCTATTACCCCCATTTATGAAAACAATGCTTATCGTGCTCTTTGTACTTAATTTGATGTTGGTCTTTTTGTTTGTTGGCGATGCCCCGATTTATAAAGCGATTTCGAAAATGAAAGTCTGGGGCGTTGGAAGTGATGTTACATATGAGACAGTGGATGTCCCATTTATCATGTACCTTGACCCTGACACCAAAAATGAAGATATTGAAACAGCGCTGCATAAACAGGCTCTGGAATTAGCCAAAGAGATGCCGAATTCCAGTATTCTAATTTATGGCATCTTTTCACAAGATCATGTAAACAAAGGGAAAACGATGCTTCTCACAAATGAAGAGTTGACGAAAGGCGCCATCGTTATCGCGCAATATCATCCCGCGACGGATCGAACTGTACGAATTCGCTTTCTGAATGCCGAATTTGAAAAGCACCAACCGCTTAGTGCGATTGGTGCTAATTTAGTTCGTACAGCTTTGGAATCGTACCGCAAAGATTATGGAAAGGCTCCTGTTAATCTGAATGCGCTCCTGCAAGATTATCCGAATAATTATTTGAGCTTTATTCCATTAGAAGCGGTCACAGGTTCCAATGACATTTCCACGGAGTTTAACGGGCGAGGAGGGTGGGTCTATCAGTTCGACGCGGCTGATGTCGAGCAGATGTTTTATGCGAATGTAGCAGGCGTTGGTCGAGCCCCCTATGAGCCTTTGCATATCGAAATCAACAAGGCTGAACATCAATTGAAACTAGTTAGCGGCAGCTACTTACTGTGGGTAAAAGATATTGGTCTTGGCGCCAATGGTAGCACACCACAAGGAGAATTTCGGGTTATGGATCGAGTGCAGCAGCCCAAAGGGAAACATGCACAGGTGTATGGGGAAGCCGGCTTGGGACTTGGAGCGATCGCGCTTCATGGGACATTTGATGAGAGCTCGATTGGCAGGGATCAATCATTGGGCTGCATACGTCTAACGAATCCGGATGTGCAGCAATTATTTCAGTTTGTTCCTAAGGGCACAGAGGTTCAAATAAATCCGGCCAAATGGGCTGTGATTAATAATGAACAAGTGAAGGATACGATATTGCTCATTCCAAGTAAACTGCCATCCCTTGATCAATCGCCTGAACAAGTATTTCATTGGCTTGGTTAATCACGTTTTGTTAATGGCATTAGCTATTATATCCTGCGAATCTCATGAAAAAAGCAGCCAAGGCATACCGAAGATAATTCGGAAGCGACAGCTGCTTTTTTTAATGAACTACATTAAGTTTTCTGGGTTGAGTTTTTCCAGTTCTGGGATGACGAAGCGTCCGTCTTTGCGAATAAGAACATCGTCAAAGTAGATTTCGCCGCCACCATATTCGGGACGCTGGATAAGCACCATATCCCAGTGAACAGATGAGCGGTTCGTATTATCCGCTGTCTCATAAGCTTGACCTGGAGTGAAATGAATGCTGCCATCAATCTTCTCATCGAATAAAATATCTTTCATTGGATGCTGGATGTACGGATTCACACCAATTGCGAATTCGCCGATATATCGAGCGCCGTCATCCGTGTCCAAGATATCATTCAATTTCTTAGTGTCATTGCTTGTAGCTTCAACAATACGGCCATTTTCGAATCGTAATACGATGTTTTCAAAAGAAGTCCCTGAATAAATCGTAGGTGTGTTATAGCTGATTACACCATTAACGGAGTCCTTCACAGGTGCTGTGTATACTTCGCCGTCAGGAATATTTCTTTTACCAGAGCAAGGCACGGCGCCAATATTTTTGATGGAGAAGCTAACATCGGTCCCTTTGGCAACAAGACGAACGCGGTCTGTACGGTTCATAAGATCAACAAGCGATTCCATAGCGACTGCCATTTTGCTGTAATCGAGATTACATACATTGAAGTAGAAATCTTCGAAAGCCTCGGTGCTTTTGCCAGCTAGTTGAGCCATAGACGGATTCGGATAACGCATGACGCACCATTTCGTATTATTAATGCGTTCGTCGAAGAGAGGACGTTGGAAGTATTTCAAATAGAGTCTCATTTGCTCATCGGGTACATCGGAAGATTCCGTAATATTATCACCACTGCGGACAGCCACATAAGCATCCATCTGCTTCATCCGCGCAAGCTCAAATTCGGACCATTGGGTAAATAGCTCTTGTGTACCAGTCATCTGCAAGCTTCTCAGAATTGCTGGATCACGCATCTCGATGAAAGGTTTACCGCCTACGGCATGCACTTCTTCAATGAAGCATTTGGCGAGTTCGGGGTCTTTGACTCCAATCATTTCAAACAGTATGTTCTCACCAGGCTGAAGGCTAACGGAATAACGGATTATATTTCGGGCAAAAGTTTGAAGTCTTGGATCTCTCATTCTATAGGTCTCCCTTAATTGAATATAGGTACTTACAAATTATATCGCAACAGGCGTTCTTAAGCCAATAATGGCGATGATTTCGTGGAACATAGTAGGGTATGCTACAATATATAACAAGGCAAAACAGTAAAAAAGCAATGACAACTAGAGGAGGACGCAATGGCAAGAGATCAGATTAAAGTACCATTCGGATACGAACCTCCGGCGGAAACTCATAAAGGAACCGTCTTATTATTTGAAACGTTTGAGGACTGGACGGAGACAGAGCTGCAAGCTTTTACCAGATGGGCGGAGGAAAGAAAGTTTGTTCGAGCCATCTTTTATCCCCAGCATGAGGAAACGCTTCGGAGAATGGACATACGTAGTCAGCAGCCCTACTATACTCGTGTGAAGCATTTGGAAAGCCTTCTGGAACATGTGGATTCCACCCTTCAATTGGAACTGGATAAGTGGGAAGGGAAGCGCAAGAAATACACACCGATAGATACATCTTTGAAATTTTTGACCGATAAATCGCCCGGACCTCATTTCGTGTGTATGAGTGATCGCTATGCGAATCTATTCGTTACCTATCCTTCCTTCAAGGAATGGATAAAAAAAGTAAGACTCGTTATCATCAACCAATTCCATGTCCCTCTCCATGGTAAGCTGAATGAATACGCGGAGAGATGGGAAGCTGTGGATTTTGGCAATGACTCTTAAACAACGGATCTCGAACAACAAATTAATGATATTAATTATGGTCGTTATCGTGGCAGGAATGAGTCAAGGTATGCTCCTGCCGCTGTTAACGATCCTTTTGGATCGTTCGGGCGTCTCAACGGAAGCGAATGGTCTGAATGCTGCAGCGCTTTATATTGGTATTTTTTCCTCGGTGTTCTTCATAGAGAGACCTGTGCGAAGATACGGATATAAACCAGTGATCATGGTCGGGATGGGACTGGTCATCCTGGCAACATGTTTGTTCCCGTTATGGCAGCAGATTGGCTTCTGGTTTGTGCTTCGTTTGCTTGTGGGGATAGGGGATAGCGCCCTGCATTATGCGACACAGTTATGGATTGTTACATCAAGCCCTAAAGAGCGCAGGGGACGTAATATCTCTTTATATGGCATGGCTTATGGCGTTGGTTTTAGCTTAGGACCTACAGGAATTACCTTGCTTAAAGCTGGTAGTTGGGTTCCATTTTTAACGACCAGCTCTTTCTTTTTAATCGTTCTTACACTTGTGATGCAGCTGACTAATGAGAAGCCAGAACAATTGGACAAAGTGGAGGCTGTGCACAAACGTGCTTCAAAAGTGTTGGCTATTGCTTGGTTTCCACTCATTACCTCCTTGCTCTATGGCTATATGGAAGCCTCGATGAACAGCAACTTTCCGATTTATGGACTGCGTGCAGGTCTCTCGGAATCTAATATTGGTGTTCTGCTGCCCATTATGGGGGTAGGGGGACTCATTATGCAGCTGCCGCTAGGGATTTGGAGTGATCGTGTAGGACGAAGAAATATCCTTATTGCGAGTGGCCTCATTGGCTCCATTGCATTTCTATGTATTCCGTTCGCAGGCTCAAATCTTTGGTTGATTGGTCTCTGTCTCGGCATTGCCGGTGGCATGGTGGGTTCGTTTTTCTCATTAGGTTTGGCCTACGCAGCAGACATACTGCCCAGACATTTAGTACCTACTGCGAATGTACTTGCATCTATCCAGTATAGCTTAGGAAGTATAGCGGGCCCTTTAATGGGAGGGTTAGCGATACGTTATATTAGCACAGCCAGTATTTTTTTCTTGATAAGTTTTATCTATGTCTTATTTGCCCTATCTGGGTTTACTTTTCGGCGTCAATCGGTATGAAAAAGGACACTAACCTTAAACAAGGTTGGTGTCCTTTTTTCATTTGCCCGTCATTTAGCCTATTTCATAGCTGGCTGCTTGATCGGTCATATACCGCTCTGTCAAAATAGTCAGCATAGAAATTCCGATTTGATTTTCTCCGCCCTCAGGAATAATAATATCAGCATATTTCTTGGAAGGCTCAATAAAGGCATCATGCATCGGCTTAACGGTCGTCAAATATTGATCGAAAACAGATTGCAGCGTACGTCCCCGTTCATTAATATCTCTGGACAGTCGGCGCAGAATACGTACGTCCGGGTCAGTATCAACGAACACTTTGATGTTCAATGCGCCGCGCAGCTCTTCGTCTGTTAAGACATGAATGCCTTCGAGCAGTACAATCGGCTTTACCTCGATGCGAATTGTTTCTTCTGAGCGAGCATGCTGTGAGAAATCATATACCGGAATGTCAACGGCATTGCCGCTTTTCAGTTCATTTAAATGCTTAAGAAGCAAGGCGTTTTCGAAGGCACGGGGATGATCATAATTAATACGTTCCCGTTCTTCTAAAGTAAGACCACTATGATGAAGATAATAATTATCTTGTGAAATTAAGGTCACGTTCGTGGATCCTAGCTTAGTAATGATAGATCGTGCTACTGTAGTTTTTCCTGAACCGGTACCACCGGCAATTCCGATAACGAGCATGAAATGTAGTGCCTCCCCAAATAACTTGAAAACCTTCTTTCGTAGTTTAACATAATGTTCATATAAAAAGAAAAAGCGATCGAATTTCGATCACCTTTTGCCTAAATTATTGCCTTATCGAATTTGCTTCGGGGTATGGAACTTCTCTTGATTGGCCTCGATATCTTGAGAAGCTTGCGCCAATTGTTCCATGGTTTGTTTTATTTGCTGCCCATATTCATCATTATTAAAAGTTTGAAGCTGCTCATGTGCTTCATGAACTTGATGCTTAGCCTCTGTAAGAGCTGCATTTGCAGATTGTATAGATCGAGGGTTGGCCTGTGTAATGGCTACTTGCAGCTGATGCTCAGCGTCCTGAGCTTGGAGTATAGCATGATCTGCTGTGTCAATGGCGTGTTGAACCTGCCGCGAAAACTCACGGGTGTCTGTCATAGGGAAGAGCCTCCTAAGGATAATAGTAGTTGATTTTTTAAATAGAACAGTGACTTTACTACATTGCTCCAAAGCCAAGGAAATCATTCTTCGTTTGGGAAATGAAATTATTTCCTGGGGAAGCGCAAAATGTGAGCGCAGTTATGATATTTCGACATGAAAAGTCAGAAAATTTCGAATACAAAATCAATTAAAGAAAAGGTTATTGTTTCCAAAATAAAAGTGGACAAACCGCTTGAATATTCATAAGCTAGAGAAGATAGCTTTTTTTTGACATGATTAGACAATTAGGTGCTAAATAGGGGATGAAACGATGAGAACATGGAAAGGTTTTTGCATAATTGCAGCTGTTACATTAAGTATTACCGGATGTGGATCATCCAAAACCAATACGACACCAGCAAATTCGTTCACGCCTACCTTAGAGGCAAGTATCACTGTTATTGGAGATGCAGCAACCCTTCGAATTACAACGGACCTTAAGCTTTCCAAAGAGCATTATGATCAACAGCGCAAGCAAGGAGAAGGGCACGTGCATGTTTCCTTGGACAAAGCAGAAAAAGAAGTCATGACGACCACTGAAAAAAAATATGAACATTTAAGCAAAGGTCCTCACGAATTAAAAGTTTCCTTACATAATAACGATCACACGCCTTACGATGTAAGCAAGACGATCACGTTTGAAGTGAAGTAGGAGCATCCCATGCCATTTCTTAAAAAGAGATTGAGCTTACAGAAAAGAATTGTCTTCGTCGTAACGGCTGTTACGGTGAGTATGCTCTCTACGATGTTGATCTTCGATACCATAAGTTTAAATCAATCCATTCGAGAAGCCTATGTAAGTCAAATAAGCGGTATGACAATTGCCATCAATGGACGCTATGAAGAATCTCGTTCCGTTACCGATGTACAGCAAATATTTGACTATATTCAATATAAAAATACGCGTGTTCTCGAGATGAAATTATACGATAAGCAAGGCGTTATTCTTGCGGCTTCCAATCGATCTGAAGTCGGTACTCATATGCCTGTTTCAGGGGTAGTCATTCCTAAACAGGATCAAACCATTGTTAACCGCGTGCCAATGGCGCAAACAGATAAACCGGTTGTCCGTCTGACGGCACCACTTCAGGAGGATGGCCATGTTGTAGGTGCGGTAGAAGTTATTTTTGATTCATCCGAGGAAGCCGCGCTGCTGACAAAGAGAACGAAACTTATTCTGATTGTGGGCTTTAGTGTTGCTTTTGTTATGTCAACATTGCTGTGGCTTATTTTGCGAAGGATTGTTATTCGTCCGTTAAGCCGGCTTCGTGAAGCCGCGCTTATTGTGAAGCAAGGAGGAGACCTTCCTAAGCTGCAGTTCAAAGCTTCTCCTGAAATCGCTGAGGTGTCAGAAGCTTTTAATGACATGGTCAAAAATTTGGATGAGCGCTACCACGAGCTTCAACAGGTGCTAAATACGCTGCAGGTGACACAGGACCACCTTGTCCAATCGGAGAAAATGGGAGCTTTGGGTAATCTGGTTGCCGGGGTTTCACACGAAATCAATACACCAATCGGAATCGGTGTTACAGCAATTAGTTATTTGGATCAAAAGACGAAGGAATTTAAGAGCTTGTATGAGACAGGGAAAATGAAAAAGTCTGACCTTGAACAGTTCCTATCCATTACCCAAGAAACGAATACTATGGTGCAGTCCAATTTGGAACGCGCTTCTTCCTTGGTTCGCAGTTTTAAACAAATTTCTGTTGATCAAAGCGTTGAAGTCAAGCGCACCTTTCATTTGAAGGAGTACTTAGAGGGCATCATCTCAAGCTTGAAACCTACTCTCAAGAAAACAAGGCTCCGAGTAGATGTATATTGCGATAATGAGCTGACGCTTTACACTTATCCTGGTGCTTTATCACAGATTATTACGAATTTAGTTATGAATTCTTTGAACCATGCCTATACGTCAGAGGAAGAAGGCAGTTTGACCATACGTGTTGAAGATCATCGAGACTATATCATCCTTGCCTATACGGATGACGGTAAAGGAATGACGCAAGAAGTTCTTGATCAAATTTTTGATCCTTTCTTCACGACGAGCCGCGGCAAAGGCGGAACCGGGTTAGGGATGAATATTGTCTATAATCTCGTTACTCAATCACTGAATGGAACCATCGATGGTTCTAGTACCTTGGGACAAGGAAGTTTATTTACGATTACGATTCCGAAAGAGGAGGAAGCCGAGCAATGACAGTACAAGATGGGTTAATGGACCAGGATGAGCTTCTTTTTGCTGAGGAAGAAGAGACCGATTCAGCTAACGAAGTTACGATCGAACAAGACCCTTGGGTCGTGCTCATTGTTGATGATGAGAAACAAATCCATCAAGTGACGAAAATGGTTCTTCAAGATTTCGAATTTAATGGAAAGAAGCTGGAATTCCATAGTGCTTATTCGGCTTTAGAAGCCAAACAGCTATTGAAACAACAATCGAATGCCGCCTTAGTACTTTTGGATGTTGTCATGGAGCAAGATGATGCGG